>DAOSUR010000001.1:0-300000 GCA_035378985.1 Anaerohalosphaeraceae bacterium
GCTGATTGTAAATATTACCCCTTCCCCGTTTGTCTTTGTCAAGAAAAAACAAAAAAATTCGAGCCTTTTTTAGAAAACAGATATTCTCCCCTCCACGTATCCGTACTTTTCCGGATAAGGATTAAAGATTCGAAATGGTTTGACAAATGATGTGTTCAGGAAGGTTTTGCGGCTTCGAAGGCCGGACTGGGCAGCCCCTCCGGATGAAAATGCAGTCGAAGCAAGGCCGAAAGCATCATAAAGTCCAGATAATAGTCCAGCGCTTCCGGGTCGGCCTTCAGCCATTTTTCCAGCCGGCGGACAAAACGGTCCTCCAGCAGGCCGTCCTGCAGCTTCAGCAGCAAAATCCCCAACCGCTCCAGCCGCGGCGACGGCGGCGGTACAGGTTCAATCACCTCAGAAAGCAGATTGTTCAGCTCGTCAATCTGCGACTGAATCGACTGAAGTTTTTCCGATTCGTTTTCCAACCCCTTTTTCCTTTTTTTTGAATTCGAAAGCCGACTGATTCAGCCGGATACACTCCTTAGGTATTATCGGCTAACGAACCGCCCCTCTGAACCGAAAAGATAGACCGCAAACCAAGAACCGGACAATGTAAATCTGCTTTGCCTTCTTTTTCAGCCCTCCAGCGTCTTGCCGTCCAGCACCTTCCACGGCAGGCCGTAGCGGTTCAAATCCTCCATAAAGGGATCGGGGTCAAACTGCTCCATATTAAAGACCCCTGCTCCTTTCCACTTGCCCTCGAGCATCATCTTGGCTCCAATCATAGCGGGCACACCGGTTGTGTAGGACACCGCCTGCGCACCGACTTCGCGGTAGCATTCCGCGTGGTCACAAACATTGTAAATCATCATCTGACGGCGCTTGCCGCATTTAACCCCGTCGAAGATGCACCCGATGCAGGTCTTGCCCTTGTATGTAACGCCCAACGAGCCCGGGTCCGGCAAAACGGCCTTCAAGAACTGCAGCGGAATAATCTTGTGCCCTTCATACTCCACCGAGTCGATCCGCGTCATTCCGACATTCTGCAGCACCCGCAGATGCGTCAAATACTGCTCGCCGAAGGTCATCCAGAATCGAATCCGCTTGAGTCCTCGAATATGTCTGACCAGCGACTCCAGCTCCTCGTGATAGAGCAGATACGATGCCCGCGGCCCAACCTCCGGATAGTCGATATCTTTGCGGACGCTCATCGGCTCAATCTCAACCCACCGGCCGTTCTCCCAGTATTTGCCCTTCTGGGTAATCTCCCGAATATTAATCTCCGGATTGAAATTGGTTGCGAACGGATGTCCATGCTCGCCCGCATTGCAGTCCACAATATCCACGTAGTGAATCTCATCATAGAAATGCTTCTGGGCGTAGGCGCAGAAGACATTCGTCACGCCCGGGTCAAAGCCGCTGCCCAGCAGGGCCATAATGCCCGCCTGTGCATACCGGTCATGGTAGGCCCACTGCCATTTGTACTCGAACTTCGCCTCATCCTTCGGCTCATAGTTGGCCGTATCCAGATAATGGGTCCGCGTCGCCAGACACGCCTCCATAATCGGCAAATCCTGATACGGCAGCGCTACGTTAATCACCAGCTCCGGCTGATGCTTTTGAATAAGCGCCGCGACCTGTTTGGCGTCATCCGCATCCACCTGCTCGGTAACAATCGGACGGCTGACTTCCGAAGCAATCTTATCGCATTTGGCTTTGGTGCGGCTGGCCAGAACAATTTCGCTGAAAACCTGCGGCACCTGGGCACACTTTTTTACGACAACATTCCCCACTCCGCCGGCACCAATAATCAACACCTTCGCCATAAAAACCTCTTAAAAGCAATCCTAATTCCATTTATCTGCTTTTGTCTTTCCGAAAATATAACGCCATATAACGAAAAAGCCAGTTTTTTCCCATTGAACTTTTCTTCCTTAAACTTATCCTATAACCAAACTGCTTTGTTTGAAATCAGGGAGGACTGTATGAAAAAAGGATTGTTCCTTGTGCTGCTGATAGAGATTTACGGGTGTTCAAATTATCAGGCTGCGCGGGTTCCGCAACCCCCCGGGTTTTATATTCCGGCCATTTACGCGGCCGCCCAAATAAATGACAGTCCGACCCGCAACCAGGCCCTTCGCAATCTGGCTTACCGCAAAGACCTTACGGAAAAAGAATTGGAATACCTTGTGAATTTGCTCGCTATCCGAAAAGGAACCAGCCAACAGATAAAAGATGTGCTGCTGACCGTCCTGAACCATCCATCTGCAACACTCCAAACCAAACAAAGGATTTCGGTCGTGCTGCCGAACTTGGGACTTCTTCCGCTGGATCAAAAAGAAATCGTCGATGCTTTGGCGGCTAAAGCCGATAGAAAACAAGCTGCCGACGAGACCCTATCAAAGGATTAGAAAAACCATTTTCCTCTACTTGTGATTGGAGCTGGCGGGAATCGAACCCGCATCCCCGCGATGCGACCGCGGTGTACTCCCATTATACGACAGCCCCTCTGCCGACTTTGCTAACACTATACCAGAGCGATTCTTAAAATCAAATGCTTTTTCCCCTCCAATTCACCATTTGTAAAAGACCGGCAAAGAATCCCAAGCCGCTGTCAAACCCCAAACCTGAAACAGCAATCGGCGGCTGCGTGGGGTCTACCCACCTCAGCTGCAGCTGCAACATAATCGGGGGTTCATCCGCAAAGTTCAAAATCCGAAAAACATAACTGCCGGCGGCCGGCTCCATCATCACAATCAGCATCGGCGTAAACAGCATCAGATACGTAGACAGTTCATTGTCATCTCTCCAGAAATTGGTCTTGCTATGGAGGCAATCTCCTTTCGAATTTTTTAAGTTTTGTATAGCACTATAATTATTTCTAATAGTACACCCAAAAAAATATTTCTTTTCAGAAAAAAAGGCAAGAATAGGACGAGATGCCTAAAAACCCCACTTTTCAAAACAGACAATTTTCTCCAGCGAAAGCCGTTGGGGGCTCTTCCACTCATCCGCCGGATACCCGAGCGTCATCAATTCCACAAGTACTGCATCCGTAGGGATTTGCAAAATTCTGCGCACCTCGTGCGGCAGAAATGAACCAATCCAACACGTTGCCAGACCCAATTCGACCGCCTCCAGCGCTATATGCTCCAAGGCAATGGAGACATCAATCGGTGCAATGGGCTGGCCGCACCGCATCATATAGGAACTGACAGAGCAAGCCACTATCACGACCGGTGCCTGGGCCACAAAGGCCTGATTATAGGCCGCCTGGGCCAATTCTCTACGCTTTTGCTCCTCTGTAACAACGACAAAACGCCAATCCTGCAGATTGCGGGCAGACGGAGCCAGCCGTGCCGCATCCAAAATCCGCATCAGTTTCTCTTTTTCAACCGGTTTTGAAAGATAAGCCCTGCAGGAATAACGATTTTCAATCGCTTTCATCACGTCCATTTTTCTCCCTTTCTCAACAAAATCGGTTCTATTTTACCTCAACCAAATGAACCCCCAAAATACACCCAATCAAGAAACAATTTTTTCTTACAGAAAACCTTTTTTTGAAGTATCTTATCGGCTTAACAGCGAAGGAACAAGAACCATGAGTTTGTTTCTGCTTTTTGGAATACTTTTAGGCGTTCTTGCTTTCGGTCTGTCCGCGGGCCTTACAGCCGTAGTCCGGCGGCTGGCTATCCGCATCGGCTTTGCGGCATACCCGCAGGCAGACCGCTATCATCAGTCTGTCGTTGCCTTGGGGGGCGGAATTGCCATTTTCGGCACTCTGCTGCTCCTGCTCTCGGCCGCTCTCCTATTCATCCAGTTCGGCTCTTCCCAAATCAGCGGGGCTTTCCCTTCCCTTGTTCCTTATATAGAGGGGTTCCGGACCAAACGTGTCGATTTACTGCTCGTCCTTGCGTGTGCTTTTGTTTTACACATTTTGGGGCTGTGGGATGATAAAAAACGGCTGGGGCCTTTTTCGAAGCTGACCGTGCAAATCCTCGTTTCCGCCGCGGCCGCAACCCTGGCGGATATACGCCTGGAATTCTTCATCCAAAATCGACTGATTACGATTGTTCTGTCCGTACTGTGGATGGTCATTCTGATTAATGCCTTCAACTTTCTGGATAATATGGACGGCGTTTCCGCAGGCATTGCAGCCATTACAGCAGTCGTCCTGTTAACGGCCGCTATTCGAAGCGGACAGGTCTTTATCGGAGGATTGGCTGTTCTCCTTCTGGGAAGTCTGCTGGGATTCCTGGTCTTTAACTTCCCTCCCGCAACAATCTTTATGGGGGATGCCGGTTCGCTGGTTATCGGCTTTTTTGTGGCCGTACTGACTTTGCGGACAACCTATTATAATCCGGCCCTTGAACTGCACCTCAGTGCCGTTTTTATGCCGCTGATTGTTATGGCCGTTCCGTTGTATGATTTTGCCAGTGTGGTTTTTCTCCGCATCCGTCAGGGCAAAAACCCTCTGACTGGGGATACACAGCACTTTTCTCATCGACTCCGCCGGCGGGGACTGTCCGACAGGCAGGTGGCTTTGACGCTTTATCTGGCAACCCTGTGCACATCCGCCGGGGCCGTTGTCCTGCAGAAAACAGACTGGATGGGAGCTGTTTTGATTTTTCTTCAAACCCTGATGGTGCTTGGAGTCATCGCTGTTCTCGAAAGCAGCGGACAGATGAACGCGAATTCCTTCAGAGAAAGAAAATGAAGAAAGCGTCTCTTTCTGCAAAAGTGAAACCTTCGATTTTTTCGACTTTAGGGGAAAATACGGCTCTGATTCTGATTCTGGGGGTTTTGGTCCTTCGCTCCGTTTTTATCGAAATAACCTATTATTCCGCCCCCGTTACCCCTTCTCTTCTTCTCCCCGGGCCGGTAAACAGTCTGCTGATTTCTTTCCTTCTGCTCCTCATCTTTTTTGTGCATCAGGCCGCTCAGATTCTCCGCCCCCCCGACCGCCAAATCAGCGACCGGCTCACATTCGGAGCAATCCTTTTCATTTTACTGGGGCTGTTTTCCTTTTTCGCCGCATCGAACAAATGCGATGCATTGACGGAACTGACAACGTTGGCCGCACCGCTGCTGATTCTTCCGACGGCCTCCGAATTATTCCGAAAAACCGACCGCATTCTCCTCTTCCTGTGGGTCTTGACCGCTCTCGGGATCACCGCTGTCTATCAGTGCCGGGAACAGGCCATGACCGACAACGAAACCGTCCTGCGCAATTATGAGCAAAATCCGCAGAAGGTTTTGGAGGAACTGGGAATCGAGCCGGGTACTCTCAAACAATGGCAGTTTGAACATCGGCTCCGTTCCAAAGACGTCCGGGGGTTTCTGACCACAAGCAATTCAACCGGTTCTTTTCTGCTACTGTGCATATTCGGCGGTCTGGGGCTCCTGACGTATGCAAGGTACCAGCCCCCTTCTCAGGGACGACTCGTTCAGATTCTTCTGTACCTGCCGATCATCCTTCTTCTTGCCTACGGTCTGTTCCTATGCAGAAGCCGAGGAGCAATCACAGCGGGTCTCATCTGCCTTTTCGGCTGGATTTTCTGTGTTTGGCAGGGCAAGCGGATTTGGCCTCATCGAAAAAAACTGGTAGTCCTCGGGCTGTTTTGCGCAGCCGCAACCGTTCTTTCAGCCATTCTCTATGGAATCCGGCACGGCCGACTGCCGGGTCCCAATGCCATGCTGGTCCGCTGGCAGTACTGGGTCAGCACCCTTCAGATGATTGCGGAACATCCGCTGCGAGGGGTCGGCGGCGGCAACTTTACAATCTGGTATCCGCTGTATAAAATCCCGGCAGCTCCTGAACTCATCCGTGACCCGCACAATTTTCTTCTGTCGCTGGCCGCTCAATACGGCATTCCTGCAGCCCTGATTTTTACAGGCATTCTGCTCCTGCCGCTGTGGACAACCCTCCGGTCGGACCGTCCTTCTTGTGAACCTCAGACAACTAAGGGGCCTTCTCTGCCCACAGGGCTTCTTCTTCTGGCCTTTTCAGCCATAATGCTTCTGATAGTACGTCCTGGGGTAGCCGAACAAACCGATGCGGAAACAGACCCGTTCATTCGCGGGGCCTATTATCTGGTGTTTTATCTGGCTCCGGCCGGGGTCATGCTTCTGACTCTCGGCCTTTTGATTCTGGCCGGACGCGTACCGACAGATCAGCCGCTCCTGCGACGGGCTCTTCTGCCCGCTCTCGGATGGGGCATCTTGTCCGTTCTTATTCACAATTTGATTGATTTCGCTGTTTTCGAAACAGCCGTTTTGACCGCTTTGATGCTCTGTTTGGCCGCCGTCTGGGCGTTTACGGCTCCCTCCCGTCCCTTCCTGCTCGGGAATTTCCTCCGACGAGGGGGTCTTCTTGCCCTTCTGTCCGGCGCTTTTGCCGTCTCGTTCTATTGGGGGATGCTTCTTCCTTTCCGGGCGGGCTTACTCATCCAAGAAGCTTTTCGAAATCCCTCTGAAAGCATCCATCTGCTGCAGAAGGCCGAGGAAAAAGACCCGCTTTCTCCGCAGCCCGCATGGTATCAGGGGCAAATCCTTCTTCAGCAGGCGGAGAGCAGAATTATCGGCAAGCAGATGACTCTCGAAAAAGCTGAAAAAGCTTTTGCCCGTGCCCTAACCCGCAATCCGCACGACTATCGTCTGATGGAAGCGATAGGAGACTTGTTTCTCCTGCGTGCCGAATCCGAAAAATCGGAAGACCTCCAAAAACAATTCCGTCAAAAAAGTTATCACTGGACCCTGCAGGCATGGGAGCATTTCCCCGGGAGCGACCGGCTGGCCTACAAACTCGGACTGCTTTCCGAACAAAATGAACGTGCGGAAGAAGCCGTCGGCTGGTACGCTCTGGCAATAAAAATTGAAGAGGACTACCGCAGACAATTTCAGCAAATGTACCCGGAGTACCCAATATTCAGCCGGCTGGGGGAAGGCCGATATCACTATGCAAAAGCATTTGTTCAATCAAAAACAGAAAACCGTCCCGCACCGGAAACTCCGCCGCCCTCCCCGTAAATCATTCAGCTCTACGATTCAATCCGCCCCAGGATGCTGTCCGGAATGTCAAAATTGGCATAGACATTCTGCACATCATCGTGGTCTTCAATATCCTCCATCAGGCCGAGGATTTTTCGGGCTGTCTCCTCATCCGTCACCTGCACATGGGTTTGGGGTACCATGGCAATTTCTGCAGAAGACAGCGGGATATTCCGCGTCTGAAGAGCCTTCTTCAAGGACTCAAAAGCAGCCGGCGGACAGGTGATTTCATACAATCGTCCGGTGTTCTGCAAATCCTCCGCCCCCGCTGACAAGGCCAGTTCCAGAAGTTCATCTTCTCCGATAGCGGATGTATCGACGGTAATTAATCCTTTCTTCGAGAACATCCAGCTCACGCAGCCGCTGGCCCCCAGCGAACCGCCTCGTCTCTCAAAGATTTTCTTAATTTCGGGAGCCGTCCGATTGCGGTTATCTGTCAGTCCCTCAATCATCACCGCCACTCCGCCGGGTGCATAGCCCTCATACAGCACTTCTTCGTAATGCACGCCGCCCAGCTCACCCGTACCCTTTTTGATGGCCTTTTCAATCGTATCTTTTGGCATGTTGGCCGCTTTGGCTTTATCGATGGCGTATCGAAGAGGCAGATTGGCCTCCGGGTCTCCGCCGCCATTCTTGGCCGCCACAATAATCATTCGGGCAATTTTGCTCCAGAGCTTGCCGCGTTTGGCGTCATTGGCTGCCTTCTTATGCTTGATGCCTGCCCAGTGTGAATGTCCTGCCATATCCGTCTTCCCGCTTTGAATGGTTCCCTTATTTTCGCTGATTAATGAATCACTTTATTGAGAGAATAGGTGATGATCCCGGAAGCGCCCGCATATTTCAGCCGTGGAATCAGCTCACGTTCAACCTTTTCCTCCACCACAATTTCCACAGCCGCATAGTCCGAATCCGCCAGCGGGGAAACCGTCGGGCTCTTTTCCGCCGGAAGAATCTGCAGAACAGCCGGCAAATCCTTTTTGGCGACATTCATCTTCATTCCGACAAGAGTTTTTGCATTGATGGCTGCATTCAGGAGAATGGCCAGATTCTCAATTTTCTGCCTCTTGAACGAATCCTTCCACGCCTGCCGATTGGCGATAAAACGGGTCGTAGAGACCAGAACAGTATCCACAATGCGGAGGTTGTTGGCCCGCAGGGAAGAGCCCGTTTCCGTCAGTTCTACAATGCCGTTGACCAGCCGGGCCTTGACTTCCGTCGCTCCCCAGCTGAACTCCACCTTCACCCGAATTTTTTTACGGCGGAAATACCGCTGCGTGACACCGACCAGTTCCGTTGCAATAATGCCTCCTTCGAGGTCTTCGGGGTTTTGGACTTTCGATTCATTCGGAACAGCCAGAACCCAGCGGGCCGGTGCAGAAGTTGCCTTGCTGTATTCAAGCGGACAGACCTCGTGGACTTTGGAATTGTTTTCCATAATCCAGTCATAGCCGGTAAAGCCCGCATCCAGAACCCCGGCCTCCACATAACGGCTCATTTCCTGGGCCCGCAGCAGAATCGGCTGAATCTGAGGGTCATCGATCTGCGGAAAATAACTTCGATCCGCTCCCGTTATGGAAAACCCCGCCTTCGCAAACAGATCAATCGTGGCATTCTGCAGACTGCCCTTGGGAATTCCCAGTTTCAGAACGGGCTGGGACAGCTGGTTGTCTTTTGATGGATTTTTCATTTGCTCTGACTGTCGTGCACTCATTTTTTCGCTGAATCTTTCCGTTTGCTCTGTTTTGGTTTTTTCTTGTTCTTTGCATCCGAATCCGCAGAACGGCCTTTCTCAGCCGACGACAGAGTTCCCTCCGCCGCCGCCCGCAGAAGGGAATAAAACAGCCAGCCGTCCGCTGCGGCAATCTGACGTTCCAGAAATCCGTGGATCTCCTCTTCGGCGGCCTCCGGATGAATCATCTCTTCCCGAATCAGATACTCTTTCATCTTCCCCGTAAGAGGAATCGCGTGGCCTCCCAGTGCCGTTAAAAAGCAGTAGTCCGCCGCAAAACGGGTAACGCCTTCGATGTCTTCCACGGCCTTGCGCCCCTGCCGTTTGCCGAGATTGCGAAGAGAAATCAGACTCAGCGCATCATAACGGTCACAAACCTGATTCAGCATCCGCGTGAGGGTCTGCGCAGTGGTCTGCGCCTGCGGACTGTGATCGCCCATAACCTCAAGAATCTCCTCGCTGCGGGCGACCCGCAAGTCATTCAGGTCCACAAAGTGGCTCTGAATGCGTTTGTAAATCTTTTTGGCTTCCGCCTCCGGATACATTTCGCTGATCAGCCCCACAACAAGGGCCTCAATCGGGTCCTCATACGTCACAGATTCACAATCAGATCCCTGACGTTTCCAGCTCTGAAAGACTTTTTTCAGCTTGGTACCGTATTCTTTGCTGTTTTTCATAGCCGGGGCTCCTCTTGCGGCCCATTTTCTTCCGGGTTCTGCCTCTCCTCGTCCGTCTCATCCCACTGGCGGCGAATTTCCTCTATCAGCCGCAGCGTCTCCAGGGTCGTATGAAACTTTCGATCCATCTCAAAACGAAGATGGGGCACATATCGGCAGACCAGCACCCGCCCCAGCGCGGCCTGAAAAACTCCGGCCGCATGCCGGATGGCTTTTATCGTCAGTTCCTGGGCCGCTTCATCCACTCCGCTGACACTCAGATAAACGGTGGCCTGACGCAGGTCGGCTGTTACCTCCACTTCCGTTACAGTCACCAATCCCTGAATGCGAGGATCACTTAGACGTGTCAGAATCGTGGAGCTCACCGATTCACGAATCACTCCGGCTATTCGTTCCAGTCTGCGGCTTGCCATGAACATTTCCAACCTGTCTTTCCCAACAAAATCCGCTCGTCCTGCTTACAAATCGCGGGCGACCTGTACAATCTCATAAGCCTCCAGCACATCGCCGGTTTTGACGTCGTCGAAACCGACAATCTTAATTCCGCACTCCAGACCGGCCTTGACCTCCCGCACATCGTCTTTGAAATGCCGCAGCGATTCGATGGCGCAATTGTCCTTGACAACAATGTTGTTGCGAATCAGACGCAGCTTGGCATTTTTGGTAACCACGCCGTTTTCGACAAAGCATCCGGCCACCGTTCCCACTCCGGAAATCTTGAAGGTATTGCGGACAACCAGCCGGCCCAGCGTCTTTTCCTGCTCCACCGGCTCCAGAAGCCCTTTCATCGCTGCTTTCAAGTCCTCGGTAATGCGGTAAATCACATTGTACAGACGAATATCCACCCGGACCGCCTCCGCCATCTGCCGGACTCGGTCTTCCGGAACAACATTAAAACCGATGATGATGGCATCCGAGGCCTGGGCAAGCACCACATCGCCTTCCGTAATGCCGCCGACACCGGCATGAATCACTTTGACTTTCACCTCAGGAGTACTCAATTCCGTCAAATAGCGAACCAGTACATCCACCGAACCCTGCACATCCGCACGCACAATCAGATTCAGTTCCTTGATTTTGCCGGCTTCGATATGCTTGAACAGATTGTCCAGCGTCACCTGAGAACGCCGCGCCAGCGATTCTTCCCGGCTGAGCATCCGGATTTCCTCCGCCGCCTCCTGAGCCCGGTTGATGTCGGACAGACAATAGAACTTATCTCCCGCCTGCGGAACCCCGTCGAGCCCGGTAATCTCCACCGGCATAGAAGGAGTGGCTTTTTTAACGGCATGCCCCCAACTGTCGGTAATGGTACGGACCCGTCCGTAGGCCCCACCTGCCAGCACAATGTCGCCCTTTTTCAGCTCGCCTTCTTTGATCAGAAGCGTGGCCACCGCGCCGCGGCTGGGAGCCATCTTGGCCTCCACAACCCACCCTGTCGCCGGCAAGGTCGGGTCGGCCTGATAGTTCTTTAGCTCCGCAATATAATCCAGATGTTCAATCAAATCCTCAATACCCTGTCCGGTTACGGCACTGGTTTTGACAATCTCTGTATTTCCGCCCCATTCGGCAGGCGTCAGTTCATGCTCCGCCAGCTGCCCATAGATGCGGTGCAAATCAATCCCCGGCAGGTCGATTTTGTTCAGCGCCACCAGAATTTCAACACCGGCGGCCTTGGCGTGATGAATCGCCTCTACTGTCTGCGGCATCACCCCGTCATCCGCCGCCACAACCAGAACGACAATGTCGGTCATCTGCGCTCCGCGTGCCCGCATCGAAGTAAACGCTTCATGACCCGGCGTATCCAAAAACGTGATGCGCTTGCCGTTGATTTCCACCTGATAAGCGCCGATGTGCTGCGTAATCCCGCCGGCTTCTCCGGCCGCCACAGACGTCTTGCGAATCCGGTCCAGTAAACTGGTCTTGCCGTGGTCCACATGGCCGAGCATCGTGACAATCGGCGGACGCTTCTGCAGATGAAGTCTCGGACGCTGTTCAAATTCCTTTTCAATCTGCTCCAGAACGGTACGTTTCCGTTCTACGACCAGTTCTGTGCCGAACTCCATCGCAATCAGCTCGGCCGTATCAACAGAGATTGCCTGGTTGGCCGTCGCAATAACTCCTTCCGCCAGAAGCTTGGCGATAATATCACTGGTCTTTACACCCAAAGCAGCGGAAAGGTCTTTCACCAGAATCGGTTCGGTCACAACGGCCTTAGCGGGCCGCTCTACCGGCGGAGCCGCTTCCTCGGTCTTGGATTTGGTTTCAATCCGGCGAGGCGGACGGTTCCGAACCCATTCCCCTTCCGCAGCCGCCAGTCGAGCCCGCCGCTCCTCCAAATCCCGCTCCCGAATCCGCTTCGGCCCTCCTTTGAGCAGGCGTTCTTCCTCTTCATCGGCATGGTGCTTTCGGCGCCCATGCGTTTTGTCTTTGGGCTTTTTGGCGGTTGTGTCCGGTTCGTCTTCAACCGCTGGAATCAGCGGTTCTGCTATGGGTTTCACCGCTCCCTTCATCGGCGGACGCGGCCGCTTTCCGGCGAACCGGCGCGAATCAACTTCCGGTTTTTCAACCCGGATCACCGTCGGTCCGGTTAGCTGAGCAGGCGTGGGTTTCTCCAGTTTCGGACCGGCCGGCAGAATCGGCTCCGGAGGCGGGGGCGGAGGCGGCGGAGCAGCCATCGGTGTCTCCTGAACTTGCGGCGCAGGGGGCTCCGCCATAATTGTCGGCTCTGCCGAAGCCGCCGCTGCAGGAACGACAGGAGCCGCCTGTTCTGAAACCCCTGTCTCTGACACAGGGACCGTTTCCGTTTCCGGCATCTCTTTCGTTTCCGCCGGTGCTTCCGCTACTTGAACAGATTCAGAAGTCTCTGCAGGTGCAGCCGGAGCAGCTGCGGTCTCTTCCGTCGAAGCGGTACCTTTTTTTCGACGGGGCACCCGCACCTTTTCCAAATCGACTCGTTCGGCGGTCTCCACAGACGTCGTGTGTTCTCCCTCGCTGAACCACTCCCGGATGGTTGCTACCTGACCGGCCGTCAAAGGGGACATATGGGTTTTGATATCCAGCCCTTCGGCCTGACATTTGGCCACGATGGCCTGGCTTTTAACCCCCAACTCTTTCGCCAGAAGATAAACTTTTGTTACCGCCTTTGCCAATTTGGGTTCTCCTGTACAACCTTACGGAAGTCTTTCTCTGCCTTCCGAAAACGTGTACACCTTTTAACTCTTTCGTTTTCTTTCGCTGCGCGCCTTTTCCTGCATCAGCAAGCCTTCGGCCTGGGTCATTTTTTCTTCCGCCGCCATTTCTTTGGCGGCTGCTTCCGCGGCCTTAATAATCCGAAGAGCCAACTCACTCGAAATCTTCAGTTCCTCTACCAGCGGCTCTACCCCCACCTCTTCAAGATCCAAAACGGAAATAATTCCCAAGGCCAGCAACTTATCGACAAAAGAATCATCTACCCCCTCAACTTGACCGATGCAGGCCGAAAGCCGCTCCACCTCTCGGTTATACTCCGGAGGAGTTAAAATATCAATATCCCAGCTGGTCAAACGAGCGGCCAAACGCACATTTTGGCCGTGCTTGCCGATCGCCAAGCTTAACTGGTCTTCGGGTACAACCACCGTTGCTCGCCCCAGTTCAAAACAAATGGCGATTTCACTCACCTTAGCCGGACGAAGTGCGTTGGCAATGAAAACCTGAGAAGAATCACTCCAGGGCACAATGTCAATCTTTTCTCCACCAAGCTCATCGACAATATTTTTGATTCGGCTTCCCCGAACCCCAACACAAGCCCCTACCGGGTCCACTTTGTCATCCGTGGAATCCACGGCAATTTTGGTCCGATAGCCCGCCTCCCGGGCCAGGGCTTTTATCTCAATAATCCCTTCGCTCACCTCCGGTACCTCCAATTCAAAGAGACGGCGGATAAAATCCGGATGGGTTCGGGAAAGAATAATTTTCACCTGACTGGATACATCACGCACATCAAGAATCATCGCACGAATCCGCTCTCCGGGGTGATGCGTTTCCCCGCTGATTTGCTCGGATTTTGGCAAAATCGCCTCTACACGAGGACTTAGGTTCACAACCAGCACCCCGCCTTCAAAACGTGCTACAGTCCCGTTGACAATCTCACCTTTCCGCTGAACATACTCCGCGTAAATGCTCTCCCGTTCATCCGCGCGGAGTTTCTGAATCATCACCTGGCGCGCTGTCTGCGCCGAAATCCGCCCTAATCTTTGGATATCAATCGGACTGCCATCCTTAAAGGCGGAAATATCTCCCGTTTTGCGGTCGATATGAACGGTAATATCACTTTCCGGCGGAGCCCCGAAGTGCTTGCGCGCTGCCGAAACCATCGCGGCTTCAAGGTCCTGGAAGACAGACTCCTTATCAATACTTTTGTCTCGTGAAATACTGTCAACGATTCGTAATACATCCTGATTCATAAAATCCGCATCCTTAATCCAATAAAAACAAAAAAGTGGAAACCTTCAGGTTACCACTTTTTCCCGCAATCCCACGGCCCATTTTTCAATTCCGAACTCACAGTTTCGGGCCGACAAAATTTTTTTCTTTTAGTCGGCCATAACTTCTGTTCTCCAGAATCGCCGCCGTTTCTGCAGGTTCCCTGAAGAATCATTTTCTATAGCAACAAGCCGTCCGTGCACCCTGCACCGCTGCATCACACAGGATGTAATTCTATGCAAACGCACGACTTATATTTCCTCTAACAACCATAACTCACCCTTTCCGCCTATAAATCCAGCGTCGGTTAATACGAATTATAGAACGCTTCAGTCAAAAGTCAAGAAGTGTTTGTATTCTTAAAAAAGAGAAATGATAATATAAGGATATATTCTATCTTGTTATATATTTATTTCAAATAATGCCGAAGTTGGCAGTCTTCTATTTTTCGGATTCCTTCTACCACCATAAGGGCATTCAAACGGGCACCCGCCGATGTCGTATGAGTGTGGTCCTCCAAAAAGTATTCCTGCGTGACCTTCTCCTGTCCCTGCTGTTCATAAACACGGGCAATCGACTCATTTAAATTGATGAAAGGAACCCCCTCGGCCTGTGCAACCTGTGCCGCCCAGGCAGCATAATCGGAACCGGCCCTTGTTAACTTGCCGTCCTTCCAGATGTTGCGAGGAACCGGCGATAAAAGAATCGGCTGAACCCCCTTCTCTTTCGCTTCGCGAATGTATTTTCGCAGGTACCACCCATAGGTATGAACGACCTCTTTCTGCCCCGTTGCTTCTAATACAACTTCTTCCGTCTCCTCGCCGATTCCCTTCAGGGAAGCGCGAGCCCTGCCTGTCCCCAGCGGCCCGCTGTCGTTATGCCCAAACTGAATCATAAGAAAATCGCCCTCCTTCATCTCCTCCAATACCTTCTGCCATCGCCCTTCCGTGAAAAAGGTGCGGCTGCTTCGCCCGCCGATAGCCCGATTTTGGACAGATATCTTCGATAAATCGAAAAAGTCCGCAATCGGGTCCCCCCATCCCTGCAAGCCGCGGGTATTGTTTTTCACGGTGGAATCCCCTATTATAAAAAGAGTCGGCTTATCCGAAATTCGGTTCGGCTCCGTCAGGGGATTCAAACCCCTTGCCGGAATCAGGCGAACCGGCCCCAACAGACCCGAATCTCGAAGCGGCCAGTCTGCCGCATTGAACGGTTTATAGTCGATATTCACTACATTAATATCGTAGAAATATTTCCACCGAATCTGCCGCCTGTCCAAATCCCGGATGCGGTTAGCCGCCAGGTTTGTCACATCAATCTCCAGCTTATTGTGACTTTCACGAAGCAGTCCGCCGATTCGGCACACATACGGCGGCGTCCAGAGAGTTCCCACTTCCTTTCCATTCAGCCGAACCCGTGCGCTCTCGCAAACCGTCCCCAAATCGAGAATCCAATCCTCGGCAGTGCCGGCGGGCTTTTCAAACTCGAGCGTATAACGAGCCGTCCCCGCAAACCGCTCGGTTTCCTCATCACCCCATCGAGTCCAGGAATCCAGCCGCTCAATGTGACACGGCTTCGGCAGAGAAGGGCCGCCCTGGATAAACTCAACCATCCATCGCCCTTCTAAAGAAACCGAACCCGGGCCCAAGCGAAGATACGTCCATTCAGGGCCCTTCGGCAGCTCTTTGGAGAATGTTTTCAAAATCAGCGATTGTCCCGCCGTCATCTGGATGTACACCTGCGTTTGTCCGCCTTCGCTGCGAACAGCCGCCAGACCCACCCACTCCGAATGGAGGGGGTCCATCAAAACAGCGGAACGGGCTGGCCTGCCCAGCGGTATCCACCGCTCCAGCGGTTTTTGGCTCTGATTCACCAGAAAGTAATAGTACCCCTCCGAATGGCTCCTTCGAACGACCTGGATACCCGTATCTGTGCACGCTTCCCGGCCAATCCCGACGGACTGGAGCATCGGCTCGATATTTCCAACCAAAATCTTTCCTTTCCTGCGCACACAAGATCGGAAGGAACCCGCTGCCTCCTCCCGGAAAGCAAGCGATTGCAGAGTGTTGTTCAGCTTCTCCCGTCTCTTCTGCCAATCCTTCAGTCCGGGAACATCCGAAGGCAGACCCGAATCGAACAAAATCACGGCTCCCTTGTCGGCCAGTTTCAGCAGCGTCTCCAGTGTCTCCGTCGGCATCAGGCGGCAGGCCGGAATCAAAACCGCCGAATAGGAATTGCCTCCGAGAACAATTTTTCCATCCCGAACGGTGCTCTTTTGGAGAAACCTGTCGGAAACGGCATCATATCCGTATCCTCGGTTCCACAGGTCCATCGCTGTCTTATAGAAAGAACTGTCATAAAACCACTGTTCCTGATTGTGAATGCGAAAGGCCTGATAGAAGCCCTTTGAATCCTGCCACAAATCATAGACCGGCCAGTACAGCAGAATCTCATTATCCGGCCGGCCCGCCTGGAGGATCGACTGACAGCGGGTCAGGTAGTCCGTAAACGCCGGCAGGTCCTGCCACAGTCCGCCGCCGGGCCCGAAATTGACCGAGGCATAAAACTGCCAGCCCGGCCAGGGGGCCTCCTGCGGCGAATACGGAATCCCGTGAAAGAAAAGGTGATTGACGCCGGACAAAAACAGAAAATCCGCCGCCGCTTTGGCATCCGCCAGTGAGGCCTGAAAATGCTCTTTGAGCCATGTAAAAGACTCGGCGGAGGTCAGGGTCTGCCCTTTCAAATGGGCCGCCGAAGAGGCCATCTTCATCATCGGAATCTGCCGGTTATCCACGGAACGGAAGATTTCGGTTTCCGGAATATCCGCCGCGGCATACAAATCAATCAGATTGGCCGGCGCCCCGTGGGCCTGATTGCGGGAGAGCCCCTTGTATCGATGACACCACTGCGTCCAGTGCTCGATATAGGCAATATGCAGCTCGGAAAGCGTCCGGCGGCAGTCGCACTTCACGCGGGCGGCTGTTTCGGATGAATCCTCTCCGAACAAAAACTCAACATAGTCCCTCAGGTCATAGCCCCGCCGCTTCTGAAACTCCCGTAAGAACTCCGCCGTCCAGTCCGCTTCAAAGTACTCAAACGAATCGTGGAAATGGGCCCGCGGCATCCGTCCGCCGTACCCCGCAAAGGCCTTGTCAAAAGCAGCCAGGTATTTTTCAAGAGCCGACACCGAAAACGGGTCCACGACGTTCCCCGCACCGCCCGGAGCGGCGCGCTTAACCTTCTGCACCGGACGCCGTCCCGCCAATTCATAAATTGTCCAGCTGCCCTGCGGCACTTCCCAGCGGAGTCTGCCGTCTTTGACCTTTGCCGTCAAATCCATCCGGCGTCCATCCGCCGCAACGGCAATCAGGGCCATCAGATAAGCCCTCGGATTTTTCGGAACAGACGCTTCAAAGACCTGCCCGCCGGAGACCGAATACCGCTCGCAAAGCACCTTCATTGAGGCCAGCTCATCCGGCACATACGGTCCGCCGAACGGCCAGCCGGTCCCCGTGGTCAAATCCACCCCCATTCCAAGCCGCTGGGCCTCCGCTGTCGTGTGGGCCAGCATCTTCATCCACTTCGGCGAAAGAAAATCAATAAACTGCTCCTCGTATCCCTTGACGCCGTAAATCGGACAGATTTCGACCCCTCCGATGCCTGCCCGGCTGTACTCTTCCAGCAAAAACGACAAATCGGCTTCGTTGACCGCACTGCCCAGCCACCACCATCGCGTCCACGGCTTGTTCTCCGCCGTCGGTGTCGGCCAGCCAATCGGCGTTTGTGCGGCAAAAACCCATCCGGACAATCCGAGTGCAACCAGCAGCCCGGCCGCCTGCCGAGCCAATCGGTCCCATCGATTCATTTCTTGCTCCTGTTTCTATTCAAAAGAATCTGTACGAAACGGAACGGCGGGCAGTCCTTCCGCGTTATACAAGCTCACAACAGGAAAATCATCCCACGCATAGCGGACCGCCAGCGGTTCCCGGACCTGCGGGGAACAGACTACTATTGTATCGCCGTCAATTCGGACATCCGCCCAAAAAAACGTTCGGTCCGGACCTGCAATCGCAAAGCCGCTCGGGCTGCCTTCTTTCAAAACCAGCCCGCCTCCGATATGTGTAAAAGACAGACGAATGCAATTGTCTTCCACCACCATACTTTCAAAGACGGGACCGGAATATTCTATTGTTTCCCCATAAGCCAGCGAGCGGGCCGCCAGTGCCAAACGTCTGCCGACTTCCTGTTTATTCTTGGGATGAATATTGTCCGACTCACCGATATCGACCGCCGTAACCATCGCAACATTGGGGAGATTGCGATTTTTTGCCTGGGCTTCCCTTACCCGTGTTGTGCCTCCGCCTCGGCAGGGCTCCGCCGGCGGCTTGCCGTAGCCGGCCAGCTGCACATACACAAACGGAAAATCCCCCTGTCCCCAGCGGCTTCTCCAGTCCCGGATGAGCGTTTCCATAATCCGGTCATACACCGCCGCCGTCGGAATATTGGATTCCCCCTGATACCACAAGGTCCCGCGAATTGCATAGGGAATCAGCGGCGAAACCATCGCATTAAAAAGCACGCAGGGGCTGTGCTGGTCCAGATGCGGATTCTTCACAGCGGCGGGTTTTCGCGGCGGTTTTTGTCCGGCAGATTCGGCCTTGGCGGAGGCCTCTTTCCACGCGGCCAAATCCGCTTCATACTTCTTTTGAGCCGCCCCGCTGTCATACTCCTGACATTTTCGGGCGTACTCCTCCAGCAGAAAGTGCAGGTCCGTTTCGGCCTCGAGGGCTTTTCGGCTGATCCAGGCCTCGGCGGTACTGCCCCCGTAAGCCGTTGTAATCAGCCCGACCGGCACATTCAGTTTTTTATGAATCTCGCGGGCGAAAAAATACGCCGCCGCCGAAAAATGCCCGACCGTCACCGGGGAACAGACCTCCCAGCGGCCCTCCACATTATCAAGGGGCTCATCACGAGTGCCGAACGGCACATCAAAGACCCGAATGCCCGGCCAGTTGGCCGCCGCCACCTCCGCCTCCTCGTTGAGCACGCCGCACCAATACCGGTCCTCTCGAGCGACCGTCATATCCATATTCGATTGGCCCGAGCAAAGCCACACCTCACCGAGCCAGACATCCACAAACGTTCGGGTTTCGTGCTTCCCGGAAACCGTCATTTCATACGGCCCGCCGGCCAGCATCGGTTCCAGCACAATCCGCCACCGGCCCGAAGCATCCGCCAGCACGCTTTTGTCCTGCCCGGCCAGCCGCACAGTGATTTCCTCCCCCGAAGCCGCCTTCCCCCAGACCGGAATCGGCCGGCCCTGCTGAAGCACCATCGAATCGCCGAAAATCCCGCACACCTCCAGGGCAAGTGCCGGAGCGGAAAGAACGAAAAGAATCCAAAGGAGGACCGCTGTTCTGTGCGCCGTCCTGCAAAAGAGCGCTGCTGTTTTCATTCAAGCCCCGTCATACTGCGGCAGTTTTCAAACCGAACCTTTGAGCCGTCATCCGCCTGAATTCGGACATTCCGAAAGACCCAGTTTTCCGCATTCTTAATGATGCCCGCCTTTTTGGCGGTGATGTCAATGTTTTCCAGTAAAAAGGAACCGGCCGGCTGATTTTTGCGTCCGCTGACGGAAATCGCCGTTTCCGAATCCACCCCCTTGATGTTGCGAATGGTAATATCCCGAATATAGGGCGTCCCCAAATCCTCCGGCACCTGCTGAAGCAGCGCCTTCCAATGTTTGGGAAATTCCCGGCCTTCTGCCTCCAGCTGTTTGCGCACTTCGTCCGGCACGGTGTTGTACGCCGGATACCAGTCATAATCCAGCTTGATGGCCTCGCGGACATTGTGCATCTGGATGTCGTGAATATAGGCATCGCGCACCGTACCGCCTCGGCCCTGCGTGGATTTGAACCGAATGCCGGTGCTGGTTCCGTAGGCCTTCAGATTGTACGCTTCCACATTGTAGATGCCGCCGGAGGTCTCGCTGCCGAAGGTAATCAGGCCGTGTCCGCGGCGGGCGATGCAGTCCCGAATCACCACATTGTACGTCGGACGGTTCACCCGCAGCCCGTCGGCATCCCGTCCGGCCTTCAGGCAGAAATTGTCATCGTTGCAGTCAATATCGCAGTTCTGCACCAGCACGTTGGAGGACGAATCGATGTCAATCCCGTCTGAACTGGGGCCGACCCGCTCATCGAGGTTGGCCCGAATCGTCAGCCCGTCCACGACAACATTGGTGCTGTAGCAGATATGCACCGTCCAGAAGCCCGGCTCCTGAAGCGTCAGGCCCTCCAGCTTCACATTGGACGCATTGTAAATCAGAATCAGCCGCGGCCGCTTGCAGTCGTAATCCACTACCCAGCGCAGGCCCTTGGGGTCATACTCCCGCCGCATCGTCCAGTATTTATCCCACCACATCGAGCCGGATCCGTCGATGGTTCCCTTGCCGTATATCCGCACGTTGGACACGTTGTGGGCATTAATCAGCGCTGCGGGCCAGTCCGTCTCAATCCCCGCCACGCGTGTATAGATTTCCGGATACTCCGACTCATCCTGAACCCCCTTAATCAGGACCCCTTCGTCCACCCGCAAATCCACCCGCTCTTTGAGAAAAATCGAACCGGTCAGATAGGTACCGGGCGAAAACATCACCGTCCCGCCGCCCGCCTGTGCGCAGGCATCGATCGCTTTCTGAATGGCCCTGGTATTGACCGTTTTGCCGTCCGGCACCGCCCCGTACTCGCAGGCGTTAAACTCTTTGGCCGCGGCCGCCGCTGAAATCCCCAGCAACCCCAGAAACACAACCATTCTTTGCAAATTCATAAAAACTCCTCTGCACAGTTTCCCTATCAGTACGGTTTACGGTTCCGTCGTCTTTTTCAGGTCTTTCGATGCCGCCAAGGCAATCGCCCGGCCCTTCTGGCCGACCGCACAGTAAAAATGATAAACGATTCCGTTCCAATAGACAACCCAGGGCTTGTGGGCATACGTCTCGTCCCACGGTTCGGAGGAGGCAATCAAATCCGGGCCGTCCCACTTGGTCCAGTGCACCAAATCATACGAGCAGGCAAAGGTATCAAAAGCCCCCGGCCGCCAGAACGCCCCGAAATAAAACATCACCCACAGGTCGCCGATTTTGGCAATCTGCGGGTCCCCGCTGATGCCGGGCTTTCCGGCGGGCGATCGGTTTTCCAGAACCGGCCCCGGCCCGAACCGTTTCCACTGCACCATATCGTGCGAAACGGCCATTCCGATCCGCTCTCCGCCTTCGCGGGCGGCCGCATTGTAAAACATCACATACGGCGCCCCAACCGTCTGCTGCGGGTCATAAAGGACATGGCTCTTAAACAGCGTCCTCCTCTCAAAAAGGCGTGCATCCGAGTCTGAAGGACGCAGGACAGGTTCGGACAGACGCTGCCAGGGTTTGGCCGCCGACGGGTCATCCGTCCAGGCCAGCCCGATGGACAGCGGCGGCGTTTCGTATCCTTCCTTTTCTCCGCCCAGATAAGACAGCCAGTATTTGCCGTCATGGGTATGCAGTCCATAGTCCCCTCCCCACCGATAATCGTAGAGGGCAATGCCGCCGGCGGCCTGCGCCCAGTCCCAGGCTCCCTCCTGCCCGTGCGGCAGAATCACCCCCTGCGGGCTCCAGTGCACCAAATCATCGCTCACCGCCAGATGGGTGGTATAACCGGCGGGCTTGTCTTCCATCTGAAAATAAATCATATACCAGCGGCCCTGATGGCGAAAGACTGTCGGGCCGTCCACCATCCTGCCCGCAGGCGGCTCAATCACCACCCCGTATTTATACGGTGTCTTGACCTGCTCATAGACCGCCTGCATGTCCCGGCGGCTTACGGAAGTTCCTTTCAGTTCAATTCTCACCGGCTGGTTGCGGTCGCAGAAAAGCCAGCCGTCTTTCTCAACAAGTTCAGCAACCTGAATCGAGCTGCGCCGCTGTTCAAACCCGTCTTTTCGGACATCCTCTCCCCGCCGGCCGGGATGCGTGAAATAAAACACAAATGCCCGGTCGCCGCTGACCACCACATCCGGATGGCCGCCTTTAACCTGGTCATCCGTACCCATCCCCGGTTCCCGGAGCAGGTTGTCCTTCTGCCGCTCCCAGTTCAAAGCATCAGACGAGCGGTACACCCCCAGCCCGTCCCAGACATCCACCAGCATCCAATAGAACCCCCTCCACCAGAAGACCTTCGGCCCTTCGCCCCGCCACTGTCCGGGCACTTTTCCTTTATCCTCCCACCGATACAAATCCCGGCTGTCCGCATAATAAATGGACTTGCCGTCGCGTTCGTTGTTGTACCACATCCGCCAGGTGCCGTTAGGCAGACGATAGACACAGGCATCAATCACCCGGTCGGAGGAAAGCGAAAGGGTGGATTGATATTCCCAGTCGATTAAGTTCCGGCTGGTCAGATGAAGAATCTCCCGCGGATGGTTCCAGTCGCGGAAAATCCCCGGCACATAGGTCAGATACATATGCCAGGTGCCTTCGTGCTCGACAATCTCCGGGGCCCAGTAGGTATCGTCTCCTTTTTTGTAACCGATATTGGCCGTGCCCCGATAGGTCCAGGTCGCCCCGCCGTCAGCGGATTCAGCAATCCCGATCGGTGTTCCATGCACCCAGCTGACGCCTTCGGCATCGGCGGCGCTGGCCCGGCGGTTGGTATAAAACATCAGCCATTTCTTTTCATCCGGATGCCAGACCAGCACCGGGTCCGCCGCCCCGTCATAAACGGGGTCCCGATACAGGGGTTTGGCGGCCATTTTCTCTTCTCTTGCTCCAGCCGGAGCCTGTGCATTTGCAAGGGCGGCCGCCCAAACACCCAACACCCAAATCCATCGAAATCCTCTCATGCCTGTCCTCCCTGACAAAGACCTTTTCTATGAACCCGGCAGAGGTGAAACCCCTGTCACCGACATCCAGTCGATGTTGGCCAGACCTTCCGACTTTTCCGCAATCAGCCGAATGCGGTTGCTGCCGGCCGACAAAGGCACGGGAACGGCAGCCGTCGTCGTCCAGGTTGTCCACCCGCCGGTGCTCGGAAAACTGACATTCGTCGCCCGAGTCACCCCGCTGACACTCACGGCCCCGGTTCGGTTGCTGGTGCTGCCGTTGGCATACCGCCACTGCAGCTCGTACGTTCCCGCCGAGGCCGCATACACGGACCATTCAATATACATCCCGACGGCGTTGGCTGTATTGGCAAAACCGGTTCCTGTAAAGCCCGCGTTGTTGCTGTCAATCGTCCCCGTAAAGACTCCGATAAAACCCGGCTCATTTTCCTGAATGACAATCGTGGTAATGCTGTCCGGTGCCGCAATGACTTCACTCGAATACGCCGACTCATTGAGCAGGTTGTCCACCGCCGTCACCACATAATAATACGTCAACCCATTCTGGACGGACGTATCGACATACGCCGAAGCCGTCAGCGGCTCCGGATTGAGCAGGATATATCCGCTGCCGGATGTCTCCGAGCGATACACATTATACCCGAGCAGGTCGGATTCCGTATTGTCCGCCCAGTCCAGCGTCACCATTCCGTCGCCGGCCCAGGCCAGCAGGCCCGTCGGAACCGCCGGCGGAATCCGCTCCGGCCCTTCCCAATTTTCGGCAAAAACAGCAAACTCATAATAATTAATCCGGCAGTCCTCATTCAAATCCAGGCCTGGGGTCAGGCCGCAATCATTCAGAAGCCAGATGTCCGCAAACGAAGGCAAATCATCCAGATTCACGACATCGTCATTCGTAAAATCGCCGTACACCCAAATGTCGCCGGCCAAAATGATATCCGGCACCGGCGGAGACGCCATCCCGTCGCCCAGATAAAACCCCGGATGCGGCGGCTGATTGTAAGCCACATTCTGCCAGGCAATCGCCAACCGATACTGGGGGTCATGCATCAGCGTATAGAACCGATAGCCGGCCACGGCTGTGGTTGTATAAATCCGCAATGCCGCATTGTCGTTCGTCCGCCAAATGACTTCCTCCCGCCAGTCGCCGAAGATGTCGGCCGACAGACACGGGGTCGACTTGCTCCCGTTGTTGGCCGAACAACCCGTGGCCGTAAGCAGCGTGCCGACGCCGTATTTGCTGATGACATTGCTGTCAAGAAATTCCCGCAATAAATCCCCATCCCACCAGACCATAAAATTGATGGGGTTGGAGTGACTGCCTAAGTTTACTCCGGTACACGTTGATAACGGTACACCGGTGGAAGCCCAGACCTCGTATCCTCGATAATCCGCCCGGATGTCGCCGGCACAGGCCCGGCCTGTATCCCCGCTGGCCGTATAGCGGAAAATAACCTGACCCGTTGCGGCATCCCGGAAAGAAGCCCCGTAAGGCGAACTCTCGTGGCACTGCCAGACCTCCAGCCCCGGCCGGTCCGGGTCCATATCCGATACATGGAGGGCATCCCCATGACCGAGCCCCGTTGAATACAACCCCTTTCCATTATGGTCAATCGTACAGGAGCCGTAAACAATCTCGTCAAAACCGTCGCCGTCCACATCGGCCACACTCAAGTTGTGATTGCCCTGTCCCATATAAGAGGAATAGCCGTTGTTGGTATCAAATACCCACCGCTGCGTCAACTGACCGTCCCGCCAGTCCCAGGCGGCCAGCACTGCCCGCGTATAATACCCTCGGCACATCACTAGACTGGGCCGCTGACCGTCCAGATAGGCCACACACGCCAGAAACCGGTCCACCCGGTTGCCGTAGGAATCCCCCCAGCTACTCACATTCCCCCGAGGCGGAACATAATAAGTTGTCGCCAGTTCCGCGCCCGTCAATCCGTCAAAAATCGTCAAATACTCGGGGCCGGAAAGGATATAGCCGCTGCTGTTGCGGTAATCCGCCAGCACATCACCGGGCATCAGGACATAATTGCCCTGTCCATCCACTGTATAAGGAGCCGTTTTACAGGCTACCTCCGCCCGTCCATCACTGTCCAAGTCATAGACCATGAACTGAGTGTAGTGGGCCCCGGCTCGGATATTTATCCCCAAATCAATCCGCCACAAAAAGGTGCCGTTCAGTTTATAGGCATCCAGATAAACATTTCCTGTATAACCTGAAACAGAATTGTCTTTGGAATTATCCGGGTCCCATTTGACGATAATCTCATACTGGCCGTCCCCGTCCAGGTCGCCGACACTGCAATCGTTTGGACTGTAGGTGCAGGTATAGCCGTCCGGTGTCGTTACACCGGAAGGCACCTGAAGAGGAATCGTCAGATAAGGCGTGGACCAAACGCTCACCGGCTCCGTGGCCTTCCGCTCAATCCCGTTAATCACCGGAACAATTCGATACGTGCTCGAAAGGGTCCCGCCCGTATCTAAATAATTGGTGGAGTTGGTGATGGGGGTGGAATTCAGTTTGACGGAATCGCGATAGACATTAAATCCGATATCCGCCGGATCTGTTCCAAACAATCTCCATCCGATATAATTGGAATTGCCCGACCGGACAGCAATCACCCCCCTGTCGAGTTTTTCCATATATCGGGGATCTGAAAATCCAGTCGAAGCAAGGATAACAAAAACGACAGCATATGCATAGAAAGTTCCCCTGTGCTCTCTCATAAAACCCCCAGTTGATTGTTTTCGCTGCAGCCAAAACGTATATTCAGGACAAATTAGATATATTATTGTTTTAAACCTACCCCATATACTGGGCTTGTCTGTTAGGGAAATAGAACAGAAATCTTTTTTTTGCCTATTTTTTTGAGAAAAAAGCGAAAAATCCGCCCTAAATACTCCATTTTCTATGCGGGAGTATATCGTGTTTCTATCTCAAAGCAAAAAATGGGTAATTTTTTAAAAAAACCTCTAATTTTTTCGGAAAACTTCTATATCCAAGAACGGATGAATCTCTATGGAACTGGAGTAAATATGCCGGAAGAAAGAAAAAATCTGACATCGGAAGACTACCGGCTTTTTATCAAGCTCTATCTGGCCAACGAACGCCGGCTCTATGGGTTTGTACGGGCCCTGATTCCAAACTGGTCAGATGTAGATGATGTCATCCAGGAAACGGCTGCCGTCCTTTGGTCCAAGTTTGACCAATTTGACAAATCCACAAATTTCTCCGCATGGGCCCTGAAAATAGCCCATTTCCAGATCCTGAATTACTATAAAAATCAGAAAAAGGACAAGGTTTACTTCAGCGAAGATATGCTCAATCTTCTCGCAGAGAAAAACCTCGAATACCCCAATGCGGATGAACGGCTTCCGATTCTGAAAAAATGCCTTCAGCAGCTGAAGGCCTATGAGCTGTCGCTGATTCAGATGCGCTACGAGCCGGGCAGCTCGACACGCCGGGTCGCCGAACAGACCGGCAAGGAGCTCCACGTGCTCTATCGAATGTTCAACAAAATCCATGCAAAACTCCTGCTGTGCATTCGCCGGAATCTTCGGGAGGTGTATTCATAAATCTTATGGAACTTTCCAATATCCAGCTGAATCGTCTGTTTACGCTCCTCGGAGCTTTGCGGGATGAAGTCATTACCCAGGAAGAGTTCGAGGAATTAAGCACTCTTTTAAAAAATTATCCGCAGGCACAAGAGCTTTACATTGACTACGTCTATTTGTGCACCGACTTGTGCAACCTGCAGGCCGCAATTCGCCATACACCGGTCTTGGCCTCGCCGCTGTCCTGCGGAGATGAAGAACCGAACGATTCCGGTGCGCCTCTGACTCTCGAATTCCTTCAGATTTTAGGGGATTATGAAAAAGAAGTCGAGGCCGTCGAACTGCCGCCCGTGGAGATGCCGTCTCCGCAGGTCCCGCGTCCTGCAATTGCCGCCAAATCCAGACCGCAGGTATCCAAGCTGTCCTTGTTCGCTCTCTTCGCTTCGATGGCAGCCCTTTTGATGATTCTGATTTATCCGCTGGTTTTCCCAGCCCCCCAGTCGGGTGTGGCTTCCGTCAGCGACACCCTCGGTGCCGCCTGGTCGTCCCGCGAACCCCTCGAAAAAGGCACTCGTCTGTCGGCCGGAGCCGCTCCGGTTCAGCTGATCAAAGGACTAGTCAAGATTCAAACCGACAACGGTGTGCATCTGGTCATTGAAGCTCCTGCGGAATTCCGCTTCGTGAACTCCGATGAGCTCTCGATGACCTACGGACGGGTTTTTGTCAATATTCGACAGGCCCCCAACGGATTTGCCGTACAGACCCAAAAATCCAAAATTATCGATATGGGCACTCAGTTCGGAGTCTATACCGACATGCGGGGGGATATTGAACTGCACGTCTTTGAGGGCAAAACCGTTCTGATTGCCGGATTGAGCAACAAAACCAAACAAGTCCTGGATGTGATTGCCGGCCAGGCCAAACGCTTCGGAGAATCCGGCACCGAAGTGCAGTCCATCCGGCTCAGTGAGCAGTTCTTCGCCAGGGATATCCAGTCCCAGAACAACCTCATCTGGCGTCAGGAAAAACAAATCGACCTGGCGGATATTGTGGGCGGCGGCACCGGATTAGGCACCGGCCAAAAAGAAACCGGCATCAATCCGTCCAACCGCCCGGCGGATGTCCCCGGTGAAATGCGAGACCGCCGCAGCGGCAATGCATATAACAAAGTCCCCGGCAATCCGTATATCGACGGCGTTTTCGTGCCGAACGGAACCAGCCCGCAGGTGGTCAGCTCCGCCGGCCATCTTTTCCGTGAATGCCCGGTCACCAGCGGGTACTTCTTCGCCGACATCCTTCATTCTCCCGCAGAGAAGCTGCTGCAAAACAGCCAAAAAAATTCCGCTTCTCTGCAGCTCGGTTCGGTCGATTACAATAACCCGGAAAAAACGTTCCTGTGCATGCACGCCAACAGCGGCATTACCTTTGACCTGAATGCCATTCGAAGCCGCCTGCAAACGCCGATTCGGCGATTCACAGCCCAGGCGGGTTTGCTGGACTTTGCCCCCCGCATTTGGACGCCGGCTATGCGGAATGCTGGGTCCTGGTGGACGGCCGAGTCCGTCATCACGCTGCTTTGGCCGCCGGCCGGACCGAAAATATAGAAATCGAACTGTCAGAAACTGACCGTTTCCTGACTCTGATTGCCACCGACGGCGGCAGCCGCGATCCTGAACTGGACCGCAATGCCATCGGATATGACTGGTGCATCTTCGGACAACCCAAACTGATTCTGGAGTAAACGCATCCCTATGAAAAAGGCCTTTACACTCATCGAACTGCTTGTCGTGATTGCCATTATCGCTCTGCTGCTGAGCATTGTGATGCCCTCCCTGAAAATGGCCAAGGAGCATGCCGGACGGCTGGCCTGTGCCGACCACCTGAAAATTATCGGTCAGGTGCTTCACCTCTATACGCAGGCGAACACTGACTCCCTGCCGGAGGCGTACTACACGGAAACGCGAACAGGCGGAGCGGCGACCTACTTCATTTTCAATGTGGACCCGACCAAGCCGCCGCAGACCCGCATCACCGGTACCTTCAACCTGGCTCCCCTGTGGACCCGCGGGTATATCGATGATGGAGCCGTTTTCTACTGCCCGAGCAATAAACGGACGGCCTTCAGTTATGAGGCCTATCTGGGGCCGCAGGACTGGCCTTCCGTGGACCCGGCGTATGTCAACCCGAGCAATCCCAACTCGGTCCGAATCAGCTTTTCGTATCTGCCGCAGTCTTCGCAGCGGAAAATGACTGTCGGCACCAAACAATTCCCCGCCGTAGCCAAGAAGCTTTCCCAGACGCACCCCAGCCGCTCTATCTGCCTGGATGTGCTCCAGGCCCGCGAACGGATGTCTCATCGGCGGGGAGGATATGCCGGAGCCAACCTGCTTTACTCAGACGCCAGCGTAAAATTCCGCCAAAACCCCCAAGTGCTGGATCAGCAGGTGTACGGTTCCGACCCGATGCAGGACCCGGAATTGTGGAGAACCATTGTACAGGGACTGGAATAAAGAAAAGCGTAAATAGGGATGGGTAAGTAAATTTCATCTTATTAACTTTATTGTGGAGGATTTGGTTATGAAAGCAGGTATTGTATGGGTCGCAATTATCTTGTGCATGTTCGGCCTCGCTGCCCGCGCAGCCGTGGTCGTCACGACCGAGGTTGGTCAGGGAGCCGATACCTATCTGACCAATGACAGCCAGCAAGGTCCGACGGTTAACGTCGCCGGGGAGGAGCGAATCCGTGCCTTCCGTCAGCTGGCAAATACTCGCTCTAAAACCGGTTTCATCCGCTTCGATTTAAGCGGCATTGACGGCGACCTCGAGGGCGCCTTTATTACCTTTGACGCCACCTATGTAAAAGGCGGCGAGAAATCCGTCACGGTCTATGGACTGGTTGACGGGCCGATGGATGTCTGGAACGAAAGCACCATCACTTACAACACGGCCCCCTGCATGGTCCCCAATCCGCCGACAACGCTTGGGAATTACCAGTTTGTCGCCAACGCAACGACCCAGCTGGGCACGTTAACCACACCGGCTGCGCCGGCAGACCCAATCACATATCCCATCACCTTCTCTTCGAATCCGACAGCCCTGCCTTTGAAGGATTTCCTCTCCAAAGACACCAACGGCCTGGTTACCCTGATTTTTATCGGGGGCGACAATGAAGTGGAAGTCGCTTCCAAAGAACACGCCACGTTCAATCCGCCGATGCTCACTTTCCCAAATGCCTATGCGGTCAGACGGGCGTCCAGTCCTGTGCCGGCCAATAATGCCAAAATAATAATCAGCGACTATCAAACCCTCAGCTGGACCAATCCGGAACCGAACCTTCCGCAGGGAATCATCACCTGCGATGTGTACTTCGGCGAAACAGAGCCCAACGCCCTGCTGCCGAACTACGGCCTGACCCTGCTGGCCTCCGGCGTCACAGGCAATTCCGTTCCGATGCCGCAGCTGGTACCCTATAAGACCTATTACTGGGTCGTGAACACCAATGACACCAGCCGCCAGCCGTCCTATGTTCAGGGAAAGGTGTGGACCTTCAACACCAACAACAGCGCCCCGGTTGTCAACGCCGGTGCGGACCAGTTTGTCTGGCTGACTCGAACGATTGTAGATACCACAACAGAGTCTGACACCTATCTTCGGGACGCCACCGTTTACGGCGGGCTTGAATATATGGACGTCCGAGGCGGCAGTGTGGATCATGCCAGCTATTTGCGGTTTAATCTTTCCGAACTGGCCGCTCTGGGTCCGGGAACGGTCAAAGACGTAACCTTAACCCTCCGAAAAGTGGCCGGAACCCGGAACGATATAATCAATAATGCACGGTTCTCTCTGCACGGGCTCAACAATGTACCCGGCAATACACCTCAGAACTGGAGTGAAGCAACCCTGACGGAAAACGGCGCCGTTGCAGCCGGCCAGGAATGGAATGGTGCTGTTCCGATGACCACGGCTATCACGAACGGCTGGATCACTGACCTGGATGACAATGTGCCGGGCATTTCGGAGGTTATCGCCAGCGACGTGATTACCATTACCGGTCCGGCCCTGGAAGCATTCATTCAAAGTCGAGTTCAGAATGGCGGGCTGGTTACCTTCATTATTGGCTGCGAAGACTCCAATGACCGCGGGTATGGAATTGCAACAAAAGAGAATTCGAACCCTGCCTACCGTCCCCGTCTGCAGCTGACCTACCTGCTGGAAGGGGCGACCGGAAACGGTGATGCCGTGGTGACCCTGGTCGGAACCGTGACGGATGACGGTCTCCCCGGTGGTCCGGTCACCGTTCAGTGGACGCAGGTCAGCGGCCCTGAAAACTCGGCTCCGGTCGTAATTGACCCCGATGATCAGCTGGAAACCACGGTTACACTGGCATTCGCCGGCTGGTATGAATTTCAGCTGGAAGCCAGCGACGGAGAGCTGAACAGCACCGACAATGTCCGCGTCTATGTCGGCATCAATCCCTGCGATGCAGCCCACCAAGTCCCCGGCTATACGCGGCTGCTCTCTGATTTGAACGATGACTGCTTCGTGAACCTCAAAGACGTGGCGTTTTTCGCTTCTCAGTGGCTGGACTGCACAAGTTTGGTTTGTCCCTAATTGATAACGAATGAACTACTGTCTCCGGGCGGGTCACCCTGACCCGCTCGGATTATTAACATCTATTAGGAGGATTTAGTCATGAAAAGGTTCAAGATGTGCGGAGGACTCATCCTGTTGGCTGCACTGGGATTGACAGCTCGCGCAGAGGTCATCCGGACAACCGCCTTCGGCCGCGGAGCGGACACATACCTGACCAATGACAGTCAGCAGGGGCCGAACACCAATACGGGTACAGAAGTTCGTATGCGGGCCTGGCGGCAGCTGGCCAACACCCGCTGCAAAATCGGCTACATCCGTTTCGACATCGAGGGGGTTGCCGGTGATTTCAGCAATTCTACGCTGACGCTGCACTATACGTATATGAAGGGCTCACAAAGCACCATTACGGTGTACGGGGTGAAGGACGGACCGGATGATTTCTGGATTGAAAGCGGGACCGGCGGCATCACATATAATACCGCTCCGGGCCTTCTTGCCACCACACTCGGAAATTATTCAATCGACACCAACAAGGCCGTTCAGCTGGGAACTTTTATCAGCCCGGGTGTTCAAACCCTGCCGTTTTCCGTAACAACCAACCCGTCCACTCTGAATTTGTCCTCTTTCCTGGCATCCGACACAAACGGTCTGGTCACGTTCTTCTTCATCGGTCCGGATGACGAAGACGAAATCGCCACGAAAGAACGCACGGACGGAACGCCGCCTCCCTCGCTGAATATGCCCAACGCTTCTTTGGGCAAGGCCATCAATCCCAATCCGGATCATGATTCCTATGTCAACCGTTTCTCACTGACCCAGCTGCAGTGGGAGCTTCTGCCGGGAGTGGGCAAATGCGATGTTTATTTCGGAACAGATCCGAATACGGCCACAATGAGCAAGCTGACCTTTGCGCCGGCTGTAACATCCGTGAACATCAATTCCTTCGCCGGCTACAGCGTTCCGCTGGCGGAGAGAAGTTATTACTGGCGAGTGGACTGCTACGATACCCATCCGACGGACCCGAACAAATTTGTCGGACCGTTCTGGAAATTCACCGCCACCGCCGCCCCGATCTTTGTGAGCATCTCTCCGGCTTATCAGGCCAAGTTTGTCGGCGAAACGGCGGACGTCATCACGGCCAGCTTTTCCAGCGGCTCCTCGATGACATACACCTGGTACAGAAGTGCCGACAACGCCACCAACACCGCGGCAGATGACGTAGTCGTAGGAACAAATTCGAACACCCTTGCCCTCGGAACTCTCGCCAAGAGCCATGCCGGCTGGTATTACTGCGTGGCCTCCGGTACGGGCGGTCAGACAGCCAGCAGCACCGTTCGGGTTTCCATCAAGCAGCAGATTGCCTATTACACCTTTGACGGGAATGCGAATGATTCCTCCGGCAACAACCTGCACGGAACCCTCATGGGTGAACCGACGTTTGCCGCCGGCATCTTCGGACAGGCCCTGTTGTTTGACGGCATCGATGATTATGTCCAGCTGCCCGCCGGCTTTGATGACTTCTCGCCGGGCATCACCATCTCCGTCTGGGCCAGACCCGCTGCTGTGACCAACTGGGCCCGGTTTGTGGACCTGGGCAACGGCGCCGCCAGCGACAACATCTATCTGAGCCGAAACAGCACCTCGACAAACCTGACATACAGCCACTATCGGGCCGCTATCAGCGCCGGGGCTGTGACCGCCGCAGGCGCACTGAACCTGAATGAATGGCAGATGTATGCAGCCGTGATGGATTCGAGTGGGAATGTGACCCTGTACCGCAACGGCATACCGGTGCAGACAGGTGCCATTCCCCAGATGCCGAATATTCTTGTCCGCAACAACAACTACATCGGCGAAAGCAACTGGGCGGATGACGCGTTCTACAGCGGCCTGATGGATGATGTCCAGATTTGGAACTATCCGCTGACGGCCGACCAGATTGCCGACATGTATGCCGCCGGCGCCGGCAGCTTCTGCCGGTTCCGTCCGCAGCTGGACTACAGCGGCAACTGCCGTGTGGACCTGGCTGACCTGGCTGTCTTCGCTCAAAGCTGGCTCCAGTGCGGTATCCATCCGGACTGCCAGTAAGAAAAGATTTCTTCTCAGGGCAGGTCTTTCCGGCCTGCCCTGAGAAGATTTGTGTGTGGAGTGTGTGAAAGAAAAACCGTTCGGAATACAAAAAAACGAAAACTTTTTTGGAGGTTGGTTATGGAAAGGAAAATCTTTTATCTGCTCTTAATGCTTTTGTTTTTTGTGCCCTCTTCTCGGGCTCTGGTCATTACCACAGAATACGGCAACGGAGCCGATGCGTATATCGGCAATGACAGCCAGGTAAGTTCTACTTCAACAGCCGGGACAGCTGCAACGGAACTTCGCTCCCGCTACAACGGCGGCGGTTCCCGGTTCCAGTGCACCTATCTTCGCTTTGACCTGAGTGAAATGACAAACGAAACATTTGTCGGCGCCGTCCTGCAGCTGCAAGCCACATACATCAAAAGCTCAACCGGACGCCGACTGGATGTCTACGGTCTGACTGACGAGACGCTGGACAGCTGGACAGAATCGACCCTCTGCTATCAGAACGCCCCCGGAATGCTTCAGCCGTCGCAGGGCTGGAACACCGGGTATTATCTGATTGATGAAACCAAGCTGGTCTGGCTCGGCTTCCTGAACACCCCCGGAACCGGTGGGCAAACCCCCACGTATCCCATCACGTTCAGTTCCAACACCAACGATTTGGGAACCGCATTCAGCAATTTCCTGGCTTCGGACACCAACAAACTGGTCACTTTGGTGATTATCAACTCGACCGGCACCTCTTCGATCAACTGTGAAGACCGCTTCGCCTCCAAAGAACATGCAACCTTCACAGCACCGGCACTGGTTCTTGTACCGGAACCGGCAACACTGGCATTGGTAGGTTTGGGCGGTTTGATTACACTTCGGCGACGCGGATAACCCACCCGCGTGCAGAAAAAAGGGGAACCCGTCGAGAAACGGATTCCCCTTTTCTTTTTAAAGTAGTTTGCAAAGAACCTATCGGGGCTTTGAATACAGCACAAATCCGCCCTGCGGCGGCAGGGAAACGGTCAGTTTCCGCACATCCGCCGCGGAAACGGTTTTGGACTCCAACTGGTCCGGCTGGGCACCGTCGGTTATCAGAATTCCCTGAAAATTCTTCGGCAGGAAAGACAGGTCCAGCGTCAGGGTTTTGGCGGTCTTTTCCCCGTTGATACCCGCCGCAAACCATTGTTTGCCTTTCCGCCGGGCCAGCACAACCTCCTTGGCCGGATAACCGGATACAAAACGCGTCTCATCCCATGTGGTCGGTACCGCCTTAAAATAGTCCACCGCAAATGCCGGCAGGGCCTCCGCCTCAAACGGGGCCAGCCCGAAATGCTGAATCCCCGACTCAAAGATAACCGGCAGGGCCATCTCAAACGCCGGTGTGGTCCGACGCTGCACCCCGCGAATCCGGCGGCTCATCACCACCGGCGTAAAATCCATCGGAGCAACGACATTTCGCGTAAACGGCAGAATACAGCTGTGCTCGGCCTGCCGGTCAGCGTTGCGCTGGTCAAACGTGCAGTATTCCATCCCCATCACCGCCTCGGTCGTCACCAGATTGGGCCAGGTGCGGTGCCAGCCGCGCGGCAGCGTCGCCCCGTGGAAATTGGCCAGCAGCTGATACTCCGCTGCATCCCGCAGAATATCCTGATACAGCTGCATCGCGGCCTGCTTGTCGCCGCCGAAGAAATCCACCTTGATCCCCCGAATGCCCATTTGGCGGAGCCGTGCAAACTCCTCCCGCCGCACGTCCGGCAGATGTACCCGGTTTTTCGGCGTCATCGGCGCCGTATTCCACTCGCCGTTGGAGTTGTACCACAAAATCAGCTCCACACCCTTTTGCCTCGCCTGCCGGGCCAGCTCGGCAATCTTCTCATAACCGACCAGACGGTCCCAATCGGCATCCACCAGCATATATTCCCAGCCGAGTTTGCCGGCCATCTCCAAATACTCCTGCAGATACGGCAGTTTCGTCCCCTCTGAATCATACCGCAACCAGCTCCAGGCCGCCCGGCCCGGCCGAACGAAAGACAGATCTTTGACCTTCGATGGTTCCGCCACATCCGTCGCGAGGGTAGACTCTACAATAGCTCCCAAATCCCGCCCGACGATAACCAGCCGCCAGGGAGTGGAAAACGGGATGACGGCCGAAGGAGCAACCGGGTCCTGGGGGCCGCGGTGCTCATTGACCTGCGGAAAGGCAATCCGATAGACGCCGCCGTCCGAATGCTGCGCCAGCCGGCAGCCGCAGTAATTCTCATCCACCGCCGTCTCACTCAATAAAACCCAGCCGGCCTGCCCCACCCGAAACAGCGCCGGAAATACCCAGCCGGCCGAATACGGTGAAGGAAGCCCGACGGGTTTTTCAATCTCATAGTGGGCCTCATAGGACGGTTGGGTCTTCTCCCAGCCCGTTTTGGCATCATGCATCGGATGCAGCCAGCTGACCGTTCCGGACGGAAAGGCAAAACCGGTCTGTTCGGCCTCCACCGAAACCTTCAGGCCGCTCGGCTCCGGAAAATGATAGCGGAATGCCAGCCCGTCATCGGAGACCTGAAAGACAATCTGAATAAGCTGTCCCTGCGGATTGGCCAGGGTTGCCGTCCGCCGGTTGGCCCGATAGGCAATCCGGCTCTGCTTGCCGTGCGGCATCGTATAATTATCCGATACCTTTTCCGTTTTGGAAAAACGCTGCAGCGTCAGCTGCCCGGTAAAATCCGCATCGCTTCGCCTGACCCCCAGCGGCGATTTCTCCAGCAGAACCTCTTTTCCCAGCCGGACGGAATAAAACGCTCTGCCCTCTTCCATCAGAAAGTCCACTTGAATACGCCCGTCCGGACTCTGAATTGTATGGCTCCGTTCCATGGCATACCCCATCTGAAACAAAGCAGCCCCCAAAAACAAACACACCACCAACCGCAATTTCATACAGACTCCTTTCTTAAAAAAGCCCAATCGATTCATTCTCCCGCCCATCTCCCGCCGTATTCGCAAAAGGAGAAAAGCGGGAATTCAACCCTTTCAGCACAGTTTCATCAGCCCTTTAATCAACCCCTTCAAACATCTCTTCCGTAGCCGTCCGGACCCTTTGATACACTCCTGTCTGCGAGGGCTGCCCGGACTGCGGCATTTCATCGGCAATCACGGCAATTTCGGCAACCGAAGCCGTCAGGTCATCCCCAAAGCCCGACAAGGCCCGAATCTTCATTCTTTGGGCACAAACCGTCCCGCTGAAATCAATTTGCTGCGGATGAAACGTGGATTCCAGACGGCCCTTCAGCGGCTCCGACCATTCCTGCCCGTCCTCGCTGAAGCAGATTTCGTACTCGCGAACATCCCCTTCGTGCCCGCGATGGTCCTGCCGATTCATCCATACCAGTCCCTTCATTCGGACCGACTGTTCAAACTGAATCGTCAGTTCAAACGGATGGCGTCTTTCCCGGCTCGCCCGCCCCGTAAACCAGTATGTATTGGGATTGCCGTCAATGGCATTAGCGGCCGCATTGCGTCCATCCTCCCACTGGGTCTGAATCTTCGCACCCAATTTTTTCATAATTTGGTTGTCAAAAATCAGGCCTCGCAGCTGCTCGACACTGACAGCAGTCTTTGGAGCAAAGCGTTCGCTGTTCATATAGGTCAGCAGACTGGAGCGCAGCTGCCGGGCCGCCGGACGTTCGGAAAGGTTGGTCTCTAAATCCGCCGCACAAACCAGAAGTTTCCCCTCACCGACCCGGCATTCAAAAATCGCCGCCAATTTATAATTCCGATGCCAGTCATCAATCACCTGAACAATCGGCTCCAGTTCCGCCGGCATATCCGCCAGATTCAGTACCCGGCAGGCGGGCTGGAAAACCTGCTCCCATTGCCAGTCATAATAGAACTCCGTCGCAAAGCCCGCAAGGGCCGGATGGCTCGGCTCACAGACGATCCCCAGAAACCGCTCCCAATTCGGCCCCATCAGCCGATTCCAGAATATCGGCAGCCGGCCGATCGGCGGACAATCCCACCGCAGGCGGTTATAATGCGGCATCCAGAGCACCCTGCCGCCCGCCTGAAGCCGTTCAAAGGCCTCCTGTTCCGAACGGGTTATCAGAATATCCGCTCCGGCCGGCTCCGGCAACCCCTTCGGATACACCCAGAAATTCCAGTCATTCTCAAACGGCGTCCCCGTCAGCCCGACTATCAGCCGATACATCGCCGGGGCGGGCAAATCAGCCAAATCCGTTCGGACCCGCCCGAGCGGCAGAGCGCTGCCCAGCTCGACGGCATCCACTCTCCAGCCGCCCTGGCGAACGACGCGTCCGGTCCTGTCAGCAATGCGCCAATAGACCTCCGTCTTGCCCATCGGTTTTGCCCCGTAATGAGCGATTCGAATCTCCGGCTCAAACAGCTCATCCTGCGTAAACGTGCGCTTTTTCAGCACTGCCAGCGGCACCGTCGTTGTGCAGAACCGCCGCCACTGCCGTGCCGAAACATACCCCTTCTCCTCCCAGAAGGCATCCAGCACTCCTACCAGAGCCGTACCCTGCCCGAGGTAGTCATGCAAATCCAGCAGCTGAAAGCCCGCCAGACCGGGTGTTCGCAGGTTGGCTTCAATTTCCTCCTTATAACAGGCCGTCTGAAACTTCCCGCTGGCCAGGGCAAATTGCTTATTTTTGGCCAGCAGTCCGGCCGCCGCTGCAGACTCCCGGAAAATCTCATAATTGCCCGGCCGCAGATACCCCGTAAACTTCCGAATGATGTCGAAATCCGGATACGCGCACCACTGCCCCAGTTCGTGAACGATAATCGGAACATCCACCCCCTCAATCGAGGACAGATAATCGCCGCCGAACCAGGCCCGATTGCCCCGCACCGGCCGCAAACCGACTCGGTGCACAGCCAGAAAATCCGCCCCCTTCACAGGCCCCGGCTCATCAATCAGCGGCCAGCCCGTACCCATCGTATAAAGCCGGCGCGGGTCTTTTTGGCGGTAATACTCCACCCACTTCGGCAGAGACTCCTTCCAGCGTCCGGCCGGCTCGTTGCTCGGGGAACACAGCACAAACGACGGATGATTCCCATACGCCCGAATCATCCGCTCCGTTTCCTCGTACAATCTTGCCTCCATCGCCGTGCCCGGGCTGATGGCGTTCCACATCCCCGCCTCCGGCTGCAGATAAAAGCCCAGCTCATCCGCCGCTTCAAACGCCGCTTCAGGCGGACAGAATGAATGGAACCGCATATGGTTTAAGCCCCATTCCCGGCAAGTCTTAAACAGATTCCGCCAATACGCCAAATCCGTCGCCGGATAGCCCGTCATCGGAAAGTCGCCGCCTGAATGCGTCCCCCGAAAATGACTCCTGTGTCCGTTGACCAGCAGATTGGGGCCGTCCGTAGTGATCTGCCGAAGCCCGATGCGAATCTCCCTGCGGTCATCCGCCCCTCTGCCTTTCAATTCCACCGTCAGCCGATGCAGCACCGGCTCAAATTCATCCCAAAGCCGGGCATTTTTCCCCAACGATACCATCAGCTCGGCTTCTCCGCCTTCCGACGTCCAGGAAACAGGCACATGAACTTTGCCTGCCTTGAGCGTCCCTTTTCCCGCCTGCCCTGTGCTGTTCCCGATTTGCACGTGAACCCGCACCGTCTTGTCCTGAATATCCGGGTAAACCTGCACATCCTCCAGCCAGACCGGCGACGTGGACATCAGTTCTATCCGTCCGACAATCCCGTTCCATGTGCTGCCCAGAGAATCCGAAACACTGTGGGCATCCGGCCGATAATCCATCAGCATTCGATTGTCCAGCCGAATCGTCAGCCGATATCGGCCGGGTTCCAAAATCCCCAAATCAAATATATGCGGCGCCACAAGCGAATTGTCCGACCCGACCTGCCGCTCATTCAGCCAGACCGTCGAAAGCCACCGTGTCCGCTCCAAAAACAGCACCACCCGCCGGCCCTTCCAGTTTTTGGGGATTTCAATGTCCCGCTGATACCAGGCGGGTCCCAGATAATGCCGCGGCGGCTGGGAAAGAAACGGAACCTTCACATCCCCTTCCGCATAGGGCTGATACTCCTTCCTCAGATACCAAAACTTGTCATACAAAGACAACACCCAGGGCATGTCCTTGCTGATTGGGTTGCCGTATCCCTGGGCCTGGAGAACACCGGGCAGCCGAATTTCATCCGAAAGGTCTTTTCGAAACCACTGCTCCCGCAAACCGGCATCCTGCGGGTCCAAAGCAAACCTCCATCTTCCGGATAAATCAAGGGATGTTTGGGCCGCTTGAAGAATTCCTGTCATTATCAAGAGAAAAAGAACAAAATATCTCTTGATTGCCGCCTTCTTGAACAACATTACGACCATCCTTTCCCTCACAAAAATCCTTATTCCCTTTCAAAAGGACCCATTGTATTCAAAAACAGCAGAAAAGCCAGTGAAGGATTTTTCTCTTTTATTCCTTCTTAAAAAAAGGTATAATTTTATAGGACGAAAAAGAACAATTCTGAATGGGGATTTATTTCGTCGTAAACATAGATATTTGTTTTTCCGATGAACCCCATATGTTGGGAAAAAAGGGATATTTCTTAAAATCGGAGGTCTTGTGAAAAGAACTTTCTTCTGTCTTCTCGGAATGCTTTTTTCCGCATACACACCGGCCGAAATGGTTCACCGCTATTCTTTCAACACCAACGCCGATGATTTGGTGGGCTCTGCTCACGGTGTACTGAAAGGTACAGCCGCCGTATCCGGCGGTGCACTGGTTCTGGACGGCTCCAATGCCTGGCTCGAACTTCCCCCTGCCGTCATCGGCATCAACAAATACCACAGCATTACCATAGAGGCTTGGTTTACCCTGAATGTCTCAACGGGCTGGAATCGGCTCTTTGATTTTGGAGACACATACGCCGATCAGGGCGGTTACTATCTTTTTTACAGCCCTTCCGCTGGCGGAAGCGGTTCTCGGTTTTGCATTTCGACAACCGGCTATCCGGGATATTCAACCGGGGAACAATCCGTCGATTCCTCTCTGATCTCTTCAGGAACAAAAACACAGATTGTCTGCGTTTATGACGGGATTAACCGTCAGATGAGAATTTACAAAAACGGCTACCTGGCCGCCTCCGCAAGCAATATCACACACTTACTGACCGATGTTCATCCGGCCTTTGCCTTCATCGGAAAATCCTGCTATACATGGGACCCCCTTCTGAACGGGTCCGTCGATGAATTTCGCATCTACAATATTCCATTTGATGCATCCATGGTCTTGGCCAGTTATCAGGCAGGTCCCAACTCTCCGACGACGGTTTACTCAGTCCCGTCCAATCCGAGCCCGGCTGACGGACAAAACGCCGGAATCCTGCCGACCCTCACCTGGAACGCAGACCCCAACCCAGCCATTTTGTATCACCGGGTTTACTTGGGAACAGACTACCGAACCGTTTTGACCGCTACGACTACTACTGCCGGCGTGTACCAGACCACCAAACCCTCAACGGACAGGACATTTACCCCCTCCGCTCCTCTCGAAAGAGACCAGCTCTATTATTGGCGCATCGAAGAGGTCACTTCCTCCGGATACATTTTCAGCGGCCCGGTGTGGAGTTTTCTGGCAGTCAATCCAAAAGCCAATAACCCCAGCCCTGTACCCGGCACAATCGGAGTTTCTCCGGCCGGAGTGACCCTGCAGTGGCAGGCCGGCTATCAGGCCGCAGGCCATCGCATTTTGCTGGGAACCTCTCCTTCCACGCTGCAGGTGCTGCAGGAAAATTACCCGGACACGAGCTACTGGGTTGGCCCCTTAGAGCCCGGACGTGATTATTTCTGGCGAGTGGATGAACACACTGCCTCCGGACCGGATGTAGAAGGCGACCTCTGGTCCTTTTCAACCAGTGATTCGATTCCTGCCTGCTTGCCGGGAGATTTGGACGGAAACTGCCTGGTCGATCTGAACGACCTGGTTGTTTTTGCTGTCCAGTGGATGCAATCCGTAAACTGCAGCGGATATGATTGTGCTGACTTTGATAAAAGCCGATTTGTGGACTTGGCGGATTTCTCCACACTAGCCGCCGGCTGGCAGGAAACCGCAACCCCCCTGATTGTCATCAATGAAATCCATTATCACCCGGACTCCAACAAGGAACCGGTGGAGTTTATCGAACTGTACAACGCCGGCGCCCAAACCATCGACCTGAACGGCTGGTCCCTCGAAGACGCCGTAGAATATCGTTTTACGTCATCCTATCCGTTTGCCCCGGGCGATTTCGTCGTCATCGCCGCCAATCCGGCCGCTGTGAATCAGAAATTCGGAGTCTCCGCTTTCGGCCCCTGGCAGGGCAAACTCAGCAATGAAGGAGAACGGATTATTCTTCAGGACCCGCTGGGGCAAAAAATCGATGAAGTCAATTACGGTCCCTCCTTCCCGTGGCCGACAGCCGCCGACGGAGAAGGAGCATCGATGGAACTGCTCAATCCCTATCTGGATAATGATTTAGGAGGCAGCTGGCGAAGCTCCGGCTTTCTGCCGACAGCCGCACGCCCGGAGGAGGCCTTTGGGGCCCCCACACCCGGCCGCATCAACAGTGTCTTTACCAGCAATGTCCCGCCGCAAATCCGTCAGGTCAAGCATCAACCGAATGAACCCAAATCCACAGACCCCATCACCATTACCGCCAAAATCACCGACCCGGACGGTGTTGCATCCGTCAACCTGAAAGTCCAAATTGTTCTGCCCGGACAGTACATCCCTGCTTATCTGCCGATTCCTATTTCCTCCCTGCTGGCCAATCCGCACCAGATTCAGCCGCAAAATCCGGCGTTTGAAGACCCCGCCAACTGGCAGACCTATCCGATGCGGGATGACGGAACCGGCGGAGATGCCGTTGCCGGAGATTCGATTTACACCGCGGTTCTGCCGGCCCAAAGCAACAGAACCCTCGTGCGGTATCGCATCGAAGCGGCCGACAACACCGGCCGCTCCGTTCGCACCCCGTATGCCGATGACGCCTCGCTGAACTTCGCCTGTTTTGTGTACAACGGCGTGCCCCCCTACGTAGCAAGCAAAGACACTGTGCAGTCCTCCGGTCCGGGCTATACATACAGCTCCGAGATTCTCACCTCCGTGCCCGTCTATCATCTGATTACACGGGCAGAGGACTTCTTCCAGAGCCACGGCTACAACAGCGCCGACCGAATCGAACAGGGCACCACCAACTACAACAATCAGGAGGCCGGCAAGGTCTATAACTGGTCGGGAACCCTCGTCTATGACGGCGAAGTCTATGACAACATCGGCTATCGCCTGCGCGGCGGAAACGGCCGCTACAACTACGGGCAAGGCGGAAAACGCTCCATGAAATTCCGCTTCAACCGCGGTCATTATTTCCAGGCCCGCGACCTGTACGGAAACAAGTTTCCCGCCCGCTGGCAGCATCTGGTCACCGCCAAAATGTTCGGCAACCGCCTCCAGGGCCGATACGCCATCAACGAAATGCTCGATATGATGCTCTGGAATCAGGTCGGTGTACCGGCACCGATGGGCTGGTGGTTCCACTTCCGCGTCATCGACGGCCCCGACGAAGCCCCCAATACCCTCAACGGCCAGTACGAAGGCGACTTCTGGGGACTCTACCTCGCCTGGGAAGATTATGATGGGGCCTTTTTGGACAACCACGATATGCCCAAGGGAAATCTGTATAAATTGTCCGACAAGATCTACGAAGGCCTCCGGCAGCTGCGGTATCAGGGCCCCGATGCGGTGGATGATGCCTCCGATTATGAAAATATCCGATGGAACCTGAACGCCAATGCCACCGCTGCGCAGGTCCTGGCCTGGCTCGATACGGACATGTGGATTCGCTACCATACCATCGTAGAGGCCGTTCGGCATTACGATGTCTTCTCCGGACCGACTTGTTTCCACTGTCTGAAAAACGCCGCGTGGTATTTCTACCCCGACTATAAGCCGGAAAATCAGTACTGGGGCCGTCTGTGGATTCTGCCCTTTGATGTAGATGACACCTGGGGGCCCTTCTTCAATCAGGGAATCGACCACGGAGCGGCAGCTGTTTTTGACCAATACTATGTCACAGAAGGGCAGCCGGTTCAGATGACCATCCAGCCGGCCAAAGCCCCCATCAAACAGGCCTATCGAAACTTTATCCGCGAGTTCCTCGATTTGCACTGGAAGCCGGAAATTATCAACGGAATGATTGACGAACTGGCCTATCATATCTCTGAACTGGTGCCGGCAGACCGTGACCGATGGCGTTTGAATCCGCTTGCAGAGGGCGCCCGGGACGACGGTCCCCTGAGCAATGTAGTGGCGGATTTGAAAAAATTCGCCTGGCAGGGCGGAAGCTGGACAGGCGACCCGTGGTTTGGCGACCCGTCCTGGCCGGGTACTGTGGCCAACCTCGAAGCCCTCGCCGGGGCCGAAGGCGATTCTACCTCGATTCCTTATACGCCGACGATTTCCTACATCGGCACCGCCGGGTATCCAGTCAATGACCTGCGTTTTCAAACCAGCGCATTCAGCGACCCGCAGGGAAGCGGCACGTTCGGCGCCGCCCAGTAGCGAATTGCAGAATATCGCCTCAACTTTTCGCTTCCCCCCACATCAACGGAACTGACCCTCATTGCTCCTGCAAGCCAGTGGCGATACTTCAAGGGCACCCGAGAGCCCTCCAGTGTTTTTGGAGAATGGAGACAGCTTTCCTTCAATGATCAGGATTGGCTGCTCGGACAGACAGCTCTCGGCTACGGAGACAGCGACCTCAATACCATCCTGTCGGATATGAAAAACAGCTATTACACCGTTTATCTTCGCAAAAAATTTGAAATTCCCGACAAAAATCTAATTCAGTCCTTGAAACTTCGCATCCGTATCGATGACGGCTGCATCATCTGGATTAACGGCGTCGAAGTCGCCCGTCTGTACTGCACCGCCGGGGACAAATACTACAACAGTCTGACGGGCACAACGAATCACGAGGCAGACAACGCGAACGCCTACGAAGAGATTGCCCTGTCAGGACCTTATGACTATCTGATAACCGGCGACAATGTGATGGCTGTCCATGCACTCCAGGCATCAACAACCAGCAGTGATTTCTCCGTTGATGTCGCTCTTATCGCCCAAACCACAGAGCCGGTGAAAACCGGTCTGGCTTCCGAGTCGAACAAATATGAAATCCAGCCGACCTGGCTGAGTGATGAAATCACCGACCCGGCCAATCGAACCATCCAGATTCCCGGTTCGGTCGTCCGGACTGGCTGCACCTACCGAGTCCGCTGCCGGATGAAAGACGACACCGGTCGCTGGAGTCACTGGTCCGAGCCGATCGAATTTACAGCCGGAGAACCCATCGGAGCCGACTTGTTAAATTATCTTCGTGTCAGCGAACTGATGTATCATCCGGCCCCGGACCCCTTCGGCCGCTACGACAAAGAAGAGTTTGAATTTCTTGAACTGACCAACACCAGTACCGGCAAAACGCTGGATTTAAGCACCGTTTCCATCAGCAATGGGATCATCTTCTCCTTTGCCGGTTCTCCCCTCACAACCCTGGCCCCCGGCGAATTTGTTCTGATTGTCCGCAATCAGACAGCCTTCAGCCTGCGGTACCCCGGCCTGTCTTCAAAAATAGCCGGACAGTATTCCGGAAAACTGAACAATGACGGAGAAACAATCGACATCTCCGACACATGGAACGGTGTAATTGTATCCTTCACCTACAACGACGGATTCGGCTGGCCCCAGGCCGCAGACGGCGGCGGTCATTCCCTTGTGCCGGTCGGCTGGTGGACGATGGAAGACCAGCAGGCCGGAATCCTTGACTACGGCACCAGCTGGCGCCAGAGTGCTTATATCGGCGGCTCGCCCGGCGCAGCAGACCCAACCCCGGCCGCGTCAATCGTCCTGAACGAGTTTATGGCCCATACCGATTTCAGCGACCCGCTGTATCCGGGCTATGACAGCAATGACTGGATTGAATTATACAATCCCACTGCATCCCCTATTGCACTGGACGGAAACTGGTATTTGAGTGATGACATCACCAACCTGAAAAAATGGGCAATTCCATCCATAACCGTTCCGGCATCCGGCTTTGTCAGTTTTGATGAAATCTCCGGTTTTCACAATCCTCTGACCAGCGGATTCGGCCTCGACAAAGCGGGTGAGACAATCTTCCTCTCCTATCTGCCGGGAACTGCAGGCACGGACCGAATCGTGGACTGCATCCGCTTCAAAGGGCAGGAAAACAGCATCTCAATGGGACGGTACCCAAACGGCGGTGCCTACTGGTTCCGAATGACCGGCACACGAGGGACATCCAACGCTGTTCCCCTGGCAGGCATCGTCATTTCTGAACTGATGTACAATCCGCCGAACACCACGGGGGCGGAAGAATACATTGAACTGTTCAACCCAACCGGCTTGAGTGTTTCCCTAACCAGTCCCGACGGCTCCGGCAATTGGCGGCTGGACAATGCCGTATCGTTTACATTCCCATCCGGCCTGATTATGGCACCCGGGGCCAAAATAGTCATCGTCCCCTTTGACCCGGTGCTCGAATCCGGACGGCTGAATGCCTTCAATGCTTACTACAACTGCTCCCTGACCCCCGGCGTAAATGTCTTCGGCCCCTGGAGCGGCAATTTGTCCAATGGAGGCGAACGGCTGGCCCTCGAAAAACCGCAGGCGTCCGATATTCCGGGCGATCCGTCGGCAATCTCCTGGGTTGTGATGGACCAGGTCACCTACAGCGATTATACCCCATGGCCGGCGGGTGCCGACGGCTTAGGATACTCCCTGACTCGACTGTATCCTTCCAATCCGTCAAAGTCGGGCGACGACCCGACAAACTGGACGGCCGTTTCGCCGACGCCTGGTTTCTAAAAGCGGCTAATAGCCGGGACTCGGGCTTCCGCCCAGCCAGTTGACAACGTCATCCCCGTACTGGGCGGGATGAATCCGGTGCAGGGAATGTCCGCCGCCGTCCGCGCTGCTCGGCCAGGGAGAGACATCATCATACGAAATCTCTTCCGCGGGAATCCAGAAACGCTCTAACCCATACTCCTGGTCTCCCGGCCGAGCCAGACGAACCGTCTCGCCCCCATTATCCAGTTTTGTTCCATTCGCAAACGGCCCGAAAACCTGCACTCCCGAAGGCATCGAACCGTAATAAGCCGCAAAGGCAGTTGGATTTTCCGCCACAATCAGAATTCCGCCGGCGGGAATTGTCGTGCCGGCCGGAAAGACAAAATCGATTCCTTTATCAAACCGCCACGGAACCGACTCAGTGATAAAATTGCCGGGGGAAATTTCGGTCGAGACCTCATCCTGCAAAACAACCGGCTGTGAACTGATATTGCGAAGCTCCAGATACTCCCCGCCTGTATTAGCGGCAGACGGATGGTACTGAATCTCTGAAATCACAACCGGACCGACCAGCGGATACGCATTGGCGGCCCCCGGTGTCGGACTGCTCATCGCCGTAAAAGCCGTGCCCCCGTCCAGCGCGCTTTTCTGATACCGCCCGAAGGAAACCCCTGTGGCGGAGGCCCCGAAACTCTGTGCCGCCTCATAGCCGCCGATTACGCCGTTTAGACCGCTTCGCAGATAAACGGTTTCGCCGCCTTCACTCAGGGCAAAAGGAATATGAACCCCGGGAGCAGAGGGACTCCCGAAATGCTGATCTTCATAAAAGACAACATATCCCCCCGCCGGAATTATAGTCCCGAGCGGAATTTCATATTTCTTAATACTGACCTCGTCTCCGGCAGCATCACTGAGAAACCAGCCGCCGATGGCAATCGGCTGCGATGTCGTATTGTACAATTCAATCCAGTCGGCGTTCCCTCCATGAGAGTGCGCCAGCAGCTCATTGAACACTATCGCCCCCGGTTCAGGCACCAGCCCCGTATCGTCCGTTCCCGGCGAACCTCCGGCAAATGCACTGGCCCGCCATCCGTCCTTTCGGCTCCACGCCCCCAAATCGGACCCAGCGGGATTGCGGACCGTCAGCGAAAACCCCTGCCCGTCCGTAATCGGATACCAGCCGTCCTTGTAGGCAAACTCCTGAATCACCGCCCCCAGTGCATCCTCCAGACGAATCGTCTCTCCGGCATTGTCCAGCCGGCCTGTATATTCGCCGGCAATCCGGCTGCTGAACGAAGGATACCGCTGGAGAAAAGCCGCCTGATTGACAACGGCGACAATCCGCTCCCCGGGAGCAAGCGTCTGGGCCCCAAAGACAAAATCAACCCCCTTTGTAAATCGAACCAGATTCAGATTGATGGTCTCCAGACCGATATTGACCAGTTCGATGAATTCGTGATTCGGGTCCGGCGGATTGTACATCAGTTCCGAAATCCGCAGGTTCTGTTTGACCGGTCCGATGGCATAAACCGCTTCACTGAGCACACTCCATTGACCTGTGCCGCTTCGAATCCTTGCCTTGACGGGGACGCTGGCCGTCAGCGGGATTGGACCGGTATAGACTGCCGCCGTCGGAGAAATGCCCGCCGGAATGGTTGTATAAACGGAAGGTGCTTCCAATTCCGCCGAAATCAGAAAATCAGAACTGGTAGTGTTTACATTCAGGCCGTGAATGGCCAGAATATTCGTCCCGGCCCGCAGCGCGCTTTTATACGCGGAAATGTCAAAGGAATCCCACGCGGAGGATGCCTCTCGGTTGGCGGCGGCCGCCGAGTTCCAGCTTAGGGCAGAAGGGGCATTTACCCGCTTGACTTCCGTTCCGTTCAAAAAAGCGACAAAACCGTCATCATAGCGGACGCGCAGCGTCAGCGTGGTATAATGCGGCAGTGCAGCGCCATCCAGGCTGAACGGAATGCGGATATAACAGGTCGCATTCTTGTTATACATCGCCGCCCCAACATCAATCCCGATCATGCTCTCATAGCCGGTCTGCTGTTCGTAGCCGACCCCGCCCGTGCCGCCGGTCCAGCCGGCATCGTTGAATGGTTCGCTGCTGCCCCGCCAGGCCGTCCCGATATCCCCTGTGGGGACCAGCACTTTCTTGGGGGCGCTGTCGGGCACGACAAATCCCTGCGCAACCAGTTGGGTGGAAGCAGGCATGCGAGGGTCTGTCCCGTCCATCGTATAATACAGAGTGCCCGAAGGGGTGGACTGGGTTATCGTCAGAATCGAACCCGAAGCCGCATACCCGCCGTGCTGATAGACCCCGTTGATTTGGAAAATCGGATAGCCGAAACTCGTATCGAACAGATTATTATTCGCAAACGACGTCAGCACATACGGTTCACGCCTGGGGATAAAAACATCCGGCACGTAGCGCACCGGAAAAGCCGTTTTTTCCGGCAACACGGCGGATACCTCACCGAAGACCTCCCACCACTTCGACAGGAGATTGGCCTGAGTCAGAACTCCGCCGTTTCGAAAATGACGGTGCACACGATCCGCAAAGGCCAGCCGAAACTCCGGATTGTTCCGCAGGGCCCGGTACAGCTGGGAAATCGGACACCAGGACAGATTGTTCAGACCCGTCGGAGAAGCCCAGCTGGGAAAATCTTCAAAGGAATTTTTCTGCAGATTCTCCCCGTTGTTTCCAAATATCCACGTTTCCGCCAGCCCTTCGGCATCCCAGATGCTGAATGCAAATTTTCCGTCCGGAGTCCTTCGCCGATGCACATCCCAGTTGTTGCCGGGCCAGTCAAAATTGCCGATGTAATTCTGAAGAATCAGCAGGTCGATGAAGGCGGGAATGTCCAGCCGGCTCGCTACATACTCATAATCCGCCATATTGCTCAGATTGCGGCTGTTGGCATAACTGAGCAGAGCATTCCAGGCGAGATCATCTCCGTCCCTCACACCCGCCTGCGTAATCACATCAAACTCATCCTCCGTGTCATACCACTCCTGATAAAACTCCTTATCCCCCCGAGCCGTCGGATTGTAATAACCGCGGTAAACCCCATTGATATACAGATTCACAAAAATACCGGTTACCTGGGCATGTCCCATCTGGCAGAACAGCCGTCGAGCCCACTCATCCTTCATAAACGGTGTGCAGGCGTCATTATGGCCGGCCCGCAGGACGATGCTCTCAAACGAATCAGCCCCAATAAACGGAAACAGCGGATAGTCCAGACGTCCCCCTTCATATTCATCCCGAAACCAGAGATTCAGGCTGAACTTGTTGCTGTTCCAATTCGGCCATCCATTCCAGCATGTCACCCAATCCTCTCCCCGGGTGTAGCGAGGCCTCGTATAATCACTGCCATGAACCCGGATGCCGCAATCCTGCTGAAAGGCCGCTCCGGTCTCCAAATCCATGTATTCAAATGAGACCGGACGCTCATAATTTCGCCCCCGCTGCAGCGGATTGTTGTAGCTGCCGGCGCCGCTGGACTGCCAGACGCCGCTGCTGTCATAATAACCGCCGACAATCGCCATCACACCGTCCGGTTCATAAAGCGACTTCTGCGGGTCCCCGACGATGGAAATCATCGGCATCGAACGCACCGCGGCGGAAGCCCCGAAAATATAGGTTTGAGTATCAATATTGCTCGGTTTCCAGCCGGTTTTTATCGCCGCCGCACGGATACAGGCGGTAGAGGAAATGGAAATCGGACCTGTGTACCGCACAGCCGCCGCCGTCGGAACTTCGTTTTCAATCGGAGCACTGCCGTTGGTTGTATAATAAATCGTCACCCCGGGGGTATCACAGCTTAAGGTCAAACTGAACGGGGCATCATAAAACCCTCGCTTATGGCTGAATTGGGTATCCTCCGCAAGCCCCAGATACCCCCCGTTGTTCACCGCACCCGGGGTCGGAACAGCAAAAAATCTCCACCCCGCCCCGCCGTCAGGCCATCGGCCGTATGAAAGATTAGCTTGCTGACTGGAAAAGGACAGCGAATCAATCCGCCGGCCGTTCCCATCATACAATCCGATTTCCTCTCCATCCGCGCGAAGACTGAAAGATGCGTGCAGTCCGGGAGTGTCTTTCACATCCCCATCCGCCCAGACAATCAAATAGCCGTAAGGCGGAATCGTGGTCTCTCCAGGCCTGTCCGTCGGAAATCGCCATGCCGTCGGATTGCCCAAATCATCCGTCAGATACATCCCCGCCGTATCAACGGCTGTATCGCCGGCATTATAAATCTCAATCCAGTCGTCAAACTCCGCCTGGGGGTCCGCTATGCCGCTTTCGCTGGTGTTGGAGGCCGAAAACTCATTGATAAACAGCAAAGGACGGTTCTCATCCGCCAGCCAGTTGGAAGCCATCAGGAAAAAATCAGACAGCGTGACCCCGGAAAGACTGTCAATCTCCGCACAATAAATCCCTGAGCAATCCACGTCCTCCAGCCAATGCTCCCCCAAAATCGCCAGGTCAGCCAAGTCTACCCGGCGGTCCTGATTGAGGTCGCCGATTGGATACGTTGTATCCGCCCGGCTCAGAGAAAAAACCGCCAGCATCAGCCACCACAATTTGATTTTCACGCCTCCGCCTTTCTCTCCTTCTGTTCCGGCTACTGTTCAGCACCGCCGGAAGATGCCGTTCGAATTTCCCATTCTCCCTTCGACTTCACCCAAAGCATTCCTGTATCCCGGTACATCTCCAATAGAGCCGTCGAATAGGTAAACACAGACTCTGCAAAGGCCTGCCGGGCCTGATAATAATCCTTTTGAGCATCCAGCACATCCCGGCTGTTGGCCCTGGCGGCCTGCATCAGGTCGAGCGTTTTGTCCAGCCGCTCCCGAGCCAGCTGCCAGGCCTCTTTCTGGACCTGATAACGCTCCCGGGCTTTCTGGCAATCCCGATAGGCCTTGCGCACTTCCAGCACAATCTGGTCCGTCAGTTTCTGATGATTCCTCTGCTGCTGAGCCAGGGCAATCAGAGCCCGTTTGTAATTATTCTTCTCCATCTCCCGATCCAGCGGCAGGTCGAGCCGGAGGGTGGCTTCATAGCGGTCGCGAACCCGCTGCAAATCACCCGGCTCGGCCCCAAACGCATAGCGCCGATTCCCGTCATTGGCGGGACTGTACAGACCGACAAAGGTCAAATCCGCCTTCAGTGCATCCGCCGCTGTTTCCACATGGCGCTGCGCATCGAGGGTGCGGTCATACGCATTCGCCAAATCCAGACGCTGATTCAGTGCGGCCTCGACCGCCTGTTCCTCCGTAAAAGGCAGCTCTTTCAGCCCTTCCTCCAGAGCCGCCCATTCGTTTTCATCCGGTTCTACAGCGGTCTCCTGCGGAATATTCAGCATCAGCTTCAGGGCATCCTGATGAGTCTCGTACAGCTGTTTGGCCTGAAGGTAGCTGTCCCATGCACGAATTTTGTCCTGCCGGGCCTGCTCCAGCTCAAAAGCGGGCAGGCGGCCGGCCTGGACCAAAGGAGCCATCTTGTCATAAATCGAAAGCATCTGAAGATAATGCTCTCGGCTGTTCTTCATCTGAATCTGATAAAGAAGCAGCCGATAATACTCGGTTACAATGGAAACCAGAAAGGTTTGACGAAAACGATTGAAGTCCCGAATGGCGTACAGGGTGTTCTGCTCGGCCTGCGTCAGCGCCTCCAGAACGACCTTCCGATTCGCCCCGCGAAGAAGCGGCTGAGTAATCGCTGTCTGAAAGATTGTCTGCAACCCGCTCCGAAAATCCCCCGATAAAACATCCATATACCCGACTGACAAGCCGGACGTAATCACAGTTCCGCTTGCCAGCAGTTTGCTGATTCCCCCCTCTCCCGCAGCCCCTGCCCCCTCCCGTCCGCCTTCTCCGTCCCGATCTCCTTCTTTGGCATATCCCCCTGTTGCCCGCGCAAACGGCGTCCACTCATACAGATGCTGCACATCCCGTAAATCCAGAGCCGTCAGATAAAGCTGCTCCTTGGCCTGCTGATACTCGTGGGTATTGGTCACCGCAAGTTCCGCCGCCTTGGCCAGTGTGAGCACAGAACCGCCTTCTAATTCTTTCAGATGCTGCTGACGCATCTGCGGCGAAAAGGGCTCAATCTGATACTCCTCCGCACGGCCAAAAGATTCATCCCAGCGGTTTTCCAGAAGAGAATAAACTTTGTCATCTGTTTGTCGGCCGGCCTTTTCAGGGTTCACGGCACATCCGACAAGTCCTGCTGTCAGAAGGAGGACAAAACAAAAACCTCCGGAGATTAGGAACAAACTTTTTTTCATTTGTTTTCGGAGGCCCTTTTCCATGAAAAAGAACGGCGGTTAAATGCCCCGAATCCCCACCAATTCATTCGGAATCAGCTGCATCTCCGGATGCACCGGGATCCGAACAGGCCTTCCCCATTCCGGAATAGAGGGATTCTTCCACAATCGCTCCGGCATCAGTTCCACCATCGGCCCCATTTCTGCTACTTCGGAACGCAGCACCTTCCGAGGAGAGGACATCTTGATGATTTCGACCGGCTGATGCAGCGTGACGGAACCGCTTTGCTCCTGAGGAACCCAGGCCGTCACAAAATCGGCGGATGGAGCCGCCAGCGTAAGAATCGGCATATCCTTGCTGACGGTCTGGCCGACGGCGCAGCCGATGGAGGCAACAATCCCGTCAAAGGGAGCTTCCAGCACCACATCAAAATCAATCGCCGAAAGTTCCTCCAGACGTTTTTCCTGAAGCGCAATGGCCTTCTGAAGCGGTTCCAAAGAAAGCATCTGTTCCGAAGAAAACCGTGAAGAAGCGCGGAAGGCCTCCAGGCGACTTTGGATCGCCTCCAAATCCTGCCTGGCCTCAACCAGCTGCCGTTCATCCTGAGCAATCTGAGCCGCAAGGGCCTCCGCCTGAACCGTGACCTTCTGCAGTTCATACGGCTCAATGGCTTTTTTCGCCAGCAGGTTTTCCAAAACCTTTTTCTCTGTTTCAAGGTCTTTCAATTGAATCCTGGCCGGCTCAAGGCGGGATTGAATTTCAAGAATCAACAAGCGGGTTTTCTCTGCATCAAGAGCTACTTGATGCTCCCGATACAGCTGCTCCATTTGCTCTCGAGATTGGTCGCCGGCCAGCTGACGGAGCATTTGCTCAACCTGAATTTTCCGATATTCCAGCTCCGCCAGAACCGCTGCCTTTTCCGCTTCGACTTGGGCTCGCGTTCGTTCAATTTCTGCCGGCGGGACCAGCCGCAAAACCGCCAGCGGCTGCCCCTGATGAACCTGCTGATACAAATGTACCGGCATGGAAATCAGCCACCCGGAATCAGGCGCCGTAAAAACACATGTCTGCGCATCGGCAATTCCAACCGTCGTAAAACGGGAATTTCGATAAACAAAAAGAAAACAAACAGCCCCTACAGCCGCCAGCCACACCAGAACCGGCAGCATACCGCTCAGGACTCGTCCTGTCCTTTTCTGAAATGACATCCTGTCAGAGTTCAAGGATTTGCTCCTGAATCGCCAGACTCAGATTTTCAATTCCTTCTATCTTCCGCAGTTCGGAAAGCATCTGCTGATTCAGGGACGCTTTCCGCAAAGTTATCTGATACGCATAATCCATCCGGGAACGATCCGGCCCGCGGCTTTGAGAAGACGTCAGGACAATCGTTCGGCAAAATCGCCGAAGCACCTTAAAAAGCGGATGGTCTGCATTCAGCTCCCCCTGAAAGGTAAACCGAAGCAGCGCATTGCTCGAATGAAACGCTCCGAAATCCGCCCAGTACAGATACAGCAGCACCAGTCCGAGGACTGCCGTGCCGATGACGGCAATCGCATAGCGGCCCGACCCGCAGGCCATTCCGACCACAAGAGCGCAGAACAAAAAAGCAATGTCCCGCGTGTCCTTAATCATATTTCGAAACCGGATAATCGAAAGCGCCCCCATCAGCCCGACCGCCACCACAAAACTGCCCGCAATGGTCGTCATCACAAGAGCAACCACCATCGTAATCACAATCAAAGACTGCACAAAGGATTTGGAATACGACAGCCCGTGATGAGTAAACGAATAAATCCACGCCAGGACTTGCCCGAGTACAAAGGCCAGCAGAAGAGACAGAACAACCGTCGCCGCATCCATTCCAGCCGGAGAGGAGTAATCATTCAGCAAATGTTTCAGATTCTCCATCATTCCAAAAGCCCCTGTGAAAAGCAAGACACCGACGAAACATACTTAGACATTGACGATAAATTCAGATTAAACAGACGAATCATCTCCTCCAGCCATGCCGGATAATGATCCGTAAACTTGATTTCCAAAACCACGTACGGCAGCGGAATTGCCTGCCATCCCTGTCCGTTCAGAGTTACTTCCATCCCGAAGGGCTTCCGAAATTCCAGCTGCCGGTCAAACGTAACCCGAACTCGGTTTTGTCCTTCTCCTTCAAAAGGCTCCCGCATATATCGAACCAGCACAACCGGCTGGGCCCCAAGTGCCTGCTTGTAAAACAAAAACTGCTTCAGCGCCTGGCGGTCTTTCTCCGAACGTCCATGCAGCTCCAGCGTGCCCTCCAAGGCCGCCTGAAGCTCCGACCGTTCAATGCGAGCCCGGCTCTTGACAATCACCTTATTCACCCGCCGTTTTACTTCCAAAAACAGCGGACTTTTCGGCAAATCACTGTAAGTCCGGATTCGCAGTTTGAAACGATTGGATTTGCCGGTAAGAGTTTCCCGGCACAAACACAAATCCGGTGAATCCAGGTAGAGACTTGAAATGGGATATTGTCGGTCCGGATACATCAGCGCATATTTGTCCACCGACAAATAATGCTGAACATAATCTCGAATAGCTTGGGCCTTACTTTCGGAAATTCGATACTTCAGCTCATAACGGCAACAGGTTAAATCTGTTCCTTGCCGGCAAACCGGCTCACGTGCTCCCTCCTCTATCACCCGATGCTCTGGAAATGTTTCTGAATCCGTCAGAAGAGAATGTTCGGCTGTATCATTTGTGAGCCCGCCCTTGGCAGGGTTCCTCCTGACCGGCTCATACCCCGAACTCCCTTTTCTCCTTTTCAGAAAACCTTTGAACATCTTTTTGAATCAGCCGGAATAATTTGTTTTACGAAACAAATCAAATTCGGATAAATTTTGTCATCATCCCTTTAAGTCTCTGCCGCACCCCGCCTATCGAATGCAAGAAGAACCGCCCCTCTTGTAAAAAAATTTTAATTTAATTCTAACTGAATTATAACAGAAACCTCAAAAATGTCAACTTTTAATAGGAAGAATATTATAGAATAAAAGGATGGTGTTTAAAAGTAATTTCCCGAATAAAAATGTCGTGTACCTTCCATGAATACGGATATTCAAAAATCATCCCTTATAAAGAAAAAAAGCCGGTCTTATCGGACCGACTTTGCTCTTCAATGGCGGGGGGAGGATTCGAACCTCCGACCTCCGGGTTATGAGCCCGACGAGCTACCAGACTGCTCTACCCCGCGATCAAATTTTATCTCCTATACCACAGTTTCCGGCGTTGTGCAACCGCTCATCCAATTATTTTTCGAGCATCCGGCGGATTTGTTCGGCTATCTGATCGGCCTTTCCTTCCGGATAGGAATACGACGGCCAGTTCCGAAACAGCCCATCCCCCGTCTTTCTGGGAATAATGTGAAAATGCAGATGCTCAACAATCTGTCCGGCCGCTCGGCCGTTATTGCAAAGGACATTGTATCCATCCGCTTTCATTGCCTTTTGGACGGCCCCGGCCGTCCGAGACAAAACAGCCGCCAGACTCGATAGCGTCTGAGCCGGGCATTCATCCAGTCGGCAGTAATGCCGCCTGGGGATTACCAGCGTATGCCCATCTGATACCGGACCAATATCCAGAAAAGCCAGAACCTCCTCGTTTTCGAATATTTTCGCAGAGGGAATCTTCCCTGCGGCTATTCGGCAAAAAACACATTCGTCCATTTGAATCCTCCCGCCTGTACCGACAAAAAAAGCGGACGCAGTGCCGCCGCCCGCTTTGGAAAATCCGTTTAGGACTTCTTGGAGGTCTTTTCCGGTTCCGATTTGCCCTGCTCAACCAATTGAAGCAGAACCAGACGTCCGTTGTCGCCGAGCCGGTGCTTGGGCAGGCGAATGATTCGCGTATAGCCGCCCGGCCGGTCCAGAAAACGGGGCCCGATGTCGCTGAAAAGCTTGCCAATTACGGTGCCGACCTTGACCATTCGGCCGTCCTCTTCCTTGTAAATCGCCCGGTCATTCAGCAAACGAAGCGCCTGCCGACGAGCGTGAAGATTTCCCTTCTTGGCCAGCGTAATCAGCTTCTCGGCAAATCCGCGGACCTCTTTGGCCTTCTCCAGCGTCGTCGAAATCGTTTCATGCTCAAACAGCGAAGCCGCCAGATTCCGACGCAAGGCCAGTCGATGTTCGCTGGTTCTCCCCAATTGTCTTCCTGCTATCCGATGACGCATATTCAATCACCTCAATTCTATCTTCGTTTCCCGCTTTCTTTCAGACCCCGGTCATTCCCAGGGACAATCCGAGTTCCGCCAGCTTCCGCTTGACTTCATGCAGACTGGTTTTCCCGAAACTGCGAATCTTCAGCAGGTCCGCTTCGGTCATTTTCACCAGCTGGCCGACGGTCTGAATATTGTTCGATTCCAGACAATTGCTCGAGCGGACCGTCAGTTCCAGCTGCTCAATCGGCATCGCCAGTTTGGCCGCCAATTCCTCATTGACTGCCTTGGACGGCTGCGGTTCGGCCTGGACAGTTTCTTCCACCGTCTCCTTGCCCAGCTGATCATACTGAACAATCGGATTGATGTACTTGCGGAGAATCTTGCCTGCTTCCACCAGAGCCATCTCCGGCGTAACGGTTCCGTCCGTCCAGATTTCCAGAATCAGCTTGTCATAGTTGGTCCGCTGGCCGACACGCGTATCCTCTGTCTTATAACGCACCCGCAGAACCGGCGAATAAATCGCATCTACCTCAATCCGGCCGATTTCCTGCTCTGCCCGGTCAACCGTGGCGATACGCTCAGAAGCCGGCGAATACCCGCGGCCGTTTCCCACAACCATTTCCATTTCAAAATGCACGTTTTCCGTCAGCGTCGCCAGAACCAAATCTTTGTTGATGACTTCAATCGCCGGGTCGCATTCAATCATCCTCGCCGTCACCGGACCGGCCTGGTTCGCCTGCACCTTCATCGTCCGCCGCTGGTCCCCCTGCATCCGAACGACCAGACGCTTGACATTCAAAACAATATCCGTCACGTCCTCCATCACACCCGGGATAGACGTAAATTCGTGCGTAACATTCTGAATCTTGATGGATTCAACAGCACTGCCCTCCAGCGAGGAAAGCAGAATCCGGCGAAGACTGTTCCCAATCGTCGTACCGAACCCCCGCTCAAACGGCTCGATAATAAACCGACCGTACCGATCCGTGGACACGTCTGTGTCCTTCTGCACCCGCGTCGGCAGTTCCAAACCTCTCCAGGTAATTCTCATACAATGGCCTCCAGCAGCAGGCGAATGTTCTCAGTGTTTTTCTTCGGGCCGAAAGGAGAAGAAATCCACTCTCTGGAATTCGCCCGGTTTTCGAAAGGGTCTTTATTTTGAACAGAACTCCACAACCAAATGTTCTTCAATCGCCAATTGGACATCCTCACGCGAAGGCAAAGCCACCACCGTCGCCGCCGGCTTGGAGGCATCCAGCTGAAGCCAGCCCTGAACCTGAAAATTCGGATTGGCCTCCAGCTGGGCCTTGACCAGCTTGCGGGTCCGTTCTGAGTTTTTCAGGGTAATCTTGTCGCCGATATTGACCAGCCGATCCGGAATATCCACCCGTCGGCCGTTCAGATAAATATGCCCATGCGCAATCAGCTGCCGGGCCGCCCTGCGGGAGGGCGCAAAATTCAATTTAAATACCACATTATCCAAACGCCGTTCGAGAAGCTCCAGCAGCGTACGTCCCGTATTGCCCTTCCGGCGGGCGGCCTCGCGGAAAATGCTCATAAACTGCTTTTCCATCAGCCCGTAATAGCGCTTCACCTTCTGCTTTTCCCGAAGCCGAACCCCGTAATCGCTGTAGCGGCCTCTCCGCCAGCCGTGCATCCCGGGAGCCATGCTTTTCTCCCGCCGTTCAATCGCACACTTGGCGGTCTCGCACCGCGTGCCTTTCAGCATCAGCTTCATTCCTTCTCGCCGGCATAACCGACATGTAGGTTCAAGATAACGTGCCATATTCTGCCAACTTCCTCTATGTAAGGTTCAAAGTCTTTTTCAATGCCCGGTTATACACGCCGACGCTTGCGCGGACGGCATCCGTTATGCGGTATCGGCGTCACATCCTCGATGGAGGCAATCCGAAGGCCCGCCTGCTGAATGGCGGCTATCGCCGATTCCCGGCCCGACCCGGGGCCCTTCACGCGGATTTCCACCTCGCGCAGGCCGCTGCGCATCGCCGTACGGGCCGCCTTTTCCGCCGCACGCTGCGCTGCAAACGGCGTACTCTTCCGAGAGCCCTTAAAGCCCACGCTGCCGCCGGAGTCCTGGCAAATCGTATCGCCGTCCATATCCGTCACTGTAATCAGAGTGTTGTTAAACGTCGCCGTGATATGAACAATCCCGCGAACCACATTTTTCCGAACTTTTCGTTTTACGCTCTTGGCCATAAACAATTAACTCCTCTATTCCGTCTCCGCTGCGACGGCTTAGCGCTTACCGCATCTCTTTGACGCTCTTCTTGCCGGCCACGGTTTTCCGTTTGCCTTTCCGCGTACGGGCGTTGCTTTGCGTCTGCTGACCGCGAACCGGAAGACCGCGGCGGTGACGAATGCCCCGATAGCAGCCGATTTCCTTCAGACGGGCAATATCCTGCGAAACCTTTCTCCGCAGCTGCCCTTCCACCAGGTAGTCCCGGTCGATAATCTGGGTGATTCGGCTCACCTCATCTTCCGTCAATTGACCGGCCCGCACCTGCGGATTGATCTTGGCTTCCGCCAGAATCTTGCAGGCCAGATAGCGTCCGATACCGTGGATGTAGCTTAAGGCAATCCACGCCGGCTTGTTATTCGGTACATCTACTCCTATGATACGGGGCATATCAACTCCTGTCGCTTAGAAAGACTCATTATCAGCCCTGACGCTGCTTATGACGGGGATTCGAGCAAATCACTCGCAAAACCCCTTTGCGTCGGACCAACTTGCAGTTTTCACAAATTCGTTTTACGGAACTTCGTACTTTCATACCTGTTTCCCTGTCAAACCGGGTGTTAACTTCTCGTAATAATCCGTCCTCGCGTCAAATCATAAGGACTCATCTCCACCAGCACCTTATCTCCCGGCAGGATCCGGATAAAATGCATTCGCATCTTCCCGGACACATGGGCCAGGATGCGATGGCCGTTCTGCAGCTCCACCCGAAACATTGCATTCGGAAGAGCTTCCACGACCGTCGCTTCCAGTCTGATGGCATCTTTTTTCGCCATATCCCTTGTCTTGTTTTCTCCCGACGGCTGACTACACAGCTTTTTCATCAAGCGTTAACACTTCACAGCCGCCTTTCACCACCGCTATTGTATGTTCAAAATGAGCCGAATACTGCCGGTCTTTTGTCACAACGGTCCAACCGTCTTTCAGCGTTCGGACACCCGGCTTGCCCATATTGACCATCGGTTCCACCGCCAAGACCATCCCTTCCTGAAGAACAATATCCTCCCGAAGCAGCTCCGGGCTGACAAAATTCGGCACCTTGGGTTCCTCATGCATCTCCGTGCCGATGCCGTGCCCGACATAATCCTTCACCACGGAGAATCCGGCTTCTTTCGCACAGGCCTCCATCTGGGCCGCTATTGTACTCCACCGAACCCCCGGCGCCATCCGCTCGATCGCAATCTGAAGCATCCGCTCCGTCACATCCAGCAACCGCTGATGCGCAGGAGCAATGGAGCCGATTCCAATTGTAAACGCTGCATCGCCGCAATACCCGTCCAGTTTGACCCCAAAATCAACGCTCAAAATATCCCCCGGCCGCAATACCACATCCGGCGAAGGAATCCCGTGCACCAGCTGCTCATTAATGGACGTGCATACGGCACCAGGAAACGGCCTGCCACCGGAAGGATTCGGAACTCCTTCAAACAGGGCAGTTGCTCCGGCCTCCCGGGTCAGCCGGCGGGCAACGGCATCCAGATATGCCGTGCTGACGCCTGGTCTGGCTTCCTCTTTGAGTTTTGAAAGAACCTTCGCCACGACCTGTCCGGCCCGGCGTATTTTCTCAATTTCCCGGCGGCTTTTCAGCTTAATCGCCATAACGGCTCAACTTAACGTCCCAGCCGCCCAAGCGCTGTAAAAATTGCCTGACTCACTTCATCAATCGGCTGGTCGGCATTAATTTGGATAATTCTGCTCCGATTCCGCTGATAATATCCGAGTACTGCCGCCGTCTGCTCATGATACGTTTTAAGCCGATTGGACACCACTTCCGGACTGTCGTCCTTCCGCTGCATCAAAGGGCCGCACCCTTTGTCGCATTGTCCGTCCACCTTCGGCTTCAAATTGACAATATGATAAACGGCTCCGCACTTCGGACAGCTGCGCCGGCCGGTCATCCGGTCCAGAATCGCCTCATCCGGAACCTCCAGCGAAACAATCGCATCGATTCGTTCCCCGGCCTTTTTCAGGGCCGCATCCAGCCCCTCCGCCTGAACAACCGTACGGGGAAAGCCGTCCAGCACATAACCTTTGGCGCCGGCTTTTTTAATCGCCCCAATCATCATATCGATAATCAAATCATCCGGCACCAATCCCCCGGAATCCATATAGGACTGCGCCTTGCGTCCCAATTCCGTTCCGGCCGCCCGCTCGGCTCGAAGAATATCCCCGCTGGACAGATGCGCCAGTCCGTACTTCTCCGTAATTCGCTTGCATTGAGTCCCTTTGCCGGCCCCAGGCGGTCCCAGAAGAATCAGCTTCATATCCGCGCCCCCCGAATCCGGCCGGCGGAAGAAAACCCTTCATAGTTTCGCATCAGCAGATTCGCTTCAATCCGCTGCACCAGGTCCAGCGAGACGCTCACTACAATCAAAAGTCCGGTTCCTCCGAGGAAGGATGACGCCGTATAGTCCACGCCGAACATCTGCGTCACCAGACTGGGCACCACCGCGATAACCGCCAGAAAGGCCGCTCCGAAGAAGGTGATCCGAATCATCACGGTTTCCAGATATTCCGCCGTCCGATGACCGGGACGCAGACCCGGAATAAAGCTGCCGCGGTCCCGAAGGTTTTTGGCCATATCCTTCGGCTGAAACTGGACCGTCGTCCAGAAATAAGCAAACACAAAAATCAGAATAATATAAAGCAGGTTGTAGGTATAAGCCATCGGGCGAAATGCTTCAATCAGCATCCGCATAATCGGCGAAGCCCCTAATGCCGAGATATGAGTCGCCAGCTGCTGAAGGATAATCGGCGGAAACATCATCAGCGACGAGGCAAAAATAATCGGCATCACACCGCCGTGATTGACCCGAAGCGGCAGATAATGCTTAGCTCCGCCGTACATCCGGTGCCCCCGCATCTGCTTGGCCTGCTGAATCGGTATCCGCCGCTGTCCCTGGGTAATCAGAATCGTCCCGGCAACGACGAACACAAAGGCCAGAATCAAAAAGACAATCGTCAGAATCCCATAGGTTCCCGGCTCCGCACTGACCCGAAGGTCCGTCTTTTCAATCACGCCGATAATCGCCGCAGGCATGCGGGCCAAAATCCCCGCCATAATAATCAGGCTGATGCCGTTTCCAATTCCGTACTCATCAATCTGCTCCCCAAGCCACATCAAAAAGATGGTGCCGGCCGTCATCCCCACCACGCCCATAAAAATGGCGCGGCCGTGCATGCCGGGATAGGTAAAACCGTCCAACGCCGCCATCCGCATAAACATCAGCGCCTGTATCACACACAGCGGAACCGTCAGATAACGCGTATATTCCTGAATTTTTTTATAGCCGGTAGCTCCTTCCTGACGAAGCTTTCTCAGCGGCGGATAAATTTCTCCGAGGAGCATCAAGATAATTGAGGCCGAAATATAGGGCATAATCCCCAGCCCGAACAGACTGCTTTGGCTGAGTGTCCCGCCGGTAAACATCTGCAGGGTTTCTGCGGCACGCCCGAACGGCGTTTCTCTGTCCCGACTGGCCGCCTGTTTGGTAATCTGCTCCTGGTCAAAGCCGGGAACCGGAATATGATAACCGATCCGGTAAATCACCAGCAGGGCCAGCGTGAACAAAATCTTGTTCCGCAGGTCCGGAATCTTAAAGATGTTGACAAATGTCGCCAGCATGTTGTTGGTCCTTCCGTGTTCCTACCTCAGGCCACCACTTTCGCCGTCCCGCCGCAGCCGGAAATCTTCTGTTCGGCGCTCTTGCTGAACTTATGGGCCGAAACGACAAGCTTTTTGGTCAGCTCGCCGTCCCCCAAAATCTTGACCCGGCTTTGACAGCTTCGGACAAGTCCGACACCGGCCAGCTCCTTGACACCGATGGAATCGCCATCGCGGAAATACCGCTCCAGCTGCGAGACATTGACAATTTCATATCGCTCGGAAAACGGAGCATTGCTGAAGCCCCGCTTGGCCAGCCGGCGGAACAGCGGCATCTGACCGCCTTCAAACGCCGGATGCAGCGAGAACCCGGAACGGCTCCGGTCGCCTTTGTGACCCCGTCCGGCTGTTTTGCCGTGTCCGCTGCCGGGACCTCGGCCGACTCGTTTCCGCTTCTTATTTGCCCCGACTAACGCTGTAATTTCATCACTTCGCATGGTTGACTCACCACCTTTTGACTGCTTCCACCGCGACCCCGCGGATTGATTCGATGGTTTCCTTATCCCGCAACTGCAGCAATCCATTCATCACGGCCTTGACAACATTCTTGGCCGAGCGGCTGCCGTTGATTTTCGTCAGCACATTCCGAATCCCGGCATACTCCAAGACCGCACGGGCGCTCGAACCGGCAATCACACCGGTACCCGGACTGGCCGGAATCATCGTAATCTGCGTCGCCCGGCTCTTTCCGATCACTTCGTGCGGAATCGTGCCGCCGACAACCGGAATCCGCTTCAGATTCTTTTTGGCGTCTTTGATGGCCTTCTCAACAGCCGGCGGAACCTCATTGGCCTTGCCGTATCCGACCCCGACTGTTCCATTCCGGTCTCCGACAACCACCAGGGCCGAAAAACTGAATCGTCGCCCGCCTTTGACCACCTTGGCGTTCCGAAACACCTTCACCACCGTATCTTCCAGCGGCTGTTCGCCCTGCATTGTAAGTCTGGTTTCTTCAGCCAACTCTGTTCTCCGTTTCTGCAGGTTTCTTGCTTCCTGTCATTCCTAAAACTTCAGGCCCGCTTCGCGTGCTGCATCGGCCAGGGCCTTGACTCGGCCGTGATATTTATATCCGTTTCGGTCAAAACAGACCGCTCTGATTCCGATGTCCATCGCCTGTTTGGCCAGTGCGGTGCCGATGATTTTGGCCGCCTCCCGATTGCCCCCGCTCTTGAGCTGTCCCCGAAGAGCCCGACTCATCGTGCTCGAGGAGGCCAGCGTCACCCCCGCTACATCATCAATAATCTGAGCGTAAATATGCCGGCTGGACCGAAATACCACCAGACGAGGACGCTCCGGCGTCCCGAAAATTTTTCTCCGCGACCGAAAATTACGCCGCAGCCGCGTTCGTTCGATTCGTTCTCTCTGCATCCAACTACTCCTGACCCGTTCAATTACCCGCCGGAGGCAAAGGCCTTGCCTTCCTTGCGGATAACATGTTCGTCCGCATACCGTATTCCCTTGCCCTGATAGGGCTCCGGCGGTTTGACTCTGCGAATTTCCGCCGCAAACTGTCCGAGAACCTGCTTGTTGGCGCTGGACAGCACAAACACCGCCGGCGTCTCATTTCCTTTGGTCGCCGGCGTTTTGATTTCCACCTTCACTTCTTTCGGAATCGGCAGCTCCGCCGGCTTGGCGTATCCGACGGATAAAATCAGCTTGCCGCCCTGTTCCTTCACACTGTAGCCGGTTCCGTAAATCAGCATTTCCTTTTGGAATCCCTGACTGACCCCCTTGACCATGTTGTTCAGCAGAGCACGGGTCGTTCCGTGAAGGGCTTTCTTCTGCCGATTTTCCGGCTCCGGATTGCTCACTTCAATTTTCCCGTCCGCAATCCGAACCTGGATTTCCGGCCGACACTGCATTTGAAGAGTTCCCTTCGGACCGCTGACCTTGATCAGCAGCCCCGACTGCTCCACCTTCACCCCGCTGGGAATCTGAATTGCCTTTTTTCCGATTCGACTCATTTAGCTCACCATGCAAAGTAATTCGCCGCCGATATGGTCCCGACGGCAGACTCGATCGCTTACCACACCTCGACTCGTGGATAAAATCGATATGCCCATCCCATTCAGAACAACAGGCAAATCGTCCACACCGCAATATCTCCGGCGCCCGGGCGTGCTGACCCGCTTAATCATCTGAATGACGGGCCTGCCGTCCGGGGTATATTTCAGAAAGACCCGAAGCAGTCCCTGCTTGCCGTCATCAATCCGATCATAATCCCGAATATAACCTTCCTCTTTCAGAACCGCCGCAATCCCTTCGCATACCTTGGAGGCCTTCACCTGAACCTGCGAACGGCCGACTCGCGACGCGTTCCGTATCCTGGTTAACATATCAGCTATCGGATCACCTAAACTCATGAATCTCTCCAAAAAAAACGTCCGGTCTGCCGCCGTTTACCAGCTGGCCTTCTTGACGCCCGGAATCTTCCCTTCGTTGGCCAATTTCCGAAAACAAATCCGGCAAATCTTAAACTTTCGATAAACCGCCCGAGCCCGCCCGCAGATTTGACACCGCGTATAAGCACGGCTCCGAAATTTCGGTTTCTTTCTCGCCTTGTTTTCCAGTGCCTTGGTGGACATATCCGTCTCCCGCGCTCTTCGTATTCTTACGACCGAAACGGCATCCCGAACAGCCGCAGCAGCTCACGGCCTTCTTCATCCGTCTTGGCGCTCGTTACAAATGTAATATTCATCCCCTGATTCACCTCAATCCGGGCCGCATCAATTTCCGGAAAGACGCTCTGCTCATCCAGACCCATCGAATAATTCCCATGGCCGTCAAATCCGTTGGGATTCAGCCCGCGAAAGTCTTTCACCCGCGGAATAGCCAGGTTAATCAGGCGGTCCAGAAACTCATACATCCGCTCCCGGCGAAGGGTCACCTTCAGGCCCGTCTTGTCTCCCTGACGCACCTTAAAGTTCGAAACACTCTTCTTCGCCGCACAGATCAGCGGTTTCTGCCCGGTTATCACCGTCAAATCCCGCATCGCCATATCCAGAAACTTCTTGTCCTGCGTGGCTTTTCCGACACCCATCGAAACCACAATCTTTTCCAGACGCGGAACAGCCATCGGCGTCGTGTATCCAAACTTCTCTTTCAGCGCCGGAACAATCTTCGATTTATATAAAACCTTCAAACGAGCCATATTCACTTCACCTTACGTTATTTCTGCTTGGCTTTCCGCACAATTCCGATTTCCGTTCCGTCCGCGGCCGTCCGCTTCTTGACACCCTTCGAATCCGAAACAAACCGAACCCGAGTCCCTTTGTTGGTCTTGGGATGCACCGGCAGCAGATTGCTCAGATGAATCGGACGCTCTATCCGAATTCGTCCGCCCTGCGGGTTCTTTTGCGAAGGCCGGACATGCTTGTAAACCAGGTTGACCCCTTCCACCAGCGCCTGTTCCTTGCCCGGTATCACCCGAATCACCCGGCCGGTTACACCCTTCTGGTCCCCGGAAATCACCTGCACCATATCGCCTTTTTTAATATGTCTTGCCATATCCGTTCTCGGCTTTCCTCACACTAAACCACTTCACTGGCCAGCGAGATAATTTTCATAAAGTTTTTCTCGCGAAGTTCCCGAGCCACCGCCCCGAAAATTCTCGTCCCGATCGGATTATTCTCATTGTCAATAATCACCGCCGCATTGCTGTCAAACCGAACATAGCTGCCGTCCGGGCGCCGGACCGGATACTTCGTGCGGATAATCACGCACTTGTACACCTTCTTGCGGTCCAGCTGACAGCTGGGCAAGTGCTTCTTAATCGCCACGCACACGATATCCCCGATGCTGGCCGTTACCCGGGTGTACTTGCCTTTTCGGGCACTGCTCTTGCCCAGCACTCGAATACACTGAGCTGTTTTGACGCCGCTGTTGTCGGCGATTTCCAACATGGTTTCCTGCTGTATCACGGCTGCATCCTTTACTCTTTGACCGCTTTCTGCAATATCTTCACCAGCCGCCAGCTCTTGCGCTTGCTGATGGGGCGGCAGGGAGTAATTTCCACAAAATCGCCTACGCCGGCCTCGTTGGCCGGGTCGTGAACCGCCAGCTTCGTGCGGCGGCGGATATATTTTTCATACTGCGGATGCTTCATCAGATAATCAATCCGCACCACAATGCTCTTGTCTCCGCTGCGGCTGACGACTGTCCCGCATTTTTTCTGAATCTTTTTCACTGGTTCCATATCCACTTACCGGGTCTTCCGTTCTTCCTCGCGCAGTACCGTTTTGATGCGGGCAATATCCCGACGGATATTGCGAATCACATGACGGTTCTGCAAATTTTCCGTCACCGCCTGACAGCGAAGTTCAAAAACCTTCCGCTGCAGTTCCTGAAGCTTTTCCAGGCGTTCATCCGTTCGCAGTTCTCGTATTTCCGATATCTTCATAGGTGCATCCCTTTTTTATCCGAGCGAGTGACGACGGGTGACAAAGCGGCACCGAATCGGCATCTTGTGCGCCACACGCAGCAGCGCTTCTTTGGCAACGCTTTCCTCCACGCCGCCGATTTCAAACAGAATCGTCCCCGGCTTTACACGCGCCACCCAGCCGGCCACCTCAGCTTTCCCTTTTCCCATTCGGGTTTCCAGCGGCTTGGCCGTATAGGAGTGATCCGGGAAGATTCGAATATACACCTTTCCTTCACGGTGAAGGTAATGAGTCGCCGCCACACGGCCGGCCTCAATCTGTCGTCCCGTAATCCAGTGCGCCGAAAGGGCCTGAAGACCGTATTCTCCGAACGCCACGTAATTTTTTCGGGTTGCAACTCCTTTCAGCGTTCCTCGCTGATGCTTGCGGTATTTAACTCGTTTGGGCATTAAGGCCATAAGCAAACCACCTCTTTCAGCAATCTGTCCTTATGCTTCCTGACTCATATTCTCCGCCGGGCTGTCTGTCACGGCGGAAGACTCCTCGGAAACCGGCGACTCCCCTGCACGTTCGCGAGGACCCCGACGAGGCCGGCCGGCCCGACGCGGCTTTACCGGAGCCTTGGCAATCGCCTCTTCCCCGAATTTCCCTTTATAAATCCATACTTTAATTCCAATTGTACCATAGGTCGTGCGAGCAACCGCCAGACCGTAATCCACATTCGCATCCAGCGTCTGCAGCGGAATCGAGCCCATCTTCTGGGTTTCACTGCGGGCAATTTCCGCCCCCGCCAGACGCCCGCTGCAGATAATCTTGACCCCCAGTGCGCCGGCATTCATCACATTCTCACAGGCCGTCTTCATTGCACGCCGATACGCCGCCCGTTTCTTAATCTGTTCTGAAATGCTCTCCGCGACCAGCGTCGCATCCAGATTCGGCTCTTTGATTTCAATCACATTGATGCTCACCTTGCGGTCGATCAGCGCCTCGAGTTCCTCACGCAGTTTGTCAACTTCCGTACCTCTTGGACCAATCACCATTCCCGGTCGGGCCGTATGAAGGGTTACCTTGACTTCATTGCGGGTTCGGGCAATCTCCACCTTCGAGACCGCTGCGTACGGGGGCTGACGGTTGAATTTCTTGTCCACGTACTCCCGCAATTTGTAATCCTCAATCAAAAACTCCCCGTAGTTGGCCTTCGGAGCAAACCACGTGCTCTGCCACGGCAGCGTGATACCTGTTCGAAACCCGATCGGCGATGTCTTTTGACCCATAAATGCCTCAATTTCCGATTATTGCTGGGATACAGAAACAATAATATGACTGGCCTCTTTGCGAATCGGATGAGCACGACCGCGGTCTTTGGCCCGCCATGCTTTGGTGCCGATTCGACGCCCTGCCGGATCGACCCTCGCTTCCGACACAACCAGATTCTCCACATCCGCCTCCTGTTCATCCGCATTGGCAATGGCGCTCTGCAGGACCTTTCGAACCGCTTCCGCCGCGCGCTTCCGAGTGAACTGGAGGATATCCAGCGCCTCCTGAACCTCACGCCCCTGAATCAGCTGTGTAACCAAATGCACCTTGCGGGGCGACATCGGAGCATAGCGGTACATCGCCCGCCACTGAGAAATATCCTGGACTTCCACCCCCAGGGCTTCCGCCAGCCGGCGGACGTCTTCTGAAGTAGGCGTCGGTGTCAGAAATCCCTTCCGCCAGTTTCGAAGCGCCCGAACCGCATCCTGCTCGCTGCGGCCGCCGCGGGCCAGATGACCCGCCAGCTGCTGGAGCGTCATCTTCCGCTGCCGGCAAATCTGATTGAATTTCTTTACATTCAGCATAAGTTCACAACCTTATTGGGTCGATTTTCCTTCCTGATTCACACGTTGAAAAAACTTATTTGGCCTCTTCTTTCTTGGCTCCGGAGTGACCGCGGAACGTGCGGGTCATTGAAAATTCTCCCAGTTTATGGCCCACCATATCTTCTGTAATAAAAACTTTATGGAACATCTTTCCGTTGTGGACCAAAAAAGTATACCCGACAAACTCCGGTATCACCGTGCAGGCACGAGCCCATGTCTTAATCGGTTCTTTGCTGCCCGTTTCCATCTGACGACGGACCTTCAGATACAACTTCTCATCGACATACGGCCCTTTTTTTCGCGAGCGTCCCATTCAACTACCTCTTTGTTTTCTGTTGCTCTTGCCTCATCCGGCCTACAGCACTAACTGAACACCCTGATTGCTCTTGCGGCGGCGAATAATCCGTCGGCTGCTCACCTTGCGCGGATTCCGTGTCTTGCCGCCCTTGGCCAGCACACCCGTCGGAGAACACGGATGCCGACCGCCGTTGGCACGGCCCTCACCGCCGCCCAGCGGGTGCGCTACCGGGTTCATTGCTTTTCCGCGAACATGCGGGCGAATTCCCTTATGACGATTCCGGCCGGCCTTGCCGACCTTGACGTTCTGATAATCCGAATTGCTCAGCTGCCCGATGGTCGCCCGGCATTCCTTGCGAACCATTCTCATTTCACCGCTGGGCAGAATAATCGTCACCCAGTCCCCTTCCTTGGCCATCACACGGGCGACACCCCCGGCCGTGCGAACCAGTTTGCCGCCCTGACCTGCCTCCAGCTCAATATTGTGAATCTCCACACCCACCGGAATAAACTCCAGCGGCATTGCATTGCCGACTTTCGGCTCCACCGAAGGGCCGCTTTCGACCGTCTGCCCCACCTGAATACCCTGCGGAGCCAGAATGTAGCGTTTCTCACCGTCTTCGTACTGCACCAGCGAGATAAAGCAGTTGCGGTTCGGGTCATACTCAATCGTCAGAACCTTCGCCGGCATATTGTCCTTATTCCGCTTGAAATCGATAATCCGGTAAATCCGGCGCCCGCCGCCCCCGCGGAACCGAACTGTCGTCTCTCCGGTATTGTTTCGGCCGCCGCTCTTTTTGATGCGGACACACAAACTCTTCTCCGGACGAAACGCCGTCAATTCCTTCTTATAATCAATCACCGAAGCATTGCGGCGCCCGGGACTGGTCGGTCTATAAACTCGAATGGCCATAGTGCATTCCCTTATTTAGTACAAATCAATCCGATACTCATCCTGCAGCACAACCCAGGCCTTTTTCCAGGCCTTGGTATGGGTGAAGAAACGCCCGCGGCGGCGGGGTTTCCCCTTCACATGGGCCGTGCGGACATCCCGAACCTTCACGTTGTAAATCTTCTCAATCGCCTGGCGAATCTGAACCTTGTTGGCTTTCGGATTCACCTCAAACGCATACACATTCCGCGCATTGGCAAAGTGAATGCTTTGTTCCGTAATAATCGGCCGAACTATAATCGCATATTCATTCACGGCTGTTCCCCGTTAATTCGTATTGGTCTGTCGATTTACGACGGACAGAAACGCCTCTTTCGTAAAAAGCATCTTCTGCTTATTGCAGATATCGCCGGCATTCAGGTCCGAAACCACCATCACATCCACTTTCGGAACATTCCGTGCGGATTTGTACAAATTCTCATCCAGCTTCGGAATCGTCACCAGACAGCTGCGGTCAATCTTCAGATTCTTCAGTACCCGGGCAAATTCCTTCGTCTTGGGTTCGGAAAACGCCAGCTCATCCACCACAACCACCTGCCCGCTCTGCAACTTGGCCAGAATCGCCGAATCCCGCGCCAGCTGACGCTGCTTCTTGGGCATCCGCTGGCTGAAATCCCGGGGCAGCTTGGCAAACGCCACACCGCCGCCCCGACGCGAACAGGTTCGAATCGTACCCATTCGGGCGTTTCCGGTCCCCTTCTGCCGATACAGCTTTCGGGTGGACCCTTCCACACGGCCGCGGTTTTTCGTCGCCGCCGTCCCTACACGCCGATTGGCGTGATACATCACTATCGCCTGCTTCAGCAGGGCCGCTCGAACATGACCGCCCAAGACGTCTTCATTGACCTGAATCCGGTCAACTTCCTGCCCTTCTCGATTGTAAACTGCTACATCAATCATTGCTCTTACCAGCCTTCCATTCTGAAAGGGCTTTTACTTCTTTGTCTTCGCTGTTCGGATTTCCACATACCCGCCGGCGGGCCCAGGAACCGGACCTTTCACCGCCAACAGGTTGTTTTCTGCATCAATCCAGACCAGTTTATGATTGCGGCTGGTGACGCGGTCCATCCCCATATGACCGGCCATCCGCTTGCCTTTCTTGATATTCCCGCCGTGACCGCGGTCGCTGCCGTGTCCGCTCAAAGACCCGGGCGAACGGTGCTTGCGCTCCGTTCCGTGAGAGGCCGGCTGTCCGCCGAACCCGTGCCGCTTCATCACGCCGGCAAATCCCTTGCCTTTGCTGATGCCGCTGACATCCACATACTGAACCCCTTCAAAAATCTTCACATCCAGCAAAGACCCCGGTTTATACTCCTCTTTCGGCTGCTCCGATAGACGCCATTCCCGAACAAAACGCTTTACCGCCGTGCCCGCCTTGTCCGCATGCCCTTTTTGCGGTTTCTTAACCCGAGAGGGCTTCACATCATCAAACCCGAGCTGCAGAGCACAATATCCGTCTTTCTCCGGCGTTTTCACCTGAAGAATCGTGCACGGACCGGCCTGGAGAACTGTCACAGGCGTCATCCGCCCTGCATCATCATAGACCTGAGTCATTCCTACTTTTTTACCGAGCAACATCACCATTGTCGAAATCCTTATTGGGTCGCAATCCACTCCTGCGGCAGCCGTCATCAAGCCTTTATCTTGACAAAAACGCTCGCAGGGACAACAAGCCGGTTCAGGGCTTCCACCGTGCGGGCATTGGCATCATAGATATCGATCAGACGCTTATGCGTGCGCATCTCAAACTGTTCCCGAGATTTCTTGTCCACATGGGGACTGCGAAGAACGGTATACCGCTCAATCCGGGTCGGCAACGGAATCGGACCGCTCACCAAAGCATTGGTACGCCGGGCCTGCTCCACGATTTCCTTGGCGGAACTGTCCAATGCCCGATGGTCATAGGCCTCCATCCGGATACGAATTCGTTCTGTTTCGCTTGCCATGACTGTCCCTTATTCTTTGTCTACCTTCAATGTCCTTATTATTGAAAGCGGAACAAAATAACCGCTTCTTTCTTGTAAAACAAGAAAATTTTCAGGCAAAAAACGGTTTAAATACAAAAAAACCGCTTTTTGACCTTTTTAGGCAGGTAAGGCACTCTTTCGGGCCTCCCTTAGATCAGACGCCTTCCTTCAGACGCCTTTGAACAGGACATATCAAGTCCATTTACCCTGTTCTCGCTGCCCTTTTGGGCTTTCTACCATCCATGCACTTGTTTTTCGACATGTGCGGCTCCAACTCGGTACGCAAAGAAGTCCCTTCTCTGCTCGCTAAGCCGCAAAACCAACCTATATAACTTTTCCGGAAAATTCTGTCAATATCCTAAAAGAATTTTTTCTGAAATTTGTTCCGGCACCCGTTCGTAGGTCAGCGGTTCCATTGTAAAACTTCCCCGTCCGGCCGTTGCCCCGCGAAGTTCCCCCGAATAGCCGAACATTTCCGCCAGTGGCACTCGGGCATCAATCACCCGCGTTGTCCCGTGCAGCTCCGTGTTCGTAATCACTCCTCGTCGGGAAATCAGATTGCCCTGAACCGCCCCAAAATACTGGTCCGGGATAATAATCTGCACCCGCATAATCGGCTCCAGCAGAATCGGCTGGGCCTTCGAAAGGGCATCTCGAATCGCCAGCACACCGGCCTGTTCAAACGCCAAATCCGATGAATCCACAGAATGATAGGAGCCGTCTAATAACGTAACCTTAACGCCTACAACAGGATAGCCCGCCAGCGGCCCGCTGCCCAATCCCTCATGGATGCCGCTTTCAGCAGCCGGAATATATTCTTTGGGGACTGTTCCGCCGATGACAGCATTCACGAAAACATTTTCTCTGCACAGATTGCCGTTCTCATCCAGATTCGGCTCCACTCGGATAATCACATGACCGTACTGCCCTCGCCCGCCTGTTTGCTTGACAAACTTGCCTTCCCCTTCGGCAGGCACACTGATAGTCTCTTTATAGGCAACACGCGGCTTCCCAACCCGGACATCCACACCCAAATCCCGGATTAATTTATGCTGAAGAATCTCCAAATGCAGTTCTCCCATCCCGCTGATTAAGGTCTGGCCGGTCTCTTCATCATAGGTATGGTCAAACGTCGGGTCTTCACGGCGCAGAATCCGAAGCGCCTCACCGAGTTTGGTTCGGTCCGCCGCCGACTTCGGCTCAATCGACATACTGATCACTGTTTCCGGAAAACGAATGCTTTCCAGCTGCACCGGATAATGCGTATCCGTCAGCGTATCCCCCGTCAGAGTCTCTTTGAGTCCCACAACCGCCACAATTTCTCCGGCCCTCGCCTCATCCAGCAGAAACCGTTCATTGGCATGCATCTCAAAAATCCGCGTAATATTCTCCTTGCGGTTTCGGTTGGTATTCAGGACCCGGCTGCCCTTCCGCAGCGTTCCCTGATAAATCCGCAGAAAATACAAATCCCCGTGCTTATCCGCCGTAATCTTAAACGCCAGCGCCACAAACGGCTTTTTCTCATCCGGAACAATTTCCACCTTCTGTTCCTGCTTTTCCCCCCGAAAAGCAATCGCCGGCGGACGGTCCAGCGGCGAAGGCAGGAAATCACACACCGCATTCAAAAGCCGCCGAATCCCCATATTCCGCAGCGCCGCCCCAACCAGAACCGGATGCAGCCTTCCCTCCACAGTTCCCTTGCGAATCGCCCGATACAGCTGCTGGGCCGACACCGGACGGTCATGCAGGTACGCATCCAGAAGCTCTTCATCAAATTCCGCCGCCGCCTCAATCAAATCATGACGCGCCACCTGCGCATGGTCTTTCAGCGAATCGGGTATCGGCTCCTCCCGCCAGTCCGCCCCTACCTCCAGCTGGTCATAAAAGAACGCCTTCTCTTCAATCAAATCCACCAGCCCGACAAAATCGCTTTCCGCCCCGATGGGAATCTGAATCGGGACCGGATGGGCCTGCAGCTTCTCCCGAATGCTGGCCACACACATATCAAAATCCGCCCCGATTTTGTCCATCTTATTAACAAAGCACAGACACGGCAGTCCGTACTTCTTCCCCTGCCTCCAGACCGTCTCGCTCTGCGCCTGAACCCCTTCGGATGCATCAAATACTGCTATCGCCCCATCCAAAACCCGCAAAGACCGCTCGACTTCCGCCGTAAAATCCACATGCCCCGGCGTATCAATCAGATTGATGATATGACCGTTCCAGAAACATTTGGTGGCCGCCGAGGTGATCGTAATACCCCGTTTCTGCTCCTCCTCCAGATAATCCATTACGGCGGTTCCTTCATGAACTTCGCCGATTTTATAGGTCTTTCCGGAAAAGTACAAAATCCGCTCACTGACGGTCGTTTTGCCCGCGTCAATGTGAGCCATAATCCCGATATTTCTCAGTTTTTTCAGTCGTTCGCTCATCGTTAGACGTTGATTCCTTTTCGGACATTTCCGAATGTCTATCCTGTTTTAGAATAAAAAAACTGCCACGGTTTTTCTGTTCAAAAACCGTGGCAGTTTATTTCCTGCGACTACTAGGCAAAGTGAGCAAAGGCCTTGTTGGCCTCGGCCATTCGATGCACGTTCTCGCGGGTCGTAATGGCGGTTCCCTCCTTCTTATAGGCATCCATCAGTTCGGAAGCCAGCCGGATATGCATCGGCTTTCCGCCCTTGCCGCGGGCCGCCGCAATAATCCACCGAAAGGCCAGCGACTGCTGACGCGCAGGACGCACCTGCATCGGCACCTGATAGCTGGCACCGCCGACTCGCTTGCTGCGAACCTCCAAGATCGGCTTGACGTTTTCCACTGCCGTTTCAAACACCTCCAGCGGCGGGACATCCGGCATTTTCTCCTGGATTATCTTCATTGCCTCATAAAAAATCTTGCTGGCCTTGCTCTTCTTGCCTTCCCACATCAGGCAGTTGATAAACTTCGAGACGGTCTTGCTGTGATAAACCGGATCCGGTTTTAACATTTCGTAGGAAGCTGTAAACTTTTTTGTTGCCATACATTCACCTTTGCTCTTGTCTTATCGCTCCAAAACGGTTTGAAAAAACCGGTTCCTTAGGCCTTCTTGGCTCCGTACTTGCTGCGTCCCTGCTTGCGTCCGGCCACACCGGCGGCATCCAGCACGCCGCGAATGATATGATAGCGAACACCGGGCAGGTCGTGAACACGCCCGCCTCGAATCAGCACTGTACTGTGTTCCTGTAGATTGTGGTCAATCCCCGGAATATACGCCGTCACTTCTTTGCCGTTGGTCAGACGCACACGGGCAATCTTCCGCAAAGCCGAGTTCGGCTTTTTGGGGGTCTGGGTTCGAACAATCAGACAGACCCCCCGCTTCTGCGGGCTGCCGCTGATATCGGAAATTCTCTTTTTGCCTTTTTTGCTCCGGCCTTTTCTTACCAACTGGTTAATTGTAGGCATTTTAACTCCAAATAAAGTCTTTTTTCACACTTCCTATTCAAGACCCAACGCCGCCTTGACCGCTCGATCTTTGGCCGCTTCGGCCTCTTTGGCCTCACGAAGTTCCTCAAGCTGCTTGGGCACAGGCGGCTCGGCCAAATGCTTGATTCGAATATCCAAATGACGCTTGAACGCCGTCCCTGCCGGGATCAAATGTCCCAAAATCACATTTTCCTTCAAACCCAGCAAATAGTCTACTTTACCCGCCAGCGCCGCCTCTGTCAAGACCTTTGTCGTTTCCTGGAAGCTGGCTGCAGAAATGAAGCTTTCCGACTGCAGCGAGGCCTTCGTGATGCCCAGCAGCAGCGTATTAGCCGTAGCCGGACGCGGCTTTTTGCCCTTGGCGGGCGTTCCGCCCAGCATCGCCGCCTTTTCATTGGCCGCCTCCAGAACTTCCTTGGATACCAACTGGCCTTCCTGCAGGTCTGTATCGCCTTTTTCCACAACACGCAGACTCTTGCTCAATTCCGCATTGACCCGGCGGAACTCCGTCTTATCCACCACTTCGCCGGGCAGGAAGGGACTGTCGCCCACCGAATCAATCTCCACCTTGTTCATCATCTGGGCAATGATGATTTCAATGTGTTTATCATTAATGTTCACACTCTGCGCTCGGTACACATTCTGAATCTCCCGCAGGAGATACCGCTGCAGGGCTTCTTCTCCCTTAATCCGCAGAATATCATGCGGAACCAGCGGCCCGTCCGTCAGGGCATCCCCGGCTTGAACATGGTCTCCGGTGTGGAAGTTCAAATGACGGTCGCGCGGAACATGGTGTTCCTTTTCCATTCCGCTTTCATTGCGGATAATAATGGTCATCTTGCCGCGTCGCTTGTCGGTCTTCAGCTCCACCACACCGCTGATTTCCGCCATCGCCGCCGGTTCTTTGGGCTTGCGGGCCTCAAAGATTTCCGTCACACGAGGCAGGCCGCCGGTAATATCCTGCGTCCCGCTGGAACTGCGAGGCAGACGAGCCAGCAGAGCCCCTGCCTTGACTTCCTGTCCCTCTTCGACCTCCACGCGGGCCTTGGCCGGCAGATAGTGCACGTCCAAAATCTTGCCGTCTTTATCTTCAATAATCACCTGCGGGTGCTTGTCGCCTTTGTGTTCAATAATCACCGGCTTGCCGCGCTGGCCCTTGCGCTCTTCTTCCAGACGCATCGTCTCGCCTTCGATGACATCCACCAGCCGAACCATGCCGGCCACCTCGGCCAGAATCGGCACACGGTGCGGGTCCCAGGCAAACAAACGCTCGCCCTTCTTGACCCGCTGGCCTTCCTGCACCAGAATCGTCCCGCCGTACGGCACCTTAAACCGCTCCAACTCACGGTCTTTTTCATCCACCAGCAGCATTTCGCCGCTGCGCTTCAGAGCAATCAGCACCTTTTGCCCTTCGACTTCCGTCTCCACTGCATTCAGGTCCAGATATTTGACAATGCCGTCACGCGGGGCTTTCTGATCCGTTTCAATCAGAGACACCGCCGCAATCCCGCCGGTGTGGAAGGTTCTCATTGTCAGCTGGGTTCCCGGCTCCCCGATCGACTGAGCGGCAATGATGCCCACCGCCAGGCCTTCCTCCGCCAGCTGGCCTGTGCTCAAATCCCACCCATAGCACTTGGCACACACCCCCAGCGGACTTTCGCAGGTCAGCGGGCTCCGGACGCGAATCGCCTCCAGACCCAGCTGCTCAATCTTCTCCGCCGCTTCCGGCGTAATCACCTCGTTTTCACGAACAATCATCTCGTCCGTAATCGGGTTGCGGATGTTGTCGCGGGCCGTGCGGCCGATAATCAGCTGCTTGAGCGGCACGTCCACGGTCTCACCTTTGTACACCGTCGATTTTGTAATCCCCTGCAGCGTGCCGCAGTCATGTTCCCGGATAATCACATTCTGGGCCACATCCGCCAGCTTTCGCGTCAGATAGCCCGAGTCGGCCGTCTTCAGAGCCGTATCCGCCAGACCCTTGCGGGCCCCGTGCGTCGAGCTGAAGTATTCCAGCACGTTCAGACCTTCGCGAAAGTTTGACTTAATCGGCGTTTCAATAATTTCGCCGCTGGGTTTGGCCATCAGAGTACGCATGCCGGCCAGCTGCTGAATCTGGTCGATGCTGCCGCGGGCGCCCGAGTGACGCATCACCCAAATCGGGTTCAGATAGGGCTTGCCGTCGCGTACGTCGTTCTGCATCGCCCGCATCATCGCATTGGTCACCTGCACGCGGGCATGGGTCCAGGCGTCAATAATCTGGTTGTAACGCTCCCCTTCCGTCAGAACACCCGCATTGAAGTTCTTCATAATGCGGTCCACCTTTTTCTGGGTCGCTTCGATAATCGCCTGCTTCTCCGGCGGAATCCGCAGGTCCATCAGGCCGAAACTCATCCCCGACAGGGTCGCCTGCTTGAAGCCCAATTCCTTGATGTCATCCAGCAGGTTAATTGTCGCCCGGCAGCCGGCCTTTTTATAGGCGTCTTCAATCACCTGGCCCAGCCGTTTCTTGTCCATCACAATGTTGTAGAACGGCAGTTCCGGCGGCAGAATGTCATTAAACAGACACCGCCCGGGCGTCGTCTCAATCACCGGCCCTTTTTCCCGGCCCCGCTCGCCCAGCACCTCTTTGCTCTCCGGCAGACGAACCTTGACCCGCGCGTGTGGGCTTACAACGCCCAGATTCAGAGCCGTAATCGCCTCCATCGGGTCGCGGAAGCACATCCCCTCGCCCTTCTGCTTGTCCGCCATATAGGTGATGTAGAAGTTGCCCAGCACGATATCCTGCGAAGCGTTGAGCATCGGCGAACCGTTGGCGGGCGAGAAAATGTTGTTCGTGGACATAATCAGTGTATGCGCTTCCACCTGCGCTTCAATACTCAGCGGCAGATGCACCGCCATCTGGTCGCCGTCAAAGTCCGCATTAAAGCCGCCGCAGACCAGCGGGTGAAGCATAATCGCGTTTCCTTCCACCAGCACCGGTTCAAAGGCCTGAATGCCCATCCGGTGCAGCGTCGGGGCCCGGTTCAGCAAAACCGGATGCTGATGAATCACTTCCTCCAGAATATCCCACACCTGCTCATCCCGCCGCTCAAGCATCCGTTTGGCGCTTTTGATGGTATCGGCCAGACCCCGCTCCTTGAGTTTGCGGATGATAAACGGCTGATACAGCTCCAGCGCAATCTTCTTGGGCAGACCGCACTGATACAGCTTCAGGTGCGGCCCCACCACAATCACCGACCGGGCCGAATAGTCCACTCGCTTGCCCAGCAGGTTCTCGCGGAAGCGCCCCTGCTTGCCCTTGATCATATCCGTCAGGCTCTTGAGCGGACGGTTGTTGCTGCCCAGCACCGGCCGACGGCACCGCCCGTTGTCCAGCAGCGAATCCACCGCCTGCTGAAGCATCCGCTTCTCGTTGCGGATAATCACTTCCGGCGCATTCAGGTCAATCAGCTTCTTCAGACGGTTGTTGCGGTTGATAATCCGCCGATACAAATCGTTCAGGTCGCTGGTCGCAAAATTGCCGCTCTCGAGCATCACCAGAGGCCGCAAATCCGGCGGAATCACCGGAATCACCTCCAGCACCATCCACTCCGGCTTGTTTTCGCTGGCCCGAATCGCATTCACCAGCTTCAGACGCTTGGTCAGGTCTTTAATCTTCTGCTTGCTGGTCGTCTCATTGATCGCCGCCCGCAGTTCTTCACTCAACGCCGCCAAATCCAGCTTGCTGAGCAGTTCCTTAATCGCCTCCGCCCCCATCGAGGCCTTAAAACAGTTGCCGTATTTGCTGAGGGCATCCCGATATTCATCCTCCGTCAGCAGCTGCTTGGCCTTCAGCGGGCTCTGCCCCGGGTCCGTAACCACATAGTCCTGGAAGTACACAATCTTTTCAATGTCTGTGGTTTTCATCCCCAGCAGTGTGCTCAGCCGGCTCGGCATCGCTTTGAAAAACCAGATATGAACCACCGGTGCTGCCAGGTTGATATGCCCCATCCGCTTGCGCCGCACCCGGCTGTGCGTTACCTTCACCCCGCACCGGTCGCAGATAATCCCCTTAAACTTCGTCCCCTTGTATTTGCCGCAGGCGCACTCCCAGTCCCGTTCCGGACCGAAAATCCGCTCACAGAACAATCCGTCCTTTTCCGGCCGATAGGTTCGGTAGTTAATGGTCTCGGGCTTGCGGACCTCCCCAAACGACCAGCTCCGAATATCGTTCGGACTGGCCAGCGAAATCTTCACCGAACCGTAATCATTGATTCGATCGTAAATCGTCTCTGCCATAATAGGACCCGCTCCGTTTTATATCCTGTTTTCGTTTGTTTTCGCACCAAAAAAAGTTCCCCGCTTACAGCGGCACTGCACCGAGCCGTTTTTTCTCCAGCTGAATATTCAGACCCAGACCGCGGATTTCGTTGCAGAGCACATCAAAGGAAATCGGGGTGCCCGCCTCGAGCGTATTGGTACCCTTGACCATCGACTCATAAATCTTGGTGCGCCCTTCAATATCATCGCTCTTAACCGTCAGCAGCTCCTGCAGCGTATAGGCCGCCCCGTACGCCTCCAGCGCCCAGACTTCCATTTCACCGAACCGCTGGCCGCCCGTGCGGGCCTTGCCGCCCAGCGGCTGCTGCGTAATCAGACTGTACGGTCCCGTCGAGCGGGCGTGAATCTTGTCATCCACCAGATGATGCAGCTTCATCATATAGATGTAGCCGATGGTCACTTCCTGGTCAAACGGCTCGCCGGTCCGCCCGTCATAAATCCGCGCCTTCAGCATCGGCGGGATCTGCGTAAACAGCTCCTCCGCCGGCGGAGCCTGCTTCTTCTCCTCAATCTCCTTGATGCGGCTGCGGACATGCTGGTTGGCCTCTTCAATAACCGCCCGAATGTCCTCTTCCGTCGCTCCGTCAAACACCGGGGTAATCGCATCAAAGCCCAGCACCTTGGCCGCCCAGCCCAGATGCGTCTCCAGAATCTGTCCGACGTTCATACGGCTGGGAACACCCAGCGGATTCAGACAAATATCCACCGGCGTTCCGTCTTCAAGGAACGGCATATCTTCCACCGGCATAATCTTGGCGATGACGCCCTTATTTCCGTGACGACCGGCCATTTTGTCGCCGACCGAAAGCGTCCGCTTGGTCGCCACATACACCTTGACCATCTCCAGCACCCCGCTGGGCAGTTCATCGCCGTGTTTGAGCCGGTCCAGTTCATGCTTCTTCTCTTCCTGCAGGGCTACTATGTTCGGCCAGTACCGGTCCACAATCTTCTGGGCATCCTCCCGTACTTTAGCCGGCTTGATCCAGGAAATATCAAAGTTCTCGACCTGCTCATACAGCACGTCAATATTATCACTGACACCGACCCGCTGCTTGGTGTTCGGGTCCACCACTTCAATGCCCAGCTCCCGGTGAATCTCCTCCATCATCTTCCGGAAGACGGCGCATTCCTTGGCAACCATTTCTTCTTCATATTTCTTCATCTTCTGCTTCTGCTGCTTGCGCTGTTCTTCCGTCCCCCCGCCGCGGCGCATAAAGTGGCGGGTTTTAATCACCACGCCTTCAAACCCGCTGGGAACCTCCAGCGAATCATTTTTCACATCTTCGCCGGCCCGCCCGAAAATCGCGTGCAGCAGCTTTTCTTCCGGCGTCAGTTCCGTCTTGCTCTTGGGCGAAACCTTGCCCACCAGAATGTCGCCCGGTCCGACACGCGTGCCTTCGCGGACAATGCCGTTTTCATCCAGATTGCGGAGGGCCTTTTCACTCACATTGGGAATATCCCGCGTAAACTCCTCGCGGCCCAGCTTGGTTTCACGCACTTCGACCGTAAACTCATCAATATGAATGCTCGTATATACATCATCCTGCACCAGCCGCTCGCTGATGAGAATAGCGTCTTCAAAGTTGTATCCGTCAAACGGAACAAACGCCGCCAGCACGTTGCGCCCCAGCGCCAGCACGCCCTGGCTGGTGCCGCCGCCGTCAGCAATAATCTGTCCCTTCTTGACCTTCTCGCCGAGTTTGACAATCGGTTTCTGATTCAGACAGGTCCGCTCGTTGAGCCCCACAAACTTGTGCAGCCGATATTCGTCCGTCCCGTTGATGACAATCCGCATCGCATCGACGGCTGTCACCGTTCCGCTCTGACGGGCACGAACCACCATACTTGAGTTCTGCGCCACCGGCTCTTCCATTCCGGTCCCCACCAGCGGCGGCTCCGTCACCAGAAGCGGCACCGCCTGCCGCTGCATGTTCGAACCCATCAGCGCCCGGTTGGCGTCGTCGTGTTCCAGGAACGGAATCAGCGCCGCCGAAACCCCGACAATCTGCCGCGGGGAAACGTCCACGTAATTGACCAGCGAACTGTCCACCTGCGTCAGGTCGCCCTTCTCCCGGGCCAGCACCAACCCGTCCCGCAGCTTCATCGTCGCCGGGTCAATCATGCTCGGCGGAGCAAAAATCGCCTCCATCTCCTCATCCGCCCGCAGATACACGATTTCATCCGTTACCTTCTTGTCCTTGACCTTCCGGTACGGCGTCACCAGAAAGCCGTATTCATCCACCTTGGCAAAAATGCCCAGCGAGACAATCAGACCGATGTTCGTGCCTTCCGGCGTTTCAATCGGACAGACGCGCCCGTAATGGCTGATGTGCACGTCGCGCACTTCAAAGCCCGCCCGTTTGCGGTTCAGACCGCCGGGTCCCAGCGCACTCAGACGCCGCTCATGCGTCAGCTGGCTGAGCGCGTTGGTCTGGTCCACCACCTGGCTCAGTTCGCCCCGCCCGAAGAAAAACTCCACGCTGCTGGAGACGCTCTTGCTGTTCACCAGGTCGGCAATCCGCTCAATCTCCTCCGGCGACTTCATGCTCATCCGCTCCTGGACCGTCCGCCAAAGCTTCAGCAGCCCCTTGCGAATCTCCGAGGCCGCCAGCTCATCAATCGTCCGCAGACGCCGGTTGCCCAGATGGTCAATGTCATCCACTTGACCTTTATTGCTGCGAAGGTCCAGAATATACCGAATCGTATTGATGAAGTCCTCCGCCCGAAGTGTCATCTCCCGCTCATCCACATTCTGATGGAACTTGCGGTTCAGGCGGAAACGCCCCACCGCCCCCAGCCGGTAGCGGTTCGTATCAAAGAACTTCTCCTCAAACAGCGCCTTGGCCTTTTCAATCTGGGCCGGATTGCCCGGACGCAGCCGGGCATACAGCTTCAGCAGCGCCTCTTCATGGCTGTCGCAGCCGTCCTTCGCAATCGTATTGAGAATCAGCGGGTCGGATGCCTCGCGAATCACCTCGACAGTTTCCAGGGAGCTGGCCTGAATCGCCGTCACCGCATCGCCCAGCTGGGCGCCGGCTTCGACGAGAATCTCCCCCGTCTCCGTGTCCACAATCGGACCGACCGCCCACATCGTCGGCTCCAGCTTTTTGACCTTGACCGTCTCGGTCTTGTAAAACAGCCGCAGCAGGTCTTCGGTCTTGCTGTATCTCTCATCCATTGCCCGCAGGAAGGTCGTCGCCGGAATCTTGCCAGACTGGTCAATCCGAATCACCAGCACATCCTTCTTGGTCACCGACATCTCGATCCAGCTGCCCCGTTCGGGAATAATCCGCGCCCCGTGCAGAATCCGGTCGCCGTCCTTGCTGTCAATCACAAAATCCACACCCGGACTTCGATGCAGCTGATTGACAATCACTCGCTCGGCCCCGTTGATGATAAATTCTCCGCCGCCGATCATCACCGGAATCTCGCCCAGGTAAATCCCCTGCTCGGCCACCACACCGGCGTCCTTGCGTTTCAGGCGGCAGTGAATCTTCAGCGGATACCCGTAGGTCAGCCGCAGTTCCCGGCACTGTTCAATCGTATAACGCGGCTTTTCCAATTCGTAGCCCAGATATTCCAGCTCCATCGTCTTGTCATAGCTGACGATGGGAAAGATCTCCCGGAAGAGGGCCTCCAGACCGATGTCCTTCCGTTTGGACATCGGCACATCCGCCTGCAGAAACCGTTCATAACTGGCAATCTGCACTTCAATCAGATTCGGAATCGGCACCGCATCTCCGATTTTCCCGAAAACCCGGACATTTCGTGATTTCATTCGACCTTATCTCCCTTAGGATCTTCTGAACCCGCCTTGGGCTGTCGGTTTTCCCAAACCAAACACCGCCTTCAGTTCATTCGGAGCATTCTCCGCTCCGTGCGCAATAAACCAGCAGCAGGTTCGACCCTCCGGCCCTCGCCGGATTCGTCGAACCTGTCTGCACTCGTCTGTTCTCGATGAACCGTCGAAAACGTTTCCGCCGACACGTCGGCAAACTTCCTTACTGAATTTCCACAACCGCACCGGCCGCTTCCAGCTGCTTGCGAGCCGCTTCGGCTTCTTCCTTGCTCACATTTTCCTTTACCGGCTTCGGCACGCCGTCCACCAGATCCTTGGCTTCTTTCAGGCCCAGACCCGTCAGGGCGCGGACTTCCTTGATGACCTGAATCTTCTGGTCGCCGAACGACTTTAAAATCACGGTAAAGCTGGTCTTTTCTGCCGGGGCAGCGGCCGCCGCTCCACCGCCTGCCGCCGCAGGGCCGGCCACCATCACCGCACCGCCGGCGGCGGGCTCGATTCCGTGAACCTCTTTCAGATAATCCGCCAATTCCTTGGCCTGCAGCAGCGTTAAGCCGACAATCTTATCCCCCAGTTCCTTGATCTCCTGGCTGAATGTTCTCTCTGACATCGTTTCAAACTCCTGTATTTCCAGCGGCCACCGGTAGCGGGACTCCGCCGTCCCATTTAACCCGCTGGGCGGGACAACCGGTCGGCCAAACCTTCATTGATTTCATGCGTTCAGAAACGGCTTTTACGCCGCCTTTTCCTTTTTCTCGATCAGGCTCTTGATGCAGCCGGCAATCACGCCGCCCGGTCCCAGCATGGCGCCGACCGTCCGGCCCGCCGGTCCAAGAATGCTCTGAACCACCCGGCCCTGAAGCTCCCGACGATTGGGCATCTTGGCCAGTTCCGAAACGCCCGAAGCATCCAGCACACGGCCGTCCACAAAGGCACCCTTAAACTTCAGGACCTCCAGCTTCTTGGTCCACTCCACCAGCTCCTTGGCTACATCCACAACGCTGTCGCCGCCCCAGGCCAGCGTGCAGGGCCCTTCCTGAAACAGCTGCGCACCGGCCGCACGGCCCAGCGACTCCAGCGCCCGCCGCATCAGCGAATTTTTCACCACCATCAGATGGATGCCCTTCTCCAGCAGCGCTCCCCGAAGGCGGTTGTTGTCAATCCCGTTCAGTCCGATGGTCTGAAGCACCACAAAATCCGGCGCTTCGGACAATCGCCGTTCATACTCTTTCTGAATTAATCCCTTTACATAGTAGGTCATAATCGCTCCTCAGCATCAAACCGGCCCTCGGCCGGATGGATTCCCTTTTACTCAACCGCCAGCTGCACACTCGGACTCATCGTGGCGCTCAGGCAGACTTTCTTAATATAAGTGCCCTTCATCGAGGTCGGACGAAGCCGCTTGATATGGTTGATAAACGCATCGATGTTCTCGGCCAGCTTCGCTTCGTCAAAACTGAGCTTGCCGACGACCGCGTGCACATTTCCGCCCGCGTCGTTGCGAAACTCCACCTTGCCGGCCGTAAATTCCTTCACGGCCTGCACCACATCCGGTGTGACGGTCCCGTTCTTGGGCGAGGGCATCTTGCCCTGCGGTCCCAGCACCCGGCCAAGCTTGCCGACCTTGCCCATCACCTTCGGCGAGGCAATCGCCACGTCAAAATCCGTCCAGCCGTCCATCACCTTGGCGATCAGCTCATCCGCTCCGGCCTCCACAGCACCGGCCGCCTTAGCCGCCGCTGCATCCGACTCTTCACAGAACGCAATCACCCGGCGGGCCTTGCCGATGCCGTGCGGAAGACTCACCGCCCCGCGTACCGCCTGCTCGGCCTGCTTCGTATCAATCCCCAGGTGCATTGCAATTTCGACCGACTGGTCAAACTTGGTCGAGGCGAAACTCTTGAGCTTCTTGACCGCCTCCGCCAGCGGCAGCGGTGTCTGAACCGCCTTTTTGGCTTCGTTTTGATACCGTTTGCTTCGTTTTCTCATAGTTTTCCTCGCGAAAAAAAGGTTCGCTCCCACTGTCAAGCCGTGGTCCGCTTTTCAGTTATTCCGTATGTTTCGGGACAACCTCTGATGCCGCGCCCGCTCAGTCCACCACTTCCACACCCATACTGCGGGCTGTTCCCTCAATAATCTTCTCGGCCTTCTCCAGCGAGTAGGCATTCAGGTCTTTCATCTTGGTCTGGGCAATCTTGCGAATCTGCGCCCGCGTGACCTTGCCGACCTTTTCCTTGTTCGGAACGCCGCTGCCCTTGGCCAGTCCGGCCTCCTGTTTGAGAAGCACAGCCGCCGGCGGACTCTTGATGATAAACTCAAAACTCCGGTCCGTATAAACTGTTATCTCCACCGGAACGATTGTCCCGTTAAACTCCCGTGTCCGCTCGTTAAACTGAGAAACAAACTGACCGATATTCACGCCATGCTGACCGAGGGCCGGACCGATTGGAGGGGCCGGTGTGGCCTGTCCGCCCGGCGCCTGCAGCTTAATAACCGTTTTTACTTCTTTCGCCATAAATGCTTCCTGTTCTTCTCACTTTCCGGTTGTTCCCCCCTGTCCTGCCTTGAGGGGAAACACTCTCTTTGCTTTGTTCAGACCTTTTCAATCTGCCAGTATTCAATATCCAGCGGGGTGCTGCGGCCGAATATCGTCACAATCACCCGCACAATCCCCCGCTCGGTATCAATCGAATCCACCGTGCCTTCAAAGTTCTCAAACGCTCCTTCTCGAATCTTCACTACATCCCCTTTGGAGAATTCCACCTTGATATTCGGAACATCTTCGGGCTTGTCCGCTTCCTTGAGCATCTTGGCCACATCCGTGTCCCGCATCGGCGTCGGAACGCCTTCCGTCCCGATAAAATCCCCCACGCCCATCGTCTCTTTAATCACATACCACACATCATCCGGAATCCGCCCGTCTTCCTTGGGCTCCAGCTCCATAAACACATAGCCCGGATACAGCTTGCGCTTCTGCACACGCTGCTTGCCGCCCCGGATTCGCTTAATCTGTTCGGTCGGAACCAGAATCCGGCCCACAGAGCGAACCCCTTCTATCTTCAGCTTCCGCTCCAGTGCATCGCGGACCTGTTCTTCTTTATTCGAAGCAACTCGCAATACAAACCACTGCATCCATGGACCCTTTCCGGCTTGCCCGGTTAAAACAATCCAATCAAGCCGCCGAATATCCAGTTAAAAAACAAATCCACAACCGCCAGACCAATGGACATCAAAATCACCACCGTAATCACCACCATTGTGGAGACCGCAATTTCGTGGCGGGTGGACCAGCTGACCTTTTTAATCTCCCCTTCGGCCGCAATCAGAAAATCCGACACCGCCGGTTTGTTGATCACCCAGAACGTCAGCCAGCTCAGGACCACACAAACCGCCGCAGGCACCAGCGTCTGAACCAGAATCGACTGATTCGCCAGATGCTGATACAGCACCGCACATCCGATTAGAATCAGAACAAAAACCCCGATGCCGGTCCCCAGCCGCGTATACGTCGCCTGCCCGCGCTTGTAAATTCGATTGATGCTCATTGTTTTTCCTTTTTCGGCCTTCTATCCGTCTCCCTTCGGCCTTCGCCGAATGACAAAATCCTACAGGCCAGGAGGGATTTGAACCCCCAACCTGCGGTTTTGGAGACCGCTGCTCTGCCAATTGAGCTACTGGCCTTTCTCGAATCGCCCGTTCGCCTATTTGCGGCGAAGCTTATGCAGCGTGTGCTTCCGCTCCCGCTTGCAGAACTTCATCAGTTCGAGCTTCGGAGTCCCGCCCTGCACGTTGATTTCCGTTCGATAATTGCGGTCTCCGCACTCCTTGCATTCCAGCCAAACATATTCTCGTTTAATCGCCTTTGCCATAAAAACCTCGACACCCTCTGATTCTGCACGGCCTGCAAATCCGGGGCAAAAAAGGGAAAGAAGGTGCCGCATATAACTCGGCGGCACCCCCTGAATTCTTCTGTATCCTGCTACGCCAGAATCTTGGTCACCACACCGGCGCCGACAGTCCGGCCGCCTTCACGAATCGCAAAACGAAGCCCTTCTTCCATCGCAATCGGAGAGATAATCTCCACACTCATTTCGATGTTGTCGCCGGGCATGCACATCTCGACCGGCTTGCCTTCACGGCTCTTGATTTCCTTAATCGTTCCGGTCACGTCCGTCGTCCGGAAGAAGAACTGCGGACGATAGCCGGCAAAGAACGGCGTATGACGGCCGCCTTCCTCTTTCGTCAGCACGTACACTTCCGCGTTAAACTGCGTGTGCGGCGTAATCGTTCCCGGCTTGGCCAGAACCTGTCCGCGCTCCAGCTCCTTCTTTTCAACGCCCCGCAGCAGCAGACCGACGTTATCACCCGCCTGCCCTTCATCCAGCGTCTTGTTGAACATTTCCACACCCGTGACCGTCGTCTTGCGGGTTTCTTTGGCCAGACCGACGATTTCCACTTCATCACCGACCCGCACAACACCGCGCTCAATACGGCCGGTGCCGACGGTGCCGCGCCCCTTAATGCTGAACACATCTTCCACCGGCATCAGGAACGGCTTGTCGATTTCACGCTGCGGAATCGGAATATATTCATCCATCACCTTCAGAAGCTCAAGAATCGGCTTGCAGGCAGGATCATCCAGAGACTGAGCCCGCATCGCCTGGTTGGCCACACCCCGAATAATCGGCGTGTCATCACCCGGGAAGTTGTATTTGTTCAGAAGCTCGCGAAGCTCCATCTCCACCAAATCCAGCAGTTCCGGGTCATCCACCAAATCCACCTTGTTCAGGAAGACCACAATTCTCGGCACGTTTACCTGACGGGCCAGAAGAATATGCTCACGGGTCTGCGGCATCGGGCCGTCGCTGGCCGAAACCACCAGAATCGCCCCGTCCATCTGAGCAGCCCCCGTAATCATGTTCTTCACATAGTCCGCATGTCCCGGGCAGTCCACGTGGGCATAGTGGCGAGTTTCCGTTTCATATTCCACGTGAGCCGTAGCAATCGTCAGAATCTTCGTCTCGTCACGGCGGCCCTGCGATTCAGACGCCTTGGCAATATCATCATACGACTTAAACTTTGACCAGCCGCACAATTCGCAGACACGCGTAATCGCCGCTGTCAAGGTCGTCTTGCCGTGGTCTACATGTCCAATCGTTCCCACATTAATATGCGGTTTCTTTCGTTCAAATACTGCCTTCGCCATGTCTTGAGTCTCCTGTTTCTGAAGTCCTTTTTCCTGCTCAGGGAAGGATTCTTGAATCTCCCATTTTATTAATCACATTGACGTTTTATCATCTCCGGCCCGCAAGGACCAGCCCGACGCCGCCTCTGATGCAAACAACGCAGCATAAGGCCCCTTCGGCCAATGCCTGATTTTCCAGCTGCTGATGGGATTTGAACCCATGACCTCGTCCTTACCAAGGACGCGCTCTACCGGCTGAGCTACAGCAGCAAACCGGTTCCCTTCCAGCCCTTACCGAACTCGGTACAAAAAATAATCCTCTTGTTCCGGCCTGAAAAACCAATGACCAGACAAGAATCTTTAGACAATCTCTCTGTGTTAATGGTTTTTGTAAAAGGGAGAGTATATACAGAGCCAAATAGAAGTGCAAATACAAAAAACTAATTTTTTTTAAGATTTTTTCGCTTTTTTTCAAAATACAAGACAAGGCATATCTTTTTTCGCCTTTAGAGCGTAGAATTTGTTGCCGGCTTTTCTTCTCCCTTTGGATAATATTTTTCATACCACAATTGAATCTGCGATGACCATTCAGGATTATTCGGATAATTATTATACTTTTCTTTCAAGTTCTCAAGAAAACTCTTTTTTTCCTCCTCTTTTCCCTCAGATGCACTTAAATATTCTTCAATTATACCGGATATCGGATGTCCCCTTCCAACATCTCCTTTTCCCAAAGTCTCTTTCAAAATCGATTCCGTCAGATTCTTTTGCTGGGAAAACAAGGCAGCACGAAGCAACACAGGATTAACCGAATCCACAAACTCCGGACGAGGATTCCCCGCTTTAATCCTTTTTCCAATCTCTATTATTTGGGCATAATCTTTCCCTGCCTCCGCAAGTTTCAAAAGATTCGACCAAATCTCCTCCAACAGCTGCCCCGAAGACTCCGCCGTTGCTTTTTGTTCGGCCGTCTCCCATATCAAACGCGTCCGTTCCGGCAGAAATCCCCCTTCCGCCCCTTTTTTAGCCCAATAGATACAAACGTCCGCCGTCTGCCTTTGTAAAACAGCCCGAAATGCCTGCCAGGCACCATCCGATGTCCCGTTCCCTCCTGTATAGGCAGAGAGCCATTCAAGGTCTTCTTTGGTCCCAATTTGTCCGGCCAGTTCAAAAACCACTTGACGAATCCCGGAATTGGAATCCGACGCAAGCCCCTTTTCCTTAAAAATCCGGAAGGCCTCGTTTTTATCGATTCCTATCAACCCCGTCGCTGCTGCCAAGCGGACTTCAGGACTGTTTGTATCTGATACGGCCTCTATGAAAACCTGATGGAAAAGATGTCCTGCCGGCTCCCTCTGATACCCCTGTGCAGCCAACCGGGCCATAATCATCAGCAAATCGCCCGGCAAGGTTCCGCTTTTGCCGCCCGCAGCAGACTGACGATACCGTTCCACCAGCGATGTCAAATAGACCGTCGCCTGAAATGAATCCACCTGAACCCGCTCCAGCAGCTTGCGAAGAACCTCAGCACCCAATTTGGCCGCTGCCGGCTGCTCATTCTTCAAATATTGTAAAGACAATTCAAGCACTTCATTCGGCATTGACTCCGGCAGAGTGATATTCGAGCCGGGCGATAAGGCAAAGTAACAGGCCTCGCCCAATGCTTCAAAGAGAGCCATCGAAACCTGCGAATCTGTCTCCTTCTTATGCTGTTCCAGAAGTTTTTCCGCCGGGTTCAGGGCACTCATTGTTGTCAGCACGCGGGCCGCCTGGAAACGAACATCCCGATCGGAATCCCCGACAAGAGCCAAAAGCCGTTCCCGCAAAGACGGCTCGATGTCCCCGCTGAGTCGATTGATTTTCCGAAGTGCCCACAGCCGAATCGGTGCCAAATCCGAATTCAGACGTTCCAGCAAATATTTTCCGCGTACTTCCGGCGGCTGAATTTCAAATTCATTATCCAGCGCCGACAAATAAAGTCGCTGCCAGCGGTCCCGTTCCTCCTGAACCTCCCGGAGACGCATTTCCTGCCGAAGAAGCCGTTCTCGACGAATATCTTCAGGGCTTTTCTGGCGAAGCTGTTCTAAAATTGCCGTCCAAACCTGACGACCTGTCCCAATCGGAATCCCAAACGATTCCTGAAGGGAACGCTCGGCGGCCTGCTGAATTTCCGGATTCGAGTCATCCAGTAATTGAATCAAAAGCCGAAAGGCTTGCGGCTCTGTGCGAACCTGCAGCGCATAAATCCCCTTCAGACGTATCTTTAGATCCCGCTGACCGTCTTTTACGACAGAAGTCAACGGGGACTCAATATCGGAAAAACGATAGATTAAAAGTGCTTCAGCCGCCAGCTTCGATACCGCATCGTCCGCACCGATTAAAACCTCAATCAGCGGTTCGACAAAAAGTTCGGCGGGCACGACATTCGCCCCCAACCCCCGACTGCGAATCAGCGCCCGACAAACCGCCGCTCGAGCAGGAGAATTATCGGACGCTCGCAAGGCCTTTATCAAAACCTCCCGCCCTGCCGCATCCTGTCTTAACAGCAAACCAATCGCCGCATCAACCCGCACTTCATCGCTGCTGCCCTGCAAAAGGGCTTCGCTGTAAACACGAAGCTGACGACCCGACTCCTCTTGTGCACCCAAAAGAACCGTTCCGCCGGCCCCTCCTGCCCCCGCAGAATACCTCACATCCGATAGTGCAGCAGCCGCCGCCGACAGCACAACCACTACTCTGAACAAAACCTTTTGCACATGCAATCCTGCTTCTTGTCCCTTAGTGATTCTACTCCGAATTATTCTTCGGCTAAAACAGCTCTATCCTAACAGAAATCTCTATCCGGTCAAACGCTGTAAACAGAAATAGCGGCCCTATAAATGGACGATAAGCACGCCCTTTTTATTACTGAAAATCTGAAAAGATTGTTCAGCAAGACCGAAATGAAAAACAGCTTTCCTCTCCCCGCGCCTCCTGTGGGGAAAGATGTCTGTCGAAATCACTGCGGCTGGGGCGTTTGTTCCGGCAGCGGCTGCCCCGCCTTGCACGCCTCCAGCTGGGCGGTAAGATCCGCCACAATCTCCAGCATCTTCGCATAGGTCTGGCCGTGCGTCTCTTCCGTCTTCCGGGCCTGCTCCTGAAGGGCTTCAATCTCCTTCTTCAGCCGCTCAATCTCCCGCTCCTTTTCCTGAATCTGCTTTTTGAGCTGCAGATTTTCCTGTCCGACCAGCTGGGCCCTTCGATCGGTCTTTCGTCCGCTTTCCTGGCACCCTGTCCCCAGCATCAGCACCGCCAGCACTGCACAACAGACTCGAATTGGTGTGGCCATCCTGCACGCTCCGATTCAAAAAGATTCTTCCTGTCCGCAAACTCCAAAACACATTATACTCCCATTTGCCGCAGAATCAATCTGAACCCAAGAAAAGTCCCCTTGACGGACCTTCCTCTCGGCGATACGTTGGGTGAAAAACGGAGGAGTGCACAGACATGCGGCTTTTCCAACACCTCGTTCTGTCGGCCGTTTGGGCTCTTTGGACCTTTTTTTCGTCCGCTCAGGCACTGACCTTAACCATTCGGACCGATTCCCCCGGCAAACCCATCAGCCCGATGCTGTTCGGAATCTTTTTCGAAGACCTCAACTATGCCGCCGACGGGGGCTTATATGCAGAACTGGTTCAGAATCGCTCCTTTGAATATTCCGCCCTCGACAGACCCGACTGGAATGCCCTGACCGGCTGGCAGCTGCTCAAACGCGGCTCCGGCGACGGCACCGCCTATATCGGCGATGCCCGCCCGCTCGGTCCCAACAATTCCTGCTATCTGGAGCTTCACTGCCGCGCCGGGCGGGAAGGAAGCGCTGTCGGCCTGTCCAACAGCGGCTTCGACGGCATTGTCTTCAAGGCCGGCGAATCGTATGACTTTTCCGTCTTCGCCCGACAGCAGCCCGGCCGAAATTTCTCCTGGCAGGTCTGCCTCGAATCCCGCGACGGAACCATTTTGGACAGCCGCGACCTGCCGCCCCTGAGCCCCGACTGGAAACAGTATTCCGCCGTCCTGCATCCCAAAGAAACCACAGACAGCGGCCGAATCGTCCTCTGGATTCACGGAGACGGCGTCATCTATCTCGATATGGTCTCGCTGTTTCCGCAAAACACATTCAAAAACCGCAAAAACGGCCTCCGCCGCGACCTGGCGGAAATAATTGCCGACTTAAAACCCCGCTTCGTCCGCTTCCCCGGGGGCTGCCTGGTTCACGGCGACGGGCTCAGCAATCTTTACCGCTGGAAAGACACCATCGGCCCCGTGGAGCTGCGAAAAGCTCAAAAAAACATCTGGCGCTATCATCAAACCGTCGAACTGGGCTATTTTGAATACTTCCAATTCTGCGAGGACATCGGCGCTGAACCGGTTCCGGTCGTGGCCGCCGGCGTGTCCTGCCAAAACACCGACCGGTACTGGGGTGTCGGCCAGCAGGCCGTCCCCCTCGAGAAAATGCCCGAGTACATCCAGGAGGTACTGGACCTGATTGAATGAATGGGCCAACGGTGCTCCGGACTCGACCTGGGGCCGTCTGCGAGCCCAGGCCGGACATCCCGAACCCTTCCACCTCAAATATCTGGGCATCGGAAACGAAGATGCCATGACACCCGCTTTCCGTGAACGCTTCGAAATGCTCTATCGGGCCGTCAAAGCCAAATACCCCGACATTACTGTCATCGGCACCGTCGGGCCGAACCCCGAAGGATTCGACTATGAAGAAGGCTGGAAATTTGCCGACGCCCTCAACCTCGAAATGGTCGATGAACACGGCTACAAAGCCCCCCAATGGTTCTGGAGCAACCTGAAACGATATGACCGATACGACCGCGCCAAATCAAAAGTCTATTTGGGGGAATACGCCGCCCATGAACCCGACCGTCGAAACACCCTCCGTTCCGCCCTGGCCGAAGCCGCCTATATGACCGCCCTCGAACGAAACGGAGACCTGGTCCGAATGGCCTCTTATGCCCCCTTGCTCGGCAAACACGGAAATACCCAGTGGAACCCAAATCTTATCTATTTTACCAACACAGAGGTCCTTCGGACCGCCAACTACTACGTCCAGATGCTCTTCAGCAACCATACAGGCAACCGATACCTGCCGGCAGACCTCGACCAGATGCTGCCGGATGAAAAACGCTTCGCCTTCTCCGCTGTCCGAGACAGCCGAAACGGAGATATTCTTGTGAAAATGATCAATGGAGATGCTCAATCCCTTACGCTCACTCTGAATCTGCAGGGCCTGCCTCAAACGGAAACTGCGGCAATCCAGACCCTTCTGACCGCTGACACGCCGGATGCCTGCAATACCTTCCGCTCCCCGAACGACGTCGCCCCCAAAACCACCCCCGTAACCCTGCGTGACAAACAGTCCTTCACCGCCGCCCCCTATTCCCTGACGGTCCTTCGGATTCGAGGCAAAAACTGACAGGCCGATTTTCGCCGCCTGATTATTTCTGTCCGTAGTAGGCGTTCTTGCCGTGTTTGCGGAGGTAGTGCTTGTCCAGCAAAACGCGGGAAATCTCCAGCTGTTCCGGGTTCAGCTGCAGTGTTCCCAGAGCCATCTGCGCACACTGCTCCAGCACCACGGCGTTCTCCACCGCTTTTTCCGCATTCGGCCCCCAGGTAAACGGCCCGTGATTGGCCACCAGAACCGCCGGCACCTGCATCGGGTCCAGCCCGGCAAACCGCCGCACAATCACCTTGCCTGTATTCAGCTCATAATCCCCCTCAATCTCCTCCGGCTGCATCGGGTCCGTCACCGGCACCGGCCCGTAAAAATTATCCGCATGTGTTGTGCCGAAACAGGGGATTTCCCAGCAGGCCTGCGCCCAGATTGTCGCATAGAGCGAATGCGTATGGCAGATTCCGCCGACCTTCTCAAACCGCCGATACAATTCCAGATGAGTCGGCGTATCCGAGGAAGGCCGCAGCGAACCCTCCACGACCCGGCCTTCCAAATCCAGCGCCACCAGGTCCTCCGGACGCAGCGCATCGTAATCCACCCCGCTGGGCTTAATCAGCACAATCCCTTTGGCCCGGTCAATCCCGCTCACATTCCCCCAGCTGTAAATCACCAGATTGTGGATTTTCAGCTGGAGATTGGCCTGCCAGACCTGCTCTCGCAGTTCTTTGAGCATCATTGTTTGAGAACCTCTTCTTTAATCTTCAGCAGGTCTTTCATCACATTGTACAGCGACTGGTTGTATCCTTTGGTCCCGAAGGCATCATGCAGCTGCTTATAAAGCCCATAGAGCCGCTTATACACCGCATGATTTGCCGCAATGGGCTTGAAGGTCTTGGCCTTCACCCCGCACATCGCCTTCTGCGCCGAGGCAAAGTCGGGGTACGCCCCGCCCACAACCGCTCCGCAGATGGCCGCCCCCAGCGCACAGGTCTGGGGTGAACGGGAAATCTTCATCTCCCGGCCCGTCACATCGGCATAAATCTGCATAATCATCGGGTTTTTCTCGGAGATGCCGCCGCAGTTGATAATCTGCTCAATCTTCACGCCGTACTCTTCGAACCGGTTGATAATCGTCAGCGCCCCGAAGGCCGTCGCCTCGACCAGCGCCCGGTAAATCTCCTCCGGACGCGTATGAAGCGTCTGGCCCACCAGAAGTCCCGTCAGCCGCTGGTCCACCAGAATCGTCCGGTTGCCGTTGTTCCAGTCCAGTGCCAAAAGCCCCGATTGTCCGGGCTTGAGTTTGGAGGCCTTGGCCGTCAGCGCTGCATGGTCGCCTTCTTTCTTTCCGCCGGGCTGAATGTAGTTGACAAACCAGTTGAAAATATCGCCCACGGCGGACTGGCCCGCTTCCAGACCGAAATACCCCGGCAGAATCGAGCCGTCCACAATCCCGCAGATGCCCGGAATATCCGGCAGCTTTTCCGTATTCGGTGCTACCGCCATATCGCAGGTGCTCGTGCCGATGATTTTCACCAGCGTTCCCGGCCCGATGCCCGACCCGACACCGCCCAGATGCGCATCAAACGCCCCCATCGCCACCGGAATCCCCGGCTTTAAGCCCAGCCGTTTGGCCCACTCTTCCGTCAGGTCGCCCGCTTTCTGATCCACCGTCTGGGTCGTGGCCGTCAGGGTATCCCGAAGCGCCCCCAGTTTCGGGTCCAGTTTGGACAGAAACTCTTTGGCCGGATAGCCGCCCCAGGCCTCATTAAACATCGCCTTATGGCCTGCCGCACACCGGCACCGTTTCAGTTTGGACGGATGGTCCGTTCCTGTCAGCACCGCCGGAATCCAGTCTGCATGCTCCACCCACGTATAGGCCGCATCAAACACCTTCGGGTCCGTCCGCAGGCAGTGCAGAATCTTGCTGAAAAACCACTCCGACGAATACGTTCCGCCGCACTTGGCCAGATACTCCGGATGCTCCCGCGCCGCCAGTTCCGTAATCTCGGCCGCCTCTGCATAGCCCGTGTGGTCTTTCCACAGCCACACATAGGCATTCAGATTCTTCCTGAACTCCTTTTTCATCGCCAGCGGCACACCGTCCTTATCCACTGGAATCGGCGTCGAGCCGGTCGTATCCACTCCGATGCCTACAATCTGGTCAGCCCGGAATTTCTTGTCGTTCTTCCTGGCCTGAGCCAGAGACTTCTTAATCGTCACCTCCAGCCCTTCCAGATAGTCCGCCGGATTCTGCCGGGCCACATTGTGGTCTTTGCGGTCCAGCAGAATCCCCATCTCGCCGGACGGGTAGTTGTAAACCGCCGTGCCGACTTCCTTTCCGTTCGCCGTATTGACAATCACACACCGGACCGAATTGGTCCCGTAGTCCAAACCGATTGCATAGGCCATAACCAAACCCTCTCTCAAAGCACTCCCGATTACCAGAAATAGATATAGAACGCGACAATCACACCCAGAATAATCAGCGTGTGAATGACATCCCACTTATTCCAGCTGGCTCGTGTGGCGGCCTTTTCTTCCGGCGTAGCGGCATAGTACGTATACCGGATCTGCTGGGAAGACGGCGGCGGGGTCATCAGACTCACAAGAACCGTCACCGTCACACAAAGGACAAACAGAAATTCACAATAATGCAGCCAGTTGACATTGGCTGCCCAATACAGGAATGTGCCTTCCGTCAAATGGCCTTTCATTACATCCAGCGTCAGACGGAACATCCCGAGAACAAACCCGACCACCAGACCCCAGAAACCGCCCATCGCCGTGGCACGCTTCCAGAATACACCCATCACAAACGCCGCGGCTATCGCCGGAGCCAGCAGCCCCTGAACCGCCTGCAGATACCGGTAAAGCACATTCCCCATCCCCTTCATCACCGGAATCCAGACAATTCCGAGAATCACCACGGTAGCCGTCGCAATACGCCCGACTACCACCAGGTGCTTCTCGCTGGCATTCGGACGAAGCTTCTTGTAAAAATCGCCCACAAACAGCGCCGCCGAGGAGTTAAACAGCGAGGCCAGCGAACTCATCAGGGCCGCCAGCAGACCGCACACCACAAAGCCCTTAAACCCAATCGGCAGCAGCTGGGACACCAGCGTCGAAAAGGCCGCGTCCGCATCCGGCTTGCCCTCCGCCGTCAGCGGCATATTCAAAAGCCCTTTCTGCGTCAGAGCATACGCAATCATCCCGGGCACCAGGAAAATAAACACCGGCAGCAGCTTAAAATACCCCGCCAGAATCGTCCCGCGGCGGGCTTCCCGCTGGTTCTTGCCCGAAAGAACACGCTGGACGATATACTGGTCCGTGCACCAGTACCAGAACCCGATAATCATCGAACCGAAGAGCACGCCCGTCCACGGAAACTCCGGGTCCGAAGCCGGCCGAACCAGTTTCAGGTTCGGCCCGCAAATCCGCTCGACCTCACCCCAGCCGCCGACGCGCATCAGTCCGACAATCAGAATCACAATTGAACCAATCAGCAGAACCGGCGTCTGCAGAACCGATGTGTACATCACGGCCTTCATCCCGCCCATCACCGTGTACAAACCGGTAATCACGACCAGCCCGATGGCCGACACCCAGAACATATCCATCCCGCCGATCAGCGGCACATTGTCCGGAACGCGGGTGATCCCGAACACCGTCCCGAACACCACACCGCCGGAATACACCGTTACGGCCACCTTCGTCAGAACATAACTGACCAGTGAAATCAGCGACAGAATCGAACGCGAACCCGGCGAAAACCGATGCTCCAGATATTCCGGCATCGTAAAAATCTTAATCCGGTCATAAAACGGCACAAACACCCACCCGAGCACCAGAATCAGCCATGCATGCATCTCCCAGTGGGCCATCGCCATCCCGCTCACAAAGCCCACGCCCGACAGTCCGACCAGGTGCTCGGAGCCGATGTTCGAGGCAAAAATCGAAGAGCCGATGGATACCCAGCCCGCATTCCGGCCGGCCAGAAAATAATCCTGCGATGTTTCCTCTTTCTGCATCAGCACCCAGATAATAATCCCAATCAGCCCTGCAAAGAAAGCAATCAAAATGGTCGTATCCAGACCGCTCCAGGCGGATACGGCTAACAATCCTGTTTCCATAGCTGTCTCCTTTTGAGGGATTCCCTAAACCGATTCGTTATCGAGTCGAAAACTTGTGAATGGTTGTGGTCTGATACACCTGTCCCGGGCGAAGAACCGTGGACGGGAACTGGGCCTTGTTGGGCGAATCGGGAAAATGCTGCGTCTCCAGACAGAAGGCATACCGATGCTGATACACCTTGCCGCCCTTGCCGCGGATGGTACCGTCCAGGAAATTGCCCGCATAGAACTGAATCCCCGGCTCCACCGTCCAGATTTCCATCACACGCCCGCTGGTCGGCTCATAGACCTTCGCCGCCAGAGACATCTCGTTGCCCTTCTTGTCCAGCACCCAGTTGTGGTCATAGCCCTTGCCGTATTTCAGCTGGTCATAATCGGCATTGATGCGAGCCCCAATCGCCGTCGGTGTCGTAAAGTCCATCGGCGTGCCCTTCACCGGACGAATCTCTCCGGTCGGAATCAGCCCTTCATCCACCGGCGTAAAGAACGGTGCATTGATCATCAGCTCATGCCCCAAAATGTCTCCCTTGCCCTGACCGGCCAGATTGAAATACATATGATTGGTCAGGTTGCAAACCGTGGGCTTGTCCGTCGTCGCCTTATAATCAATCTGCAGCTGATTGTCATCCGTCAGCGTATAAATCACCGTCACCTTGAGTGTGCCCGGATACCCTTCCTCCATATCCTTGCTCACATAGGACAGTTCCACGCCCGCTGTATTCTTTGTTGTAAACGGCTTGGCCGTCCAAAGCCGCCGGTCAAATCCGTCCACTCCGCCGTGCAGATGATTCGCCCCGTCATTGGCCGCCAGTTTGTACTCCTTGCCGTCCAGCGTAAACTTCGCCTGTCCGATTCGGTTGCCGTACCGTCCGATGATGCACCCAAAATACGGATTGGTCTTGCGTTCCAGATATCCCTTCAGCTCATCATGACCGAGCAGAATATCCTCCAGTTTGCCGTTTCGGTCCGGCACATACAGCGCCACCACATGCCCGCCGTAGTTGGTTATCTTGGCCGTCATTCCGCTGCTGTTTTTCAGGATATACAGGTCCGCACTCCGCCCGTCCGGAAGAACGCCGAACGGCTCTTTCTGAACACTCATTCTTGCACTCTCCTTTCCTTGAAGCCGCCAAATCTGCCAATTGCAGGCCCCCGCAAAAAGCATCAATCCCGCTGTCAATCCAACCAGCCCATTCCGTTTCTTCATAGCGATTGTCTCCCTTCAATTCGTTAAGGATTTCTGGCAAATGCGTCGAGGGCAAACCGGAAAAGTGCGACCCTTCCCGCCAAGTCCGAAACAGACGACAACCCCCAACCGGTCCCGGCTTGCTGATATCGCAGGTTTCCGAAAGTCCTCTCCCAACCTCAAAACTCCCTGAAGACGACTGTCCTGTGTTCAACAATTAAAGAAATGAAGGTAAAAAATGCCCCCCTTCCTGTCAAGCATATTTTTCCCTGAACCTGGGGCTGCTTATAAGTCCGGAATCACCTCCGCCCAGAAAGCCCCCGTACTGCTGAGCTTAAAGACATAAATCAGCCCCGGACGCATTTGCCGATAGACCGCATTGCCGTAAACCGCACGGATCCCCAGCGATTCCAACCGCTTGGGCTGATTGGACAAACTCCAGATTTCCTGCCAAAACAGCTGCCGGTCTTTCATCGACAGTCTCCTGCAAATGGCTGCATAGGGGGCGGGCTCCGTCCCTTCCGTCTGAATCACAAATCCATCCTCCGGCCGCATCTTCTCCCCGTAAATCCGCCGCCAAAGCCCAATCGCCCGCTCCCGGCCGTCCATCACAAGCTGCTTATCAAAACAGACAATCAGCATGTCAAAATGGGCAATATCGCCCTCGATTTCGACCTCTTTGCGAAGAACCTGCTCGGACGCATCCTCCGACAGGGTCTGAACAAACAAAATCTTTGTAAAAAGCCTCCCGTCCCGCGTCTCCTGCTCCGTCACTTTGGCATACCCAACCTGCTGCTCAAACGCCAGATTAGCAAGGGCCTCCTGCAGCTGCTTATTTTCAGCGAGCAGATGCTGAATCGTCCGCTGTGTTTCTGTGGTCTTCCACCAATACACCCCGCTGGCTGCCAGTACCGCCCCCAATACCAAAATGCTTAAAAATCGTTTCATATCCCTTTTATCGTTTATCCCGACAGGAAAGATTGACTTTTTATTTTGCCTCCTTCGCCATCCCCCCACCTTTTGTCATCTCCGTGCATCCCCCATCATTCTGTTCACTGATGACTGATGCATTCCCTTTTTTCCCCGGGCTTTGCGCCAGGGGCTAATTTCCACACTGGCTGATTCGAATCCCGACGGCTTATTCTTTGGAGCCTGCGTCAGCAGGCGTCATCCGATAGCCCCGCCCGCAAGGGCGAGGAAAAAAGAGAACAAAAGCCCCATCTCCCCCGGGCTTGCGCCCGGGGCTATTTCCCATGTCAATTCCCAAGTATCCCCCGTCATTCCCATAAAGGCCCCCGTCATTCCCATAAAGGCCCCCGTCATTCCCATAAAGGCCCCCGTCATTCCCGCGCAGGCGGGAATCCATTTTTTTTCTGAAAGCAGCCAGTGGCCAGACTCCGGCAGCCAGCCGCTTTTTCCGTTATCTGGCCAATCCCTGATAACTGATGACTATTGACTGATTATTGTTTTTTTCTTGAAACAGCAAACAATCAGGATTAGTCTATTTTATGTACGCAGAAAAGGAGACCTTTTATGAAAAGCACGCAGATTATCATCATCTTCCTCCTAATCTTGAGCATTCTTCTCCAGTTTTACCTGTGTGTTATCCTGACCGTCACGCTCTTGCCCAATAGCAATCAGCGGCCGTTTTTCCAAAGACCTGCTGCTGAGGCACTTCCGCCCTCTCCTAAGCCCCTGATGAAAGGTGTTGTCCGGGAAGGGTTGACGTTTCCCCCGCTCGAATTTACTGACCTCGAAGGCAAAACCCACAATATCCAGGACTACCGCGGCAAGGTCGTCGTCATTGATTTCTGGGCAACCTGGTGCGGCCCCTGCAGGGCGGCAACCCCTCACCTGCTCGAAACCTACCACGCTTTCAAGGACAAGGGGCTGGTCATCCTGGGCATCTCGCTGGACAGCGACAAAAAGGCCCTGATCGATTATCTAAAGGCGCACGAAATCCCCTGGCCGCAGTACTTTGACGGCCTGGGCTGGGAAAACAAAATCTGGCAGCGGCTGGGTTCCGGCAGCATCCCCCTGATTATCGTCATTGACCGGCAGGGTATAGTCCGACATTCCGACATCAATCCCGGCCAGCTGAAAGACGCCGTCCAGCGCCTTCTCGAAAATGCCCCCGCTGCTCCCTCCGACGAACAGACATCCGGCTCCTGAGGCCAACCCGGAGAAATCCTACTATTAAAAAGTCTTTCGTGTTTGACAAACAAACACGCACCTGTCGAATCCTTCCCTTCGACCAAATCGGCCCGATGGCCGTTTCCTGGGATGGAAAACGCATGATTCGCTTTGACGCATCCTCCTTCTCCATCGTCGAGTTCTCCCTGCCTGCTCTTTAATAATTGTCTCTGAGCCAATACGAAGCCGCCTTCTTCCAGTCAGACAGGTTCACAGACCCGCTCCCGTTGAAATCCGCTCCCCCGCATCGTCCGCATGCCCCCATCAGCCACCATTCCGCCAGCCGTTCAACATCCAGCAAATCCACCCGCCCGTCCGCGGCACAGTCTCCCGGAATAAACTCAAAAGCCCCCAAATCCGGCCCCGCCTCCAGATACGCCAGTCCCACAACCGCCCCGGCATCGATCACTGCACTGCCGGCACGAAGACGGGCGAAACTGAGCCGCGGCAGAGAACCGTCCGCCTCGCGCGGACCATCGGCCTCCGCCGAATCCAGTCCAGCAAAATCGTCATCTGTCAGCACAAACCCATTCCACGAATTGAACTGATCATCAATCTCCTCATACATCAAAACCGACCCCAGATGCGACAGATTGTTCCGAAGCACATGCGCAGAATTATGCTCATCAAAATAAAAATTCCGGCCGCCGTTTCGAATCCCGCTGCACTGATAGACGGTCACGCCGGTAATATTCCCATTTACGTCAATACCGTGATGGGGGTTGTCGAAAGCCGCACAATACACCAAAAAATGCCCGCCGGAACCGGCTCCCAGCTTAAATCCGTTCCCATCCCCGGCAAAGGCGGCATCTCCCCAAAGATTGATTCCGTTTCGAAAGGCCCAGCATCGCTCAAATGTGACGGCCTGACTCGGCGGGTCTGTATTCCAGCAGTCATACCCGTCATCCGAATTGCTCCACGCCCGACACCCCTGAAGAATATTGCCCGCCCCGACCCCGAATTTGACGGCAAATCCGTCCGCATTTTCTCCATGATTGGCCGGGTCATAATTCTCATACGAATCGCAGTTCAGGAGCAGATTATAGGCCGCACCGGTATGCAGCTGAATGCCCGAATCTTCATTCCAGCGGGCTGTAATCCGCTCAATCTGATTATATCCGCCGGTAATGTACAGTGCATTATCGCCGGCATTCTGAATGACAAAATCGTAAAACACCCAATAGCTGCCGCTCAGTTCAATCCCGCGAGTTCCCGTGGGAGTGCCGGAAAAATCAAGAACAACCGTTTCACCGGGATAAGAACGCAGGGTGATTGGATTCAGCGAAGTTCCGCTTTTGCTGATGGAAACTTTTGCGGAATAAGGATGCTGTCCGCCTCGAAGGAAAATCGTATCCCCCGCTGAGGCCGCCGTAACGGCCCGGCCGATTGTTTTGAAAGGACTGCTGACGGTGCCGCTGTTGGTATCGCTGCCGGCGGGGCTCACATAATACTCCGCCGCCCAAACCCAAACCGGCCATCCAACCGCCAGCCAGACAAAAACCCCGCCTCCCCGCAAAAAGCTTCTCATCATCACACCCCCTAAACCGAAAATATCCCGCTTTTTAACCAAATCAGATATATTTTAACCGCAACTTCCCCGTCCTGTCAAGGAATCTATCCGGTTTTCCTCCCAAAACAAGGATTTCTGGACGCTTCTCCGCTCACGTTAAGGAGTCGAATTATAAAAAGTACAATCACACGTTTCTTCACACGCAGTACAAAGGAGATTGCCGCACTGGCCACACGGAGTTAATGCCGCTCCGCATTCAGGACAGTCAGGCCCGCGGAAAGACTGTACTGTATTCTGACCGGTTTTTTTCAGAATGCTGTTTACAAGAAGAGGAATGTCTTTTTGGATGTCTACCGTTGCTAAATATCTCCTCAGATTTTGAATAGCAACAGTTTTCTCCTGAGATATCTGAATAATCGAGGGGTCAACCCTTCCGCCTCTTCCGGCAAAGTCCCGAAGCGATGCATTTAACCTCGCCCAAGGCACAAAAGGCTTAATAATGTCACCCAGATTATTCTTTTGCAGCCAGCCAAACAAATCGTCGTCTGCAAGGTCCGCCTGTCTTTTATAGACAGATTTTAGAACACATTGCACATACAGCCCGTTGGGAAATGTAATTTGTTCGGCATCTCTTTTTTGAAGGGCTTCATGCAGTTCCGCCTTCTTCCTTTTTAAAAGTTCCTTCCATTGATTGATTTGGTTTTCCAGCAGACTAATTTCCTTCTGCAGAAGAACTATGTCTTCAACGCTCTTTTGCAAATCGTTTTTCGCCGCCACAGCTTTTGACTCCCAAGTTTCCGCTCTGATAATTTTTCAGATAAATAAGATCCTTCTCCTGCTCTTTTTTTTCTGAAATCAGCACCCATATCTTATTGTTGCGCAGCGAACAATAGAGCCTCCATTGCTTCCCGAGATGCCGTTCGTACCAGTCCTCCGCAGCATGAAGTTTTTTCCACTGCTTTTTCCAATTGTCCGGCCTTTCGCGGATTTCTTTAATATGCTGCCAAACTTTAAAAATGAAATCGGAAGGTAATTCCTTGTAAAGAACATCCCAGGAACCGTGGAGCAGTTCTACACCGTCCAGCAGAATTTCCACGGTCCGGCGATAAACAGAAAAAGTATCACTGGAATTCACATAGACGGACGATTCTGAAGTGAAAACGGACGCCTTCTGTGCAAAAGAAGCCAATTCATACTGTAATCTGGAACATTGGTTCTCCAGCCCCCTCTTTTCTTCCTCGAGTCTCTCAATCTCCTCCCCATAGAATTCTTCTAAATCTTTCGTTTGTTTTCTGAGCCGCTCGTTCTCCTCCTTGTATAACTCGAGCATCTCGGATGTCTCCAGCACTATTCCGCTGCGGAGCTGTTCAATTTCAGAATATTTCTCCTGCAGCTGCTTCTGCAGCTCCGCAATCTTTTTCTTGTGCCGGATGTTGTACTGTTTCCAGACGGACGCCTGTCTGGCAAGGCGTTCATAATCCTCTCTTTTGATGCCTTTTTCGTCGGCAGTTTTTGCTGTCAAAACCCTGCAGGAAGAAAGGGCATTTTTAATCGATTCTCTGTTCTCGTCCGAAATCCGGATATACCAGTCATACTGCAGGCCGTTGGAAGCCGGCCGAAAACTTTTATTGAAACGGAGAACCTTGACGCCGTTTTTCTGAAGCAGCTCAAGAACCATATTGCGAACCCGCAGAGACCCATTCAAAAGCAGATAATGATAGTACCCCTTATCATCATAATACCACTGACAGGTATTCATAAACAACGAAGATGATTCTCTTTTTGGGTAGGCAGCAAACTTGTCGCGTTCCATAGGGTCGCTCGTTCCCTTTAGGATGCAGGTGCAGATTACAAATGCATATCACAAGCAGATAATGCAGCAAAGCCGAAAAAACCAATCCCTTGTTCAGACCTCGACTTCGTCTGAAAAACTCACCCGTCCCTTTACAGAAAAAAGACCTGCCAAAGGGATGCGTTATGGGGGAACTTGTCTACGAAAGGTCTTCCTCGGGAAATTCGTCCTCTAAATCCGGCTCACCCTCCCCGCTCTCTTGCTCGGACCGCTCTTCGGCCATACTGAAATATTCTTCCCAATCCTCCGGCCCCCAATCTTCATAGTCCTTCGATTCTTCCTCCTCTTCATCCCAGAAGAAGCCGAACATAAGATCACCCCTTCCATGCAATCGAATCTTCGTCTAAAGTTTTCTAAAAATCTCCTAAGAACAAAAAATTCTGTCAGCATTTTTACAAAAATAATGCATCCTGTCAAAAAATTTCTGGCGGTCGGTTTTTGAATTTCGTGCTTCAAATTTTTCCTGACTCTGGTTGCTGGAAGCTGGTTTCCGGCTTCCGGAAACTCAACTCCATTCTTCGACACGGCCGCTCCCGCAGCTCCCTCAATCTCTCAAACCGTAAAATCCTCTTGACCTGCTTTCGAATCGACGAATAATATCGGAAAGACCCCATGAAAAGGAGAGAAAATATGAGAAGGCAAAATGTCGTGCGGCTCACATTAGGAATTTTGTTAACGGCAGGCGGGTGCTCGGTATACAGGCCGACTCCAAAAGAACTCCCGAGCTGCGCCAAGGCGGTCGGCGGCGGTCTGAAAATCTCCTATGAAGCGCCGGAAGACGGCGTCTGCTATCTTGTGGACCAAAGACTGTACCGGCTTCTTATAACAGAAACAATCGAGACAGGCAGTACCTTTGAATTTGACGTATCCGAAACCGATCCGGAAACGCTGAAACGATATGAAATTGAGCCCGCCTCAAAACTTGTTCTGTATTTTGCTCCGAAATCCTGTCTGACCGGCCAGAAGAAACAGCCCTGAACGCCTTCCGGAGCGGCTGCACAAAACGGCCGAATAAGACCGCCGGAACCGCCGGACTGTCAGACAGAGGATTCCGCAGCGGCAACCGCATAGGCGACCCTGACGACATCGGCCATCGGGCCGACATCGTGAACGCGCAGGATCGAAGCCCCTTTGGCCGCCGCAAGGGCGACGGCGGCGGCGGTGCCGAACAGCCGTTCTTTGGGGTTCTCCCGGCCGGTAAGCTGACCGATAAACCGCTTGCGGCTGACACCGACCAGTACCCGATACCCCAGACCGACGAACTCCTCCAGATGCCCCAGCAGAAGAAGATTATGTTCCGTCGTCTTGCCGAAGCCGATGCCTGGGTCGAGGAAAATCCGTTCGCGGCGGATACCAACAGATTCGGCATATGCCGCCCGGCTCAGCAGGTACTCTTTCACCTCCGCAACCACATCGTCGTAGTGCGGCTTCTGCTGCATCGTTTCCGGGGTGCCCTGCATATGCATCAGGACAACCGGCAGCTGTCTGTCGGCAGCCAGGCGGGCCATTCGCTCGTCCGCCAGAGCAGTGATGTCGTTGAGGATAGAGGCCCCCGCCCGGACAGCCGCCTGGGCAACGTCAGGGTCTCTGGTGTCAATGCTGATGGGAATGCTCACCCCGCGGGCCAGTGCTTCAATGACAGGGACAGCCCGTCGAATCTGCTCGTCGGCAGGAACAGGCCGAGAGCCCGGCCGTGTGGATTCCGCCCCGACATCCAGAATGGCCGCCCCCTGCTGCGCCATTTGAACTCCGGCAGCAACGGCCTTGTCCGGTTCGAAAAAATCCCCCCCGTCGCTGAACGAGTCCGGCGTGACGTTCAGAATCCCCATCACCAGCGGGCCGGCGGAGAAATCCAGCCGACCGGCGGGCCAGACAACTACCTGCGGAAGAGATTCCATCGTGATTTTTCCATCTCCACCTGAAACCCGATGCCGGTCAGTTTGGCGGCCAGCGTATCAGCCCCTTTGGGCAGCTTGACCAGAGTATTCTGAAACTCCCTGCGAACAGGATAGTCCCTGCGGAGGCGGTCAAAGAAGGCCCCCTGCTGCTCGGCGGGCACCTGCAGGATTTCCCGCATATTGAAATCGTCACGCCCGATGGGATAGACCTGCTGGACGATTTCGTGCAGGAGGACCTCTTCAGATGCCGACTGAATCTGCTCCGGGGTGATTTCGATTTGCGGCACAGCCGGCGGCGGCAGAAAATCCTTTTCTGTATACTGGGGGTCCACATTCAGGAACTTGCAGGCGGCCCGGTAAATCATCAAAAGACCGTTTACCTTGCCGTCAAACGAGTAGCCCGCGATATGAGGTGTAGAGATGTCCACATGACGAACCAGCCAGGGGTCGGGCGTCGGCTCGTTCTCCCAGACATCGAGAATAACCGCCGAGGTTTTGCCGGTTTCCATCGCCTTTTTCAGGGCGGCGGTTTCCATCACACCTCCCCGGGCGGTATTGATAAAGACAGCGCCTTTCCTGAGAGCGGAAAAGAAGATTTCGTCAGCCAGGTGGTATGTGGCATCGGGTCCGTCTTCCGTAAGCGGGGTATGCAGCGTGATAATATCGCAGGCCAGGGCTTCTTCCAGAGGCCGATATTTGCTGTCGGCGGTGATGCGGGCCAGCGGCGGGTCGTTCAGGACGGTTTCCATCCCGAGGGCCCGACATTTGGCATCCACCCGAGAGCCGACATTGCCGACCCCGATAATGCCGATGCGTTTGCCATCAAGGGTAAACCGACGGCGTTTGGCAACCAGCAGCAAGGCGGCAACAACATATTCGGCAACACTGTTGGCGTTGGACCCGGGGGCGGAGGCAAAAGCAATTTTGGCCCGCTGGAGATAATCGGTATCCACATGGTCGGTGCCGATGGTAGCCGTGGCGACAAACCGCACGCGGCTGCCGCCCAGTAGGACCTCGTTGACAGGCGTAATGCTCCGCACCAGCAGCAGGTCGGCATCGCGAACAACCTCCGGCGTAATCTGCCTGCCGGAGCAGACATAAACGTCACCAAGCGACGAGAAACATTCCTTAACAAACGGAATATTTTGGTCTGCAACAATCTTCACAAGAACCTCACAAAAGAATAGACGCCAGCGTAAAATAAATCAGAATGGTAAAGATATCCGCCAATGCCAGCGTAATCGGGCCGGCGGCGACTTTGGGGTCCAGTTTCAGGGCGTGCAGGAGGGCCGGAATGCTCAAGCCGAGAAAACAAGCCGTAGAAAGCGACAGAAGGATGCTGCCGCCGATAACCAAGGCCGGCAGTCCGGCACCGCGCCAAAGCCAGACAATCATTCCCACGGCCAGCCCGCAGGCCGCCCCGAGCAGAAGGGATGTGCCCGCCTCACGAACCAGCGAAGACAGATACCAGCGAAGGGTCGGACGCATCGAACGCAGGGCCTGGATGGTGACCGTCATCGACTGCATGCTCACACTCTCGCCCAGCCCCAGCACAAGGGTCAAAAAGAAGGCCAGCACAAGAGTCTTGGCCAACGTCAGTTCATACACACCAACCAGCAGGGCACAAATCGTACCGCTGGCGATGGTGGCCGTCAGCCAGGGAAAGCGAACCCGAAAGGCCCGAAGCGGGGAGGCATTCCGCAGCTGCGAGACCCGAAAGCCGATGATTTCGAAGACTTCGGCAATCCGCTCGCGTTCCGCCACGCTAAAGATTTCGTCCGTAAACATGCCGACGTCCACTACCCCGACAATCTGCTGTTTGTCGTTAACCACCGGAAGGGCCAGAAACCGATGAATCGCAAACAGCTCACAGGCATCAAAAACCGTCGCCGTATGCGGAATCGTTATGACATCGCGAATCATAATTTCAGACAGCCGTTCCTCCAGCGGCGCTGTCAGGAGCCGCCGGGTTGGAATCACACCAACCAGGCGTCGGTCCGCATCCACCACATAAAAATACATAATTCGGTCGCCCAGCTGACGGCTTCGGATGTCCTCCAGCGCCTGCCGAACGGTCCATTTCTCATGCAGTTCGGTAATGTCCCGCCCGGCAATCGTCATCACAGAATGATAAATGGGGTCTTTGGGTTCCATTTCTGTCGCTCTGCTGAACCGTCGTTTTCCAAAAGCATCAGTGTAAAAGGCCGGACAGCAGAGGGCAAGGACAAATTCAGCATACAAACGGGATGTCGGGCTTCTGCTCTTTTTGATTGCGATTCGGCCCGGGCCTGTTTATTCTGTTTTGTTTTGGAATCGGCAAAAACGAATGGTATCAGCAAATGGCGGACAGCGAATCCTACTCCATCGAACAGCCCGTTGAACGGCTGAACCTGCGTCTGCGGGATTTGAACCGTACGCTGGCGGCGCTGGCAGGCCCGGCTGTCTTTGAAAACCTGCTGTTCTCGCTGGTGTTTTTCGTGGACACCCTGATTGTCGGCTGGCTCCGGAACGAAAACTTCCTGGCGGCATCCGCCCTGGCGGGGCTGGCTATGTTCTTCATCAACGCCCCGTATATCGCCCTGGCAATTTCCACAGCATCGATTGTCTCGCGTTCGTGGGGCGAAGGCGATCGGCAGACGGCTTGCCGCTATGCCGCCCTGTCCCTGACCATTTCGTTTGCCACGGCGGCGGGGATTGCCGCCGTCGGCTATTGGCTTTCAGAACCAATCATTCGCCTGCTGGGGGCCTCAGAGGTGGTCCTGCCCGCCGGAAGCCGCTATCTGAAGATTCTGATGCTCTCCTGTGTGTTCGGGCTGCCGCTGTTTACCAGCAACAGCATCCACCGCAGCAAAGGCGATGTGATGCGGGCGATGTGGATTTCGGTCCTGATGAACATTGTAAATCTGGTTTCCAGCGTGGTTTTGGCGTTCGGTGTGGGAGTGCCGAAAATGGGCTTTTACGGGGTAGCCTGGGGAACGGTGCTGGCACGAACGACCGGGGCGGCGGTCTCCTTGGGAACCCTGTTTTCCCGCCGCAGCATTGGTTTGAGCTGGGATCATTTCCTCAAACCGACTCAGGTTATGCTGCGACGGCTGTGGTATCTGGCGGCTCCGGCCCTAGCGGAACGCCTGTCCAATACTTTTATCTATGTGCTGTTTATGCGGCTGGTGGCGATGCTGGGAACAACCGCTTTGGCTTCGCATCAGCTGGCCGTCCAGATGGAATCATTCGCGTATATGCCGGTTTGGGGGCTGGCGGTGGCGGCGACAACCCTGGTCGGGCAGGCGGTCGGGGCGCAGCTGGAGCATATTGCGGAATTCGCCGTCCGGCGGATGCTGGCGGTCTCGGCGGTCTTTATGGGGATATTAAGCATCGTCTTTGCCCTGTGGGGACCGCAGCTGGTTCGAATATTCGGGTCAACACCGCAGGTGCTGGACGGTGCGGGAACAGCGCTGCGGATAGCCGGGCTGGAGCTTCCGTTTATGGCGTTTACCTTTATTTTTATCGGAGCCCTGCGCGGGGCGGGCGATACCAAGTCAGCCCTGTATGTCGGGTTGGTCAGCACCGTGATTTTCCGGCTGGGAGGAACCTGGCTGCTGGCCTTTTCCCTCGGCTGGGGGCTGGCAGGTGTCTGGACGGCAACAGCCGCCGACTGGGCCGTCCGGGCGGCCGCCCTCTTCTTCTTTTTCCGAACAGGTGTGTGGAAAAAACTGCACCAGATCGAGAAGGCACGGTTCAGAGAATAGAAAGACACCCGTCTGACTTATCGGCGTTTCTGCGATAGTTCGCTGAACAGTTCCTGATAGACGGACTCGATGGTATTGACCATCGTTTCGGGGGCGAATTTGCCCAGAACAGAACGGCGGGCATTTTGTCCCAGCTGCATCCGCAGGGCGGGATTGTCAATCAGCTGCCGGCAGGCATATATGAGCTGCTGGACATTTTCGGGTTCAATGAGAAATCCGGTGGAGGGATTGACCACCTCGCGGGCCCCGTCAATGTCGAAACTGACGACGGGTTTGCCGCAGAGCATCGCCTGGGGCAGGACACGGGCCAGCCCTTCCCGCAGCGAGCAGTGCACAAGGAAATCGGAGGCATGGATGGCCAGCGGAATCCGAGAAGGAGGCAGAAGACCGGTAAAACGAAACCGTCCTTCCAGACCGGCACGTCGGATTTCCTCTTTCCGCTGTTCGGTCAGGATGCCGTCGCCGACGAAAAGCCAATAAACATTCGGACAGGCCCGAGCGAGAGTCTGGGCGGAACGAATGACATATTCGTGTCCCTTGAGGTGGAAGAGCCGGGCGATTTTAACAATAACAATCGCCTCAGCGGGCAGGTTGTACTGCCGACGAAAGGCCGCCTTGGCTTCCTCGGAAGGCGAATTGACAAACGGCTCTTCTTCAATGGCCGAATAGGCGGTCGTCCAGGGTTTGTCCAGGCCGATGCCGGCGGCTTTGGCCTGAGCCGTCATTGCATCCGCCACGGTCAGAAAGGCATCGGTTCGGCGGGCGGCAGCTTTTTCAACGGCAATATAAAAGCGATTCAGGAGACGGCTTTGATACGGATGAAACGCAAGCCCGTGAACGGTATGAACCACGAATGGACGAGCGGGATTTGCATCGGCAAGTCTGCCCTTTAAGGCCCAGCCGGCCCAGCGGCCCAGAATGCCCGCCTTGGCCGAGTGGGTATGGACAATATCCGGATTCAGACGGCGCAGAAGCCGCTTGAGCTTCCCATAAGCAGATAGATCCTTCATCGGAGAGATTTCCCGACAAAGTTCATCCAAGAGGACGATTTCGTATCCGTCTTTGCGGACCTCTTCAAAGAGAGCCCCTTCCGGACCGACAGCCGGCCCTGTAATCAGCACGACCTCATGACCGCGACGGGCCAGAAGACGGCAGGTAATGAGGGTGTTTTCCTGCGCCCCGCCGACAATCAGACGTGTGATAACGTGAACAACTTTCATTTCAGTAAAAAATCTCCATCAGACAAAGCCCGGCGGGCGGAGCGATAGGCCCCGCAGCGGCACGGTCTTTGGCCTCCAGAATCCGGTCCATATCCTCCGGCCGCCAGCGCCCGCGTCCGATTTCCACAAGGGTGCCGACAATGTTGCGAACCATATTATACAGAAAGCCGTCGGCGGCGATATCCAGCGTAATCCAGGGCGGGTCGCTCTGAACCCGGCAAAGCGTAACGGTTCGCACAGAAGACAGCCGCTGATCGCCTGCCGAGGCAAATGACTTAAAATCGCGGGTGCCCAAAAGCCGTTCGGCGGCCCGCTGCATTGCCTCGATATCCAGCGGATAGGGATAATGCCAGCAGCGGTGAATCTCGAGCACCGGGCGAATGGAGCCGTTGTGGATGGTATAACGGTATCGTTTGCTTCGCGTATCGGAGACGGCATCAAAAGAATCGGGCACCTCTTCCACAGCCGCCACGGCGATGTCCTCGGGCAGAAGCCGATTCAGGGCTTTTTGAAGATTGGCGGTCGGGACGGGACAGTCCGCCAGAACCGCATGAGCAACCTGACCGAGCGCATGAACGCCGGCATCTGTACGCGAGGAGCCGACAACCTCAACCTTTTGTCCGCACAGTTTTTCGAAGGCCTCCTCGATGGTGCCCTGAATGGTGGGCAGCCCCGGCTGGGCGGCCCAGCCGTGAAAGCGGCTACCATTGTACTGAATCGTCAGTTTGATCTTTCTTCTTTCCATCGCATAAAAAAAGGCCGGTTAAAAACCGGCCTATAGAGTACCTAAAAGGTGCCTGCTGTTAAAGCAGTTTCTCGGCGATTTGGACGGCGTTGAGGGCCGCACCCTTGCGGATTTGGTCGCCGGAAACCCACAGGTTGATGCCGCGGTTGTCCGGAATGGATTCATCCTGGCGAATGCGTCCGACAAATACCTCATCCTTGCCCGTGGCATCCAGCGGCATCGGGAACCGATTGTTGGCCCGGTCATCGATGATTTTTACACCCGGGGCCGTGCTCAGGAGCTGGCGGACTTCATCCGGTGTAATCGGATGGGTAAACTCAAGATTGATGCTCTCGCTGTGGGCCCGCAGGACCGGAACACGCACGCAGGTGCCCGTAATCGCAATATCCGGACAATGGAAGATTTTGCGGGTCTCGTTGACCAGTTTCATTTCTTCCTCGTTGTAGCCGTTGGGACCGATTTTCGAGTCGTGGCAATACACATTGAAGGCCAGCTGGTACTTGAGATTCTTGACGGTGACGGGTTTGCCGTCGAGAACCTCGCGGGCCTGCTGAAGCAGTTCGAGCATGGCGGACTGGCCCGCCCCGCTGGCGGCCTGATAACTGCTGACAACCATGCGTTTGACGGGGTTGGCCTTGTGCAGCGGCCAGACAACGACAATCGCAATAATGGTTGTGCAGTTCGGGTTGGCGATAATCCCTTTGTGCTTGTAAATATCCTGCGGATTGATTTCCGGCACAACCAGCGGCACATCGGGGTCCATCCGGAAGGCCGAGGAGTTGTCCACCACGACCGCACCGGCCTTGACGGCGGAAGGAGCAAATTCCTTGCTGCGCGCCCCGCCGGCGGAAAACAGGGCAATATCCACCCCCTTGAAACTGTCGTGTTTGAGTTCCTCGACGGTATATTCTTTGCCCTTGAGGGTGACTTTTTTGCCGACAGAGCGGCTGGAAGCGAGCATTTTGCACTGGTTAAAGGGGAAATTGCGTTCCTCGAGGATTCTCAGGAACTCCTGCCCGACCGCACCGGTTACCCCGGCAATTGCAATGTTTTTTGCCATTGTGTTTACTCCTGATTCTTTCTGGTTGTTTGAGCAGACTAATATATCTTTTACGTCTCCAAAAAGCAACAGATTCCAAAAAAAAGGCCTGCCGAAGGGTTCGACAGGCCTTGAAAATTGCGGCGAAATCCGGTTATTTGATTTCGTCCTCAATCCAGGCCAGCACCTGCTTGAGGTCCTCGAGAGTGATGTCGCCCATATGGGCCACCCGGAAGGTCTCATTCTTGAGCTTGCCGTAGCCGTTGCCGAAAAGGACATTGTGCTTGGCCTGAACGTTCTTAATCACCGTCGGAATATCAATACCGCGTGTATTTTTGACCGTGGTAAGGGTATTAGAAGCGTATTTTTCCTCACAGAAGAGCGCAAAGTGCTCCTTGGCCCATGCTCGGGCATATTCCCCCATTTTCTTGTGGCGTTTCCAGACATTCTCCATCCCTTCAGCCAGCAGACGTGTACACTGATAATGCAGAGCCATAATATGCGGAATTGACGGGGTTGTCGGCGTCTGGTCTTTTTCTGCCGACTTGGCAAAGGCCTGGAAATCAAAGTAATATCCCCGCTCGGGGACGGACTTGCTCTTTTCGAGGGCCCGTTTGCTGACGGCCGTTACAGTAAATCCCGGCGGAATCGCAAAGGCCTTCTGGACGGAGGCGAAAACCACATCCCAGCCGAGCTGGTCGAAATGAATGGGCAGACCGACCATGCCGCTGACGGCATCCACAAAAACCAGCACATCCGGGTATTTCTTTTTCATCATCTCGCTGATTTCATAAACCGGATTGGTCAGGCCGGTACTGGTTTCATTATAAACCAAAGTAATCGCAGCGTATTTCTTGGCCGAGAGGGCCTTGTCAATCAGTTCAGGCGTTGTGGCCTGTCCCCACTCAACCTTCAGCTCATCCACGATTCGTCCGCAGGAGCGGGCGACATCGGCCCATTTATCACTGAACGCCCCGCACATGGTGCACAGGACGGGTTCGTCCTTCTTGACACAGTTGCGGATACTGGCCTCCCAGATGCCCGACGCCGAGGAGGTGCACAGAAAGACATGCTGCTCCGTAAAGAGGATTTTCTTGAGCATGTCCACGGTTTCTTTGTGGAGCTGGGAGTATTCCTTGTTGCGGTGTCCCAGCGTCGGACGGGCCAGCTGCTGGAGGACTTCCGGCAGAACATGAACCGGGCCCGGGATAAAGAGTTTGGGGGGATTTTTCCAGTCTGTCATCGTGAACACTCCTGTTTTAAAGACCGTTGAACCGTTTTTTGCGGAACGGCACCGACCACATAAATCGTCAGGCCGCTGAACACTTTGGGATAGAAGAAGGTGGATTTTTGGGGCATTTTTTCGCCGGCTTCCGCCACAGCCCGGACATGGCTCATCGGGGTCGGATTCAAAAAGAAAACTGCCTGGGCCTGTCCGCTGTCAATGCGTTCAATCGAACGTTCGATGGCATCGCCTAAATCTTTGATGTAATCAATATGGGCTTGGCGGGCCAGCTTTTCATCGTTGATGTGAAGATGCTGTTCCAGAATAAGCCGATGGAGGATATTCACATCCAGCCGCCGAGAGGCATCGCTCATCTGAGGTGCAATGCGTATCATAGCCGGGGGATTTGTGAACGTGAGGACATAAAAAGCATTGCCGGCATAAAATCCGAAGGCGGATTTCTCCTGCGTCTGAAGCGTCTTCATTTGTTCGAACATCTTGGCGCAGGCCTGCTTTTTCTGGTGTACATCAGTCCATTCGAATCGGTCGATTTGAAAATCGGTTTTGAGGCCATCAAGCAGAGCCGATGCGGAAAAATCGGGCAGGCCCCACAGGAGCCGATGTGTCGGCTGAATGACAAGCCCTTCATTATAGGTATTCACAAAGGTCATCATCTGCCACTGGGCCTTTGGATTTTGGGTCTCCAGCCAGTAATTGAGGGCGGTTTCGTAGCGATGATGGCCGTCGGCGATGATGCCGGATTTGGATTTCATCATTTGAGCAAACCGGACAACGTCCTGTTCCTGCCGAATAATATACAGGCGATGCCGAACATTTTCCTTGTCTGTGAAATCAAGAACCGGCGATTCCTGCATCGCTTTTTGGATAACTTGCTCGGCTATCCGGGTCGGGTCGTCATAGAGCATAAAAATCTGTCCGAACTGAGCGGCCGTTGCCCGCATCAGATTCAGCCGATCCGCCTTGGGTCCATCGAGGGTCTTTTCATGAGGACGAATGCCCTTCCCGAAGGGTTCCAGCCGTCCCAGGGCGATAATTCCGCTGCGCTGATAATGTTTGCCCGCAATCGTAAAGTCCTGAACATATCCGTAAAGGGCCTCCTGCTCATCATAGACAAGGGCCTTTTGCTGGATAGCTTCCCGGAGATAGTCGGCAGCCCGGGTATAGACGTTGCACTGGTCATCATCTTCCGGATATTTCAGACCTTTTGTGGCCCGTACTATGTTATATGGATTAGCATGGTACAGATCCCGCTGGGCCTGTTCATCAATCACATCATAAGGTGGAGCAATACAGGTACCGGGGTTCCCAACTACTTCAGGATTAAAACGCAGAGCACGAAAGGGTTTTATATCCATTTTACCACTATTATCAAAACTTATGTTCTGTTTGTTTCTTTTATTGCACTAAATAGAACAATAAAATAGCCGTCCCGCACAACTGTTGGCGAATATAACAAAAAAAATAAAGAACGCAAAGAAAATTATATGATTTTTCTGCCAAATTCTACAAAGTTTTCGAATTCTCCGTAAACAAACATTCTTGCAGAATTTGAGAGGGCCTTTTAGAATAGACAATTCGCTCGGAAAGGACTTTTGCCAATGACAAAAAGAGAATACACCCCTCATCAGCAGAACATTATTTCAAACTATTATCAGCATTTGGACACCATCCTTTTGGGGCGAATTCAGGAACTGGTCAGTCAGATTTATCTGGCACAAACAGAAGGGAAGCGACAGTCGCTTTGGAAGCGTGTTGAAAAGGCCTTGGTCAAACTAAAAATTCCTGACCCTATCCGTCAGCACATTCTGCAAAAGAAAGATGCGGAACTGCTGGCGAAAAACCTGGAAGAATGGCTGCGGGGCGGTTGATTCAGATGCTCAGTAAGTTCGGATAAGTTCGAGCATCCTGCGATCCAAGAGATGTCCCTTGTATTTTTCATATTGAACATCGGTCCTTCGGCTGTCGAGGACGCCGAAATCGCCTCTCAGATTCCATAATGCATGTCCCCAGCCGGCTTCTTTCCATAACTGGAGCCAATCTTCCATCCACCGAAGGGCTACGGTATGAGGGGTCTTGTTAAAGCAGCCCCATTCGCCGACCTGAACGGGCACCCCCTGACTTTCGAGCATTTTCCAGGGTTTAATCAGTTTTTCCTTCAGATAATCCTTGTCCCAAATTGTGCCGTCATCGGCCTTAAGGGGCCAGGTCGGAACCTGTCGGGTCTGAAAGGCATTCGGCGGCATCCAAGAGGCCTGGTAATGGCTCACACTGACGGGATCGTAGCCGCGTGTGCTTTGGACGACTCCCAAATCGGCAATTCCCCAGATGGGTAAACGACCGACATCCTTGCCGTCAGCCATGATAAGCCGGTCCGGGTCCTCCTGACGAATGGCCTCGACCAGAGCCCGAACAACCTCTACGTGGCGGGTCTCGTCCGGCAAATGCGGCGGTTCGTTAATCAAGTCAAAGCTCAGCTGAGTGCTGGGAATTCCTTTGTATCGACGGGCAAACATTTTCCAATGGAATACGGCCCCTTCCAGGGCTTTTTGCATATTGTCCGGGGTGTCCTCATACAAGTCCACCGGTTCGGCCCGGCGGTTATTGATGCAGTATCCGGGGATTCGATGCAGATTCAGATTGATGTGAATCCCGTACTGTCGGCCCCATTCAACAGCCTGGTCAATATCCTCCAAAACATCCTCGCGAACTGCAAACCAGTTCTTCTTATCCGCCCAGTGCCAGTAGGACATCGGGAGACGTGCAAAATTAAAGCCCCAGTCGGCCATGATTTCGAAATCTTTTTCAACAAACGGCCGACGAGGCCCCTGCCCGCTGAACTTTTCGAGCAAATTGAATCCGCGATAAAGGGGAAGCGATACTTTTCCTTGAGAAAACTTTTCCATAGCGAAGGTTTTCCGGGAAAGAAAGGCAGCGGCTGAAGCAACACCGACCTTTACAAAGTCACGTCTGGTAATCATATCGAACCTTTTATATTCTTTTGCCAAGCCGCAAGTATTTTCGGGGCATTATACCAACCTCTCTGCTGCAGACAACCTCGATAATTGTTTTTCCCCAAGAAGTCCGATAATGTACCTTCCAGGTCAATACGATTTCATTGAAAAAGGTCAAAAGCCATAACTCTTTATTAAATAAGTTCTTAACAAACCATAAATGGCGGTTTCCGAAGCAACTGTTTTTCTATATTAAGTCCGGCAAATAAGCCGACGAAGGAAAAAACAGGCAGGTTACCGTTTGGCACAATCTTTTTAAGGAAAAAAGATTATGAAAAGCCGGACACTGTTTGTTCTGTGTGTGGCGGGGGCAATCGTTCTTTGGGGAGTCTGGGGCTGTCGAAAAAGACAGGCACAGGCAGCGGACACAAAACCGCAACCTCTCACCGTTCAAGTCCAGCCCGAATCACCGGTCAAACCCAAATCATCTGAAAAAGGGATTTGTATTCCGCGGCCGATTCAACAGAAAGACGAGTTTACAGATTTTGTGCCGCCGAAACGTGAGCCAATGGATTTGCCCCTGCAATGCCGATATGTTCAAACCATTATTCAGACAGACGGAACAGCCAACGAACCGGTTTGGGCAGGTCTGCCGGAGATTACAACTCTGGATGCCTCCTCTCAAAGGCCGATCCGACTGAGGGCATTTCACAACGGACAAAACATCTTTCTTCTGGTTGTCTATCCGGACAGTGCCGCGTCAGAATCTCACAAAAGTTGGTTCTGGGATTCTGCAGAGCAGATTTACAAGCCGGGCAATGACCAGGAAGATATGCTGGTGCTCAAATGGCGGCTGAGCGGGGAGAATCTGTCTTTGTCGCCGGAGCAGCTGGTGCCTCACAAAGCCGACATCTGGTTCTGGAAGGCCTGTCGAACCAATCCGAACGGATATCTGGATGACAAGCAGCAGGAGGTGACCCTTGAGCCGCAGGCTGAATCACTGGCTCTATCCTCAAAGCAATACGGGACCCTTTATCTGCGCCGAACGGGGGATGAAGGCCGGGCCGCTTATACGGAAAAATTCTTCTTCGATTATCAGGGAGACGTTCTTCTTCGCTACTATCCGCAGGAGCCGTCCGGCAGCCGAGCGGATATACGCGGCAAAGGTCAATGGGCGGACGGACACTGGACCCTTGAGATTCAGCGGGCCCTTCAAACCGGACACGAGGATGACGTACAGTTTGAGGTTGGACAAACTTATTTATTTGCCGCTACCGTCTATGAAATGGCCGGTACAGGCATCGAACCGCAGTGGCATCAGCCCCTGTACCGAACCGGAAACGCTTTTGACCGATTATACCTTGTCATTGAACCGCCGCATAATTGAGATTGAAAAGCAATGTTCAATTTGATTCGAAATCTTCCGAAAACTTATTCGTTTTCCACGGTCGCTCAGGTGGGGGCGGCGGTTATCTTTGCCGCGCTTTTGATAATAGCCCTTTTGTCCATTTATTTTCACCATCAGACCTATGAGCAGATTGAGTGCCACGTTCAGTGTGAAATCAAAGAATTGGGACTGCTTTCGGAAATTGTTTATGAGTTTTCAAAAACAGCGTTCACCTTTCGGACCAGCTGGCTGAATCAATCCAGCAACATTGAACCCTCCCTGAACCATCTTCGCCGGATCGAAGAGAATCTGAAAAAGCTGAAAACCGGAACAAACAGTCCGCCGCTTTTCCATCAGCAGCTTCAGGACAATGTAAAAAAATGCAAGACACTTCTGTACGCCTATCAGTCCACATACTTTAAAGATCCGAGTCGAGATTTGGCTCGGGAATCCCTGGAGGCTATCAGCACAATCCTGGAGGATTCCAAAGAAAAATCCATTTATTACTGCCGCGTTGTCCAGGAAGAGATTCATCAAACCCTGGGGCGGTTGGCGGCTGATTTGAAGCACACTCAGGTTCTCATCAGTTTGTTCCTGCTGGCGGCGGAAGCCGCCATCATCGGAGTAGTGAGCACTTTGTATCTGCTGCTGAAGTATTATTTGAAACAGATGATAGAGGCCGCGGATGCCATTCGTCAGGGGGACTTATCCCATCGGATCGAACAGCCTCATTCCGACCTGATCGGTCAGGCAGCCCTGCGGCTTAATCAGATGGCCGAACGAGTTCAGCAGACGGAGGAAGAGCTTCGCAAAAGCAATGACCACCTGCTTGAATTGCTGGAGGAGGTGCGAAAAGCCGATGTAATGAAGAGCGAATTTCTGGCAAATATGAGTCATGAAATCCGCACCCCGATGAGCGCCATTCTGGGATTCGGTGAACTGCTGAAGGAAGAAGAACGGCTCAGCGGACGTCAGAAAGAATATATTCAGATGATTCTGAACAACGGACGGATGCTGCTGCAGCTGATTAACGACATCCTGGATTTCTCGAAGATTGAGGCCGGCAAGCTGAAAGTGGAAAGAATCGATTTTTCGCTTTCGGAGTTTCTGGAAGATTTATTCTCAACCCTTCATCCGCTGGCAGCCGCCAAAGGTCTTCAATTTGAAATTCTTCAATGCAGCGACTTGCCGGGAACGCTGAATTCAGATCCTGTACGCCTGCGCCAGTGTCTAATCAATCTGGCGGGCAACGCCATCAAATTTACGGAAAAAGGGCATGTGTTTATCAACGTAATGAAAGAACAGGAAGACAATGCTGATTTCATCCGTTTTGATGTGGAGGACACGGGCATTGGGATTCCGGAAGACAAGCTGGCTGTGATTTTCGACGCCTTCACCCAGGCCGACAGCAGTATGACCCGGCGCTACGGCGGTACGGGTCTGGGCCTTTCGATTACAAAGCGGCTGACGGAACTGCTCGGCGGAAAAATCACCGTGCACAGTACCGTCGGACGCGGGTCGGTTTTCTCAATCCGGCTGCCGACCGGCGTCGACCCTTCGAAACAGACATCCCATAACCGATATGAAACAGCCGAGAAGGCCATTCAGCAGCCTTCCGAAGAGGAGCCGGAGCAGATTCGTCTTTCGGGACGAATCCTGGTGGCGGAGGATGCCAAGGCCAATCAGATGCTGATTCGGCTGCTTCTCGAAAAAGAGGGACTGCAGGCGGTGGTTGTGGAAAACGGTCAGGAAGCCCTCGAGGCCGTTCTGTGTGAATCCTTCGACCTGGTTCTGATGGACATGCAGATGCCGTTAATGAGCGGCCTGGAAGCCGTCCAGGCCATCCGAGCCAAAGGGCTGACTTTGCCTATTATTGCCCTGACAGCTCTGGCGATGAAAGGGGATGATGAAAAATGCCTGAAGGCCGGCTGCAGCGATTATTTGACCAAACCGATTGATCGAAAAGCCCTTCGGCGAATTCTCCAAAAATACCTCTGCAGCAAGACAGCTGGAAAAAGTTAAGCTCTCCTATTGCCCCTTTTGTTTTTCCATCTGCCGCATTGACCCATTCCTCCGCCTTGGATACAATCACGGGTTCATGCTTATCAGGAGAAAAAACGGCACATGTCAGGGACAGTCGGACAGAACATTTTGCTGAATCTGGGGCAGATGGATGAGCTGGCCCGATTGGAAAGCCCGATTCACCGGCTGGATGCCCGGGTCAAAGTTTTGACAACCATTGTTTTTCTGGTGTGTGTGGTTTCCTTTCCCAAATATACCGTTTCGGCCCTGATTCCGTTCTTTCTCTACCCCTTCTATTTGATGACAGCGGCTCATGTGCCGGCCGGTCTTCTGCTTCGTCGGCTGGCAGCCGTCAGCCCTTTAGCCGTGCTGCTGGGAATCTGGAACCCCTTGCTGGACCGACAAGCTGTACTGTCAGTTGGATTTCTCTCAGTCAGCGGCGGCTGGCTTTCATTCTGTTCTATTTTGCTGCGATTTGGACTAACCGTCGGGAGTGTGCTGATTTTGCTTGCAACGACCGGCCTCGAAGGCGTTTGTGCGGCTTTAGAAAAAATCAAGATACCGCGGATTTTTGTTCTGCAGATTCTTTTTCTGTATCGTTATTTGTTTGTGCTGATGGAGGAAGCCGCTCGGATGCTTCGGGCTCGTTCCCTGCGCAGCTTCGGCGGACGGGGAACCGGTCTGCTCTCCTTTCGGGGAATGGCCGGCAGTCTGCTGCTTCGAACATTTGAGCGGGCGGAGCGCATCAGCCAGGCGATGTATTGCCGGGCATTTGAAGGCCGGATTCCCACAAAGCAGGTTTTCCAGATAAGCCGGCAGGATGTTTTGTTTTTCTTTTTTTGGACCGTTTTTTTCATTATTTTCCGTTGGGTCAATCCGGCTGCAATATGGGGGCGGTTCCTTGAAGGGATAACAGGATGAGTCATCATCTGGTTGAGGCGGACAATCTTTTTTATACCTATCCGGACGGAACGGCGGCCCTGCAGGGAATCTCGTTCCGCATTACGCACGGTCAGTCCGTAGCCCTCGTGGGAGGCAATGGAGCAGGCAAATCCACTCTTCTGCTGCACCTGTGCGGCTGCCTGCTGCCGACCAAAGGCACATTGCGAATCGGCAATCTTCCGGTCAGCCGTCAAACCCTGTCGGCCATTCGCAAAACGGTCGGAATGGTGTTTCAGGACCCAGATGACCAGCTGTTTATGCCGACGGTGTATGAGGATGCTGCCTTTGGGCCGCACAACCTCGGGCTGGATGCCCAGCAGGTCCGTCCGGTAGTCGAGGAAGCCCTTCGCCGTACGGGTGTGCTGCACCTGCAGAATCGACCGCCATTCCGGCTGTCGGCAGGAGAAAAACGGCGGGCGGCAATTGCTTCTGTTTTGGCGATGAGTCCGGATATCCTTGTCCTGGATGAACCCAGTGCCAATCTGGACCCTCAGGCCAGACGGGAACTCATTGACCTGCTGCGGTCGTTTGAACATACGAAAATCATCGCCACCCATGACCTGGACCTGGCCATGGATTTGTGCGAGCGGACAATCGTTTTAGAAGGAGGCAGGGTGGTGCTGGACGGCTCGACAGAAGAGGTTTTTCAGAATGAAAAGGTGCTTTCGAAAGCCCGCCTGAGCAAACCGCTTCGCCTGCAGGGTTGTCCTCTCTGCGGGCGGAATCCCTCTCCCTCCGGTTAAAAAAGGAAAAGCCCCGCCGAACAGACGGGGCTTTTGAGTGCTCCAATGCACCTGCCAGATTAGCAGGGTTTGACCTTGGTAGCGCAAGGGCCTTTTTTGCCCTGGCCGACTTCGTATTCGACCTTCTGGCCTTCCTTGAGGGATTTGAATCCGCTGGCCTGAATTTCCGAGTGATGGACGAACAAATCGCTGCCGCCTTCCTCGGGACAAATAAAACCGAATCCCTTGCTGTCATTGAACCACTTGACTGTACCTTTTGCCATTGCTTGTACTCCCGGGACTTAACGTCCCTAACTTTCCGTGCCCTCCTGCTTTTTGTAAAAGGGCCTGCATCCCGGAGAGCAAATAAGAACACCGGCCCGCACCTGTTGAGAAAAAACGGTTAAAACCGTCTGCGCCCGCCGCCGCGGTTGGGCCGCCGGTCGCCTCCGCTTCGAGGAGCCCGTTCAGGCCGCTGACGAGCTTCATTTACGGTAAGGGTTCGGTTCATCATTTCTTTGCCGTTGAGGGCCTCAATGGCGGCCTGGGCTTCGGCATCATCGGGCATCTCCACAAATCCGAATCCGCGGGAGCGCCCTTTGAATTTATCCTTGATAATGCTGGCAGAGGTCACACGGCCGAAGGTTTCAAACAGACGGAGCAGATCACTTTCTACAACGTCAAACGACAGATTTCCTACATAAATGTTCATGGTTTTTCCTTATTGAAAAGTATTTCCTTTGGCTCCGTCCGGCGCCGATGCGCAGAGGAGATGACCGCATGAAAAAACCGCCTTCGGAGGAATCCTGACTCGGGAAAGACTCGCGGGGCAAGAAATTCTTAAAAACCGACCTCTTTGAAGGGTTCTTAAATGTCCAAAACCGCCTTGTAATATTCTAACCTTCCTGACTCAAATTGCACGTTCTGCGAAATGACGAGCAATGGAAGGGAGAAAACTCTCTTTCATTGAGGCACGCTGACTGATCGTGTCCAGTCATTTCGATAGTTCATTATCTCTAAGTATCGGAAAAAAAGCAAGAGAATTTTAAAAATCCTTTCAATATATCGCCTTTTAAGGTCTATATTGTCTGTATATTGTTTTTTCTTCCTGTCAAAACATTGTTCCTATTTGCTTTTTTTTCGAAACAACATAAGGTAATTTCAGAAAGCGGCATTTGACGGAGAATCAGATGAAATCGTATCGGAAAGAACTTTGGTTTCAGACTTCGCGGCGAAGAGAATTGGTCAATATTACACCGCAAGTGGAGCAGTGTCTGGCCGAGTCCGGCATCTCCGAGGGGTTATGTCTGGTGAACGCGATGCATATTACCTCGTCCGTTTTTATTAATGATGATGAGCCCGGGCTGCATCACGATTTTGAAGTCTGGCTGGAAAAATTGGCTCCGGAAAAGCCCTATGAGCAGTATCGGCACAATGGTTATGAAGACAACGCGGATGCCCACCTGAAACGCACCATTATGGGGCGGGAAGTCGTCGTGGCCGTCACCAAAGGAAAACTGGATTTTGGGCCGTGGGAGCAGATTTTTTACGGGGAATTTGACGGAAAGCGCCGCAAACGTGTTCTTGTAAAAATCATCGGTGAATAAGGCGACTGGAGTGCTCCTTTCTTTTCTCATTCAGACTGTTGTAATTTCGCTGTCAGGCGTGATGGCACCGGGGCCGGTTACCACGGCCACGCTGGCTCAGGGCAGCCGAAATCGCTGGGCCGGAACGCTGATTGCATTTGGGCACGGAATCCTGGAGATTCCCCTGATTTTTCTGCTGATGCTCGGACTCGCCGCTGTTTTTGAATATCCTTTGACACGAACCGCAATCGGTATCGCTGGAGGTCTTTTTTTGATTTGGATGAGTTTCGGGATGCTTCGGGAAATCCGAAAACCGGATTTCAATCCGCAGGCCGTCTCCAGCCGCGGGCCGCTGATGACCGGATTTTTCCTCTCGGCCACAAATCCCTATTTTCTCTTCTGGTGGGTCAGCGTAGGGCTAAACCTGGCCTGGAGGGCTCAGGCGATAGGATGGTCTGCTCTTGTACTCTTTGCGGTCGTCCACTGGGCTTGTGATTTGGTCTGGCTGACGATTTTAGCATTCAGTGCCTTTTACGGAGCCAATCTGCTGAGCCGGCGAAATCAGAAATGGATTCTGGCGTTTTGTGCGCTGGCACTGGCCGGATTCGGCATCCGGTTTCTTCTTGATGCCTTTTACTCTGACTTTTCCTCCTGAAGCGGCTGGGTTTTGAGTTCCTCCTTGTGAAACGGTTCGAGTACATCCTTAAGGGTGTACTGTGCCAGAGTCTGCCGGATTTTTTCAAAAACGCCGACAATCTTGGGGTTGTGAATCGGGTCGGCCTGTCCATAACTGAGTGAATCGACCACCCGGCTGATATCAGCCAGCGTGATATGAGCCCCGTCGGTGGAGGGCACATATCCCTGAACCGGCTCATTGGTATGGCACAAAAGGCCGCCCTTGACCAGATGGTCCAGCAGCCGACGCGCCACCTCAACCGGCATTTCCAGATTGGCGGCCACCTGCTCAACACTGACAGGCAGCTCTTCCTTCTGTTCAAAAACCCGCAGGACAAATTCGACCATTCGCGTGACAGTCTGATCATTGGCCAAAAAACAGACATCAGACGTCCGCTGCGCCCGGGCCAATTCAGCCGCATCGAGAGTGCGCAGGTGCTGGACGGCATAGGTCAGCTGAAGACCAAATAAAATGAAAATCCATGTCCAGTAAATCCAAAAAACCGTCAGTGGGATGATTCCCAAAATCCCCCAGACGGCGTTAAAAGGCACAAATCTTGTCACGTATAAGCCGAACAGAAACTTGGCTGTCGTCCAGAGAACTGCTGCGATGACGGCTCCCCACAGAGCCGCGGAAGGGCGAACAGATGTGTTGGGGAGCATATAATAGAGAAAGAAAAAAAGCAGAACACTGATGAGAAAAGGCAAAACGGGCTGAATATAGCGGATGAAGCCCTGATGAACCCCTTTCATCAGCATAAATTGAGTACTCAGATGGATTCCGAGTCCCAGCAGAAGCGGACCGAGGGTGAGAAGCGACCAGTAATTGACCATTCTTTTCAGGAAAGAGCGGCCTGTCGGGACTCGGTAGATGACATTAAAGGCCTTTTCGACGGTTGACAGCAAACCAATAGCAGCATACACCACAAGCAAACCGCTGACAATGCCGATTGCTCCTGTGTTCAACCGTCCAAGATAGTGATCGGTCAATTCATCCAGTTTTTCAGCCACGCTGATTTTGGGGGGAACTTGACCGTTAGGACGCGGCCCGGTCACTTTATCCGTCGGATACTCCAGACGCGTCAAATTCATTTGCTCATAGACAAAGGCCCTGACCTTGGCGCTTACATCGCGATAAGCCGGAAACATCTGAAAAATCATCAGCATCACGATGGCCGCAGGTACCAGGCCGAAGATGGTATAGTAAGACAGGGCCGCCGCCTGCGTGCCGAATCGGTTGACGCGAAGCAGACGGATGCAATGCCGCCAAATGCGAACCTGGAAAACAAGAAATCGTGCCCAGCGGCCCAACTCTTCCACAGGCAATGTAAACCACCGCCTGAACCCCGGAAAGACGGATTTCATTTTAGAACTTCCTTCAAGAAGATTCTGCCCAGATTCAGCTGGAGAACTTTACCCCAATCAACCTGGGGCTTGTCAATCGTACCGCCGACGGACAGTACGATTCGATCAGCAGGGTCCTCGCCGGAACGGACGGACTGTCCGCCGAGTGTCCAGGGCATTTTCATTTCCATCCGAAGCCGCCGGTCAAGCCCGATTTGACCTGAAAAAACGACCGGATTTTTTCCGACATCCAACCGCATATTCTGATAGGAAATTACCTCTTTTTCCAGCGACAGTGCGGTCGGATGAAGCGTCAGAACAACCGATGGGTCACTGCCGAGTACAGTAAGCAGCTCTTTGAGAAATCCATCCGATCGCATCGTCATCTGGCTGAGGGCCAGAACGGATTTCATTTTCAACAGGTCTTTTCGAGCAGCACCGAGCGGCAGCACCAGTTCCTCACAGGAAAAATCCGCAATGCCGGAAACACGGCTGGCTCCGGCAAACAATGGGTTGACGTATTCAAGGAGATTTCGCGTCAGTTCATCGTTGATTTGTACTTTCTCAAGAATGGTCATGGGTTTGCGCAGGTGAAAAACCGGCGGTGTACTCTTGAAATCAATATCCCCCGCCAGCCGGAGTATCCCATTGTTCACGGGTGTATCCGACAAATCGACTGTCGCACTGCCTTTGTCGGCCTTCAGTTTCAGCTCCGCAGCTCCAATCTGCAGTCCTTTATAAGCTGCTTTTTGAAAGCCGAATGAGCCATTGGCTGCAAGGGTCTGCCAGTCGAAGCCCTTTTGGGTTTTGCTGACGGTAAAATCGAATTGGTCATTCCGTTTTCCCTCGAGCATCAATTCATCGGGGAGAAAAGGGCCAAGCAGCGCCGACACCTCCTTTAAATCATATTCGGCCTGAGCCTTTCCGACAATTTGAGTCTTGTCCGGAGTATCTGTCTGCTGGAGACTGCCGCGCAGCCGAATCGCGTCGCTATTCAGTTCAAAATCCTTCAGATGGCGAAGCTCATTCTTTCTAAGGTCCCAGAGCACATCGGCCTTCAGGGTAATCTGTCGGCTGATGAACGGTTCTAAACCGGGTTTGCTGACGGTCAGATTCTCTGCCGCCGTCGAAGCGGTCAAAATTCGAAGGGTCCCGTCTTTCATTTCGATTCGGGCATCCGGCCGCACAATCCCTGTCATCGAAACATTTGCGGGCAGCGGATAGAAGAATTGAATAACCGGAGCGGCATGCTTGAGGTCCAAGCTTCCGGTCAGAGCCGATTCCGCCTGGATTTCGGGCTTGCTCCAGTCCAGCTTTGTCTCCGCAATCCGGAGAGTGCCGAGGGGCTGGGCGGACAGAACCGCCTGGCGGATGCTTGCGGATTTGGAATCCAAAAGAACCGTTAGGTCATAATCCTGTGATACCTCCGAAAAGGCGATGGACTTGTCAGCCTGTCGGACGGAAAACTCCCGGATGCTGACCTGTCCGGCGGCCTGAAGGGCATTTTGCTGCCGCAGAAGCTTGCCGTTTGCCGAGAGAAATCCGGCCGCCTGATATCCTTTCCAGTCCGCCAAAGAAGCGGTGAACGTCTGCACCTGGGCCAAATCAGCCGTTAAGGTATATTCGAGAGCATTCAGGCCCCCCTTTCCGGACAAACGGCAGAAGGAAGATTCGATTTCCAACTGCTCAATCAGCCAATCCGATGCCTGCGTAGAAAGACGGGCGCGGGCCTTGAGCGGCTGTTCGAGCCGAATGGTACGGCCTTCATAGACCTGCTCGAAACCGCTCAGGTCAGCTGAAAGCTGAAGATTTTGTATCTGTCCATTGGTAATTTTGGCACTTGCTGTTCCGTTCAGGGTTCCGGTTAATTGGACATCTTTGCCCGCCAGGGCCAGCAGAGGTGCCAGACTGCCCAGGGAGAGAGAATGAATTTCCGCATCAAACTGACCGCTCAGGCCGGCCAATCCCGTCCCAGAGGAAAAAACAAGCTCCCGCCCTTTGGCCTGGAGGGTGCCCTGCTGCTTCCCATCTCCAATGTCCATAGAGACAGACACGGCGGACTCTGCGCCGGCCTTGTTCAGAACAACCGTGGAAGCCAGATTGCGAACATGGAGCTGCATCGGCGGCAGACCATCAGGACGGGCCTGCTCGAGAACGGCCTGACCCTGTCGGATCTCCAGTTCAACAGGGCCAATCCGATAGACAGGGGACGGCGAGCTCTTTTGCGGATGCTCTGATTTCTGCGGGGCGGTCGATAAGGCGACCGGTCTTTTCATCTGAAGAAGAGGACCCTCCACTACCGCATCGGTAAGAGCAATACGTCCGGCAAGCAGAGCCAGCCATCGGGGACGGGCCTTCAGAGAAGCAATGCGAACCTGGGTGTCTCCGGAGGCATCCTGCCAGACAAGATTTTGCAGCCGGACGCCGCTGAACCAGCCGAGCGACAAATCCTCCGCCGTCAGCTTTCCATCCATAGAACGATTCAATCGCTTAAAAAGAAAAGAAGTGCCGGTTCGAGTGGACAGAAGCGACGGAAGGAAAGCAACCAATACAAAAACAATTCCCAACCCTATCGCCGTCCAAAGCCCGATTCGCCTGACAGACTTTTTCCGCTGCTTCGGGTCAGTCATAAGAGATATCTCCCAAAAAAGAAACGTTTCCGGGAAAAAACAAAAAACGATGACGTTCTTTTAATAACTATTCGGACAAAATTTCGCGAGATTTGGTCTCGATGATTTCATCAACCTGCTCAATATGTTTCTTGGTCAGGTCCTCGATTTCTTTTTTGCCCCGGTCACGGTCGTCTTCCGTAATAGTTTTTTTCTTCTCTTCGTCTTCGAGAGATTTGATGGCATCACGACGGATGTTGCGAATGGTGACCTTGACTTTTTCACCCATTTGCTTGACCTGCTGAACAATCTGCTTGCGTCGTTCCTCGCTGAGCGGAGGCAGATTCAGGCGAATAGTCTTTCCGTCCACCAGCGGGGCCAGACTCAGTTCGCTGGCCCTGATGGCCTTCTCAATCTCTTTCAGGCAGGAAGGGTCAAACGGTTTGATGACAATCGAAGAAGCATCCGGTACCGCAATGGTCGCCAGCTGTTTGAGCGGAGTGGGGGCTCCATAATACTCCACCGTGAGGTGTTCCACCAGACCGGGCGAAGCTCGTCCGGTCCGCACCGCCCGCAGTTCACTTTTCAGAAAATCGATGGATTTGTGCATATTCTTTTCGTGTTCAGAAACGATCTGTTTTGTCGTCATAGATGCTTTCCCCTTTCCTTCTTGTCTATTCTCGGTCTGAGCCGTCGGCCTCAGACGTTCAATCACTGATTAAGGTTCCAACCTGTTCACCCCGAAGGGCTTTTGTGATATGGCCGTCCCGGAAGAAATTCAGGACAACAATCGGAATATGATTTTCCCAGCACAAACTTACGGCGGACGGGTCCATCACCTTCAGATTCTGCTGTAGAACCTGATGATAGGTCATCCGCTCGATGAGCTGAGCGTTTGGATTGGTCTTGGGGTCGTCGGTATAAACGCCGTCCACCTTGGTGGCTTTAATCATCAGTTCAGCGCCCAACTCAGCCGCCCGCAGGGCCGCACAGGTATCCGTAGAGAAGAAGGGATTGCCGGTTCCCCCAGCAAGAATAGCCACCCGCCCCCGCTCCAGATGACGAAGGGCCCGCCGCCGAATGAACGGCTCACAGATAGCCGATACCTCGATGGCACTGAGCACCCGGGTCGGCTGGCCTTCTTTTTCGAGAATTTCCTGCAGAGCACAGGCATTAATCACCGTTGCCAGCATGCCCATATAATCGGCGGTCGTTCGGGGAATATGGCTTTTTCGCGAAAACGAAGGTCCCCGCAGGAAATTTCCGCCGCCGACGACAATGGCCACCTGGGGCCCGAGTTTGCAGATGCGAATGATTCGATCTGCAATGGCCTCGAGGGCCTCACCGTCAATTCCGAAACCATCGGGTTTGCAGAAACTTTCCCCTGACAATTTCAGCAAAATTCGTTTGTACCGTATCTCGCTCATACCCATCCTTGCTGCCGCCTGTCCAGGCGGGATGTAAAAAAGGCATCGGAAACCTGCGTTTACGATGCCTGATAGAACCGGCTGTTTATCCGATTTCGAATCGGACAAACCGCTTGATTTTTGCCCGACCGCCCGCCGCACGAGCCGCCTCATTGAGTACTTCGCTGACGGTTTTGCTGTCATCTTTCACAAAGGGCTGTTCGAGCAGGCAGTTTTCCTTAAGGAACTTGGCAATCTTGCCCTCCACAATCTTTTCGACCATGTTGGCGGGCTTGTTTTTAACCTGTTCGGCTGCAATCCGCCGTTCCTGTTCAAGAATCGAAGGGGACACGGAATCCCTATCCACGGCTATCGGCTTAATAGCCGTAATATGCATGGCAATTTCATTCGCCAACTGCCGGAGAGCCGCTGCGGTCTGGTCGGAATCGGTTTCAATCTCTACCATGGCACCGGTTTTCTCGTTGAAATGCACATAGGAGCCGAGCAGCCCGCTGCCGGCAATCGTATAACGGGCAAAGTCTCCGATTTCGATTTTTTCACCGATTTTGCTGACCGCTTCTGTAAGAATATCGGAGAATTTTCTGCCGGCCACTTCGATGTCCATCAGGTCCTGAGGGCTTGCCTGGGCATCCGCCTTCAGGGCACACTCGCCGAGTTTTTCGCACGCAGCCAAAAAATCGTCGTTTTTCGCAACAAAATCCGTTTCGCAGCAAAGAGTAACCATCGCCATCGAACGTCCGTCGCTGCTCTTTCGGCAAATCAGCCGGCCCTGCGTGGTTTCTCGTCCGGCCCGCTTCTGCAGAGTGGCCAGGCCTTTCTTGCGAAGCAGCTCCATTGCCGCTTCAAAATCCCCATTGGTTTCTTCGAGGGCCTTCTTGCAGTCCATCATTCCCTGGCCGCTGGCCTTGCGAAGTTTCATAACTGCTGCTGCTGATATCTCCGCCATTTGAGTCAAACTCCCGTTTGATGATCGTCTGTTTTTACCGCTTTTTTGAACCGAATCAAAAACAGCAAAAAAAATGATATTGTCTGATTATCCGGAATTCTCCGGAGCCGCTGATTCGGAAACAGAAGAAGGATTGTCGGAAGCAACCGTTTCCGGCTCCTCTTCGCCTGCTTCGGCAGCGCTGGCCAACACCCGCCGGCGAGACCGGCGGCGGCCGGCTTGAGCTGCTTCGAGCGGCTCACTCGGACGAACAATGGTCTTGCCTTCCGCGACGGCATCCGCCAGCTCATTCAGAATGATTTCAATCGCCTTAATCGAATCATCATTGGCCGGAATCACTACATCTACGGTATCCGGGTCGGAATCCGTATCAATAATGCCTATCGTAGCGATACCCAATTTTCGGGCTTCACGCAAAGCAATATATTCCTTTCTGGCATCCACCACAACAACGGCACCCGGCAGACGATTCATCTTGCGAATACCGGACAAATTGCTTCGGATTTTCCGCAATTCTCTTTTCAGGCGAGCCCCCTGCTTTTTGCTCTCTTCTTCCAGACGTCCGGAGGCCTCCATTTCCTCCAGTTCCTCCAGCCGCTGAAGCCGTGAACGAATGGTTCGGAAATTGGTGAGCGTTCCGCCAAGCCACCGTTCAGTCACATAATGCATTCCGCACCGTTCGGCCGCCTGCTGAACGGCTTTCTGGGCTTGGCGCTTGGTGCCGACAAAAACCACATCTTTTCCTTCGGAAACCAGTTGGGCAAGGAGCTTTTTGGCTATCAGCAGCCCCTTTAAGGTTTCCTTAACATTGATAATGTGGATCATCCCGCGTTTTCCGTAGATGTAGGGTTCCATCTTGGGATTCCAGCGGCTGACCCCGTGTCCGAAATGTACGCCCGCGCTGATTAATTCGCGAGCCAGTTCCTTATTCACAGAAACTAACCTCCAGATTCTAAAAAACGTTGATTGAAATTATACAAAGACTCTCTCTGTCTGGTCCACGAGACCAGAAGCACTGTAAGGTAAGGGAAAGACCATTCGGATGTCAAGAATTATCAGAATTTTCCGGCAAATTCTGAAAAAATTTCGTCGTCTTCAAGTTGCATGTATAAGACATACTGGAGCTCTATTGTTTTGTTTCTTTCAGTGCCTCCCCTATTGTTAAGGTCCTTTCATAGAGAGCACGTCCGATAATTATACCCGAAACACCTATTTTTTTTAGGTTTTTTATATCCTGAATAGTTGTAACCCCACCGGCAGCTACAATCGGAACGGTAACGGCTTTGACTAATTCCTCTGTTCGGGCTAAATTAGGGCCGGACAACATCCCATCCTTTTCAATATCGGTATAAATAATAGCGGCAATTGGCAATTGAGAAGCTCGGCGGGCAAAGTCCAGCAAATTTCCCCCTGTTTCTTTGAGCCACCCTTCGGACGCCACCCGAAATCCTCTCGCATCCAACCCCAACGCCAACCGTTTGGGAAAAAGATGCACCATTTTTGAAAACCAATCAAAATTGCTAACAGCGCTGGTGCCGATAATCACCCGCTCCAGTCCTAAATCGAGCATCTGCCGGATAGACTCTTCATCCCGAAGTCCTCCGCCCAATTCCACTTTCATCGGCAAACGGCTGAGGATTTGTCGGACCACATCGGTATGAAGCGGTCTGCCTTCTTTGGCTCCATCCAAATCCACAATATGGAGCCATCGGGCCCCCTGAGCGAAAAACTCTTCCGCCTGTTCGAGCGGATTTTCCCGATAGGTAATCTGGTTATCGTATCGGCCCTGAATCAGACGAACGCATTTACCGCCGCGAAGATCAATTGCGGGCAAAATGTCCATACTTCCCTGCTATAAATCGTAAAGGTCTTTGTCTGCAATTAAGGTAAAACCGTATTCAGCAATCAGTTTGCCGATATCGACTCCGTGAGGATTTTCCACTTCCAAATAACAGATTCCCTGCTTGTCTGATGCAGAAACAAATCCGTAGGCATCTTTGATATTAATATTCTTTTCGGCTAAAGCCGTAGTGAGTTTTTCAAGGTTGCCGGGCCGGTCAGCCGCGGTGACGGCAAAAACTTCCTTGAGGGCACAGGCCATCCCGCGGTCAGCCAGTGCCAACTGGGCCTCGGCTGGTTTGTCCACAATCATTTTCATCAGCCCAAACTCTCCGCGGTCCTGGATAGAAAAAGCCAGAATATTCAGACCTTTTTCCTTAAGAATGCGGGAAATAGACTGTATCCGACCGGGTCTATTTTCCAAAAAAACTGTAATCTGCTTGGCCATACTGCTGCTCCTTACTCGTATCCTTCGCCGTCAGAATGGGCTGCTATAGCTTTTCACGTTCATCTACAACACGTTTGGCCTTGCCCTCAAAAGCAGGCAGAGAACCGGGCTCGTGCAGTTCAATCCGGGAATTGATGGTAATCGAAGCACGCAGTTTTTCGTTGATTTTATTTTTGAGAGCTTCGAGGGCGGCTAAATCACCGGTAAACAGTTTAGAATAGATTTCCACCTTGACCGTCAGGCGGTCGAGCCCTTCGTGACGGCTCAGGTGAATCTGATAATTCGTTCCGACCTCCGGAATGCTCATCAGGACTTCCTCAATCTGGGAGGGGAAGACATTCACACCATTGATAATGAGCATATCATCGGTGCGTCCCGTAATGCGGGACATCCGTCGGGAAGTTCGCCCGCACGGACAAGGTTCCGGATGCAGAAACGCCAAATCCCGGGTTCGATACCGCAAAAGAGGAAGGGCATGGCGAATCAGGTTGGTAAAGACCACTTCACCCTCCTGACCATCCTCTACCGGTTCGCCTGTGCGCGGATCAATAATTTCAATGATGTACCCATCCTCCCAGACATGCAAATCATTTTTATAGACACACTCAAAAGCCACGCCGGGTCCGTTCATTTCACTCAGGCCGTAGGAATTGTAAATGTCGATGCCGAAAAGTTCCTGAAGTTTAAGCCGCGTATTTTCAGAATGCGGCTCGGCCCCCATCCAGGCCTTTTTTAGATTTAAGTCCGCCGGCGTCAGACCGAACTCCGGCATCCGCTGGTGAATGTGCAGCAGATAGCTGGGGGTAATATGCAGAACCGTCGTGCGGAAATCCCGCATAATCTGAAGCTGCCGCTGGGTATTGCCGCCGCCGACCGGAATCACCGCCATTCCCACCCGCTCGGCCCCGTAATGCATTCCCAGACCGCCGGTAAAGAGACCGTAGCTCATCATATTCTGAAAAACATCCGAGGGGCCGGCACCAGTGGCCACAATGCTGCGGGCCAGCAAATCCGTCCAGCGGTCCAAATCATCCGCTGTATAGTAAATCACCGTCGGGATGCCTGTGGTTCCGCTGGAGGAATGAATCCGAACAACTTTCTCCATATCGACAGCCAAAAGTCCCTTGGGAAATGCCTGGCGGAGGTCATCCTTGACGGTAAAAGGAATTTTCTTCAGGTCGTCCAGAGAACGGATATCCTCCGGAGAGGAAATCCCGACTTTAGGAAGACGCTTTTTATAAAACGGCGTTTGAAGGGCATACCCGACCACTTCCCTCAAACGTTCCAACTGGAGCTGACGCAATTCATGCCGGGGCAAGGTCTCCAGCCGCTGATTCCAGTATCGAATTTCCATTCCCGCTGTACCTTTCTGAACCAGCAGTAATTTTACAGATTCGGAAGTTCTCTTTCAGAAATAACCGTAATACCGGCTCGCGAAAGAACCTGATGCGCACGGCCCGGGTCATCAAACCGGAAGACAAGGAGCGCCTTTTCGGAAAACTTTTCGACAAAAGCGTACATATACTCCACATTGACATTCCCGTCAGAAAGAACCTTCAGCACTTCGGCCAATCCGCCGGGCCGGTCCGGCACCTCCACCGCCACGACGTCGGTCAGATTGGCGGTGATATTGTGTTTTCGAAACAGACTGATCGCCTCATCGGGTTTGTTGACGACCATCCGAAGCACGCCGAACGACTCCGTTTCCGCAATCGTCAACGCTCGAATATTAATCCCCGCCTGTCCCAGCAGAGAACAGACCTCATAGAGCCGTCCCTTTCGGTTTTCCAGAAACACACTGATTTGCCTGATTTTCATAGTCGGGTTCCTTTCCTGCAAACGTCGGCGGTTTGTTTAAAGAACTCGTTTATCCACCACGCGTTTGGCCTTGCCTTCACTGCGCTGAATCGTTTTGGGTTCAACCAGTTTGACCTTGACGCCGATGGACAAAACCGCCTCAATCTCCTTTTTGATTTTCTGCTCGAGGGCCCGCATCTGCTTGATTTCATCGCTGAAAATCTTCTCATCCACCTCCACCATAATCTCCACCTCATCAAGCTTATGGGCCTGACGGTCAATGACCAGCTGATAATGCGGGTGGGTGCCTTCAATCCCCAGCAGAACATGCTCAATCTGAGACGGAAAGACGTTAATGCCCCGCACGACAATCATATCGTCCGTTCGGCCTTTGATTTTGCTGGTGCGGGGACTGGTCCGTCCGCATCGGCACGGGGCGGTCGTCATGCTCACAATATCGCGGGTCCGGTAGCGAATCAGCGGAATGGCCTGTTTGGTAAGGGTGGTGATGACCAGCTCGCCGTCCTGACCTTCCGGGACGGGTTTTCCGGTTTCGGGGTCGATAATCTCCGGATAAAACACATCCGAGAACAGATGCAGCCCCTGCTTATACGTGCACTCCTGTGATACGCCCGGGCCGATAATTTCCGACAGGCCGTAAATATCCGTGGCGGTCATATTCCAGGTCTCTTCGATTTCTTTGCGCATGGCCTCGCTCCAAGGCTCGGCGCCGAAGATGCCGATGCGCCAGCTGCCCTTCCGTGGGTCCAGTCCCATCTCTTTGGCTTCTTCCGCCATATAGAGGCAATAACTGGGCGTGCAGGCCAGGATGCGGGGCTGGAAATCCTGCATAATCTTCAGCTGCCGCTTAGTCTGGCCGGACGAGGTGGGAATAATGGTCAACCCCATTTCAAGGGCGCCGTAGTGGAAGCCAAGTCCGCCGGTAAATAAACCATAGCCGTAAGCAATCTGGATGATGTCATCCGGTTTTGCCCCGGCACAGCACAGGGCGCGGGCCATTACTTCCGACCAGAGTTTGATATCCTCACGGGTGTAACCAACCAGCGTCGGGTTGCCTGTCGTACCGCTGGACACATGAATTTCTACCACTTCTTCACGGGGGGTGGAGAAAAGCCCGTAAGGATAATTGTCCCGCATATCGAGCTTGGTGGTAAAAGGCAGTTTGGTAATATCATCAATGCTGCGGATATCAGAAGGGCTTACGCCGGCCTCCTCAAATTTCTTTCGATAGACCGGACAGCGGTCATAGACGTACCGCACAAGCTTGACCAGCCGCTCGGACTGGAGATTTTTTAGGTCCTCCAGCGGCATCGTCTCGATTTTTTCGTTCCAGATCATAAACAACCTCCCGTTTTCCATATCCCTCGATTCCTCCGGTGTCCGTCGGACCGTCCGGGGAGAACGTTATTTGACCAGTGCCATCGCATTGCTGAACATCCGCCGATTCACCTCAAGAATCGACGGCTTGAAAACCTTCTGCATCGCCCGCTCCCAACTGTCCGGCCGTATCGGCAGAAAGGCCGCTAAAACCCCCATCAGTCCGGTATTCACCGCCCGCGGATTGTCGGCAATCTGCTGGACTTTTTCGAGGTAAGGCATCAGGTCAGTGCCGCCTTTTCGAAGAAAGGGTTTAAGCCGCGGATGCTCATCGGGGTGGAAACACAGCAGAAAGTCAGCTTGTCCCAGTCCTATCAGGGGAGAATACACTTTGCGGCCGAAACGGACATGAGACTCAACAGAGCCGCCCCGCTGGCTCATCCCGTGGACTTCAGACTTTTTGACGCTGCAGCCGTCATAGAGAGCTGCCCAGCCGAGCAGTTCCGAGGCGGTAATGATGCCCTGCCCGCCGACACCGCCGAACGTGATGTTATAGACCTCCTGTTTTTTCATCATTGTTCCTATCTCACTTCAACAAAACACAAGGATGCTGGACGATAATCACACTGAGAGCGTCGGCCGCCAGACGCTGCTGAACCAGTTCTTCAAGGTCCTTCACCCTGCCCTGCGGGTCGATTACATCGACAAAATCCGCTCCGCAGGCCTGGCAGACGGCTTTCAAATCCAGCCGTTTGGTCGGCTCCCTTCGGATGGTTTTCCCGGTAGCCGGATGCGGCTGACCACCGGTCATCGCCGTCGTGGAGTTGTCGAGAATAAAAATGACCCCTTTGGACTTGTTATAGGCAGCATTAATCAGACCGGGAATGCCCGCATGGACAAAGGTAGAATCCCCCACCAGGCCGACAATCTTTTCCTCCGGATGAGCCCGCCGAAGGCCTTCGTTAAACGTCACACCAGCTCCCATACACAGGCAGGTATGCAGAGCAGACGTCGGAGGCAGAGAACCGAGGGTATAACAGCCGATGTCTCCGGCGACGAAAACATCTAATTTTTTGAGTACGGAGAAAACGGACCAGTGGGGACAGCCCGCACACAGGCGAGGCGCCCGGCCGGGACGCGGCTTGACTTTTTTGGGCTTGCCGGCGACGAGAGAGCGGACAAGATCCTGGTCCAGCTCACCCAGACGATAAGACGGGTGCCTGCCCTGCACCTTGCTGATGCCCAGGGATTTGACATGTTCCTCAATAAACGGGTCCAGTTCCTCAACCACCATCAGCCGCTTAACGCTTCGGGCAAACTTTTTGATTTTCTCATCACAGAACGGATAAAGAAATCCGAGCTTCAGATAGGAAGCATCCGGATAAACTTCTTTCAGATACAGATATGCAACACTGTCCGTAATAAAGCCCAGCGATGTGCTGTTCATTTCAATCCGGTTAAGTCGCGAGCGTTCCGAGAGGGCCTTGAGCTTCACAAGGCGCTTTTCGAGGATTTCGTGGCGGATACGGGCATTGGCGGGCACCATCACGTACTTGCGCATATCTCGCTGCAGAGAACGAATCGGAACTTCTTTTCGGGGACCGATTGCCACATCCTCTTTGCTGTGGGAAATGCGTGTGGTCATTCGGACAATGACCGGTGTATCATACTGCTCGCTGATTTCAAAGGCCTGCTGAATCAAATCGATGGCCTCGGATGGACTGGAGGGCTCAAGGATAGGCAGTTTGGCATAAATGCCCGCCCACCGGGTATCCTGTTCGTTTTGGGAAGAGTGCATCTGGGGGTCATCACAGACAACCGCCACAAAGCCGGCGTTGACACCGGTATAGGCCGAGGTCATCAGCGGGTCCATCGCCACATTGAGTCCGACATGCTTGCAGGCAAACAGCGCCCGCACCCCCCCGACGGCAGCGGCATAAGCCACTTCATACGCCGTCTTCTCATTGACAGACCACTGAACATCCACCTCCGGAAAAGCCGCCAAAGTCTCGAGAATTTCGGTGGATGGGGTCCCGGGATAGGCACAGGCAACTTTCAACCCTGCCTGCCAGGCACCGCGGGCCAGTGCCTCATTGCCTGACAGAAAGGCCTTTTCCAAAGCGGGTTTACGGGCCATACACAACGTTCCTTTGTGCAGGATATCTCGGTTCTCTCTGACTGAAAACAGGAACTTACAGGATAGCGGACTGCCCCTATAAGGTCAAGAAAATCTGCTCTGAAAACCGCTTTTCCAATAAAAAAGGCCCGGTCTGAAAACCGGGCCGCATGCTGAATTGTCCAAGGTGCTTTATAACTTTATAAGGGAGCAATCGTTTCAGAAAGTCCACTCCAGATTGACGCGGGCAAAAAAGGCGTCATCCGAAATGGCGTAATAATCGCCGGGGATAAAGTAATCCAGCAGGAAAATGGTCTTGAAGCTCTTGCAGCAGCTGTAGGTGGCCTGGCCGGTGAGCATATGGCCGCGGAAGTTGCTGTTGGTCAGACTGTTTCCAGTCGGGCCCAGGGCTCTCGGATTAGTCTGGTCGGCCCACAAGAGGTTATAGATAGATTCAATCTTCCATTCAGCATGGGGTTTAAAACTGTGGCCGAAGCCGAGCCGGTGCAGATTGTATACTTCGCCTAGAGCCCCTTCATACGTCCAGATATAAGACTGGAGGTCACCGCCCCGCTGATACTGCGGCCAATCCCCCCAGAGTGAATCAAACTTCTCATCCGCACTCGAATCCGGGTCATCGCCGGACAAATATTCATAGCCGACGTGCACTTCATTTTTCTTTTCGTCATTGAAAGCATACATCAGTTTTGTATTGGCACCAAGACCCTGTAAGGTATTGCCGTTCCGGTCGCCCCACTGTTTGGCCAGTTCGGCACTGTAGGACCAATGGTCATCCAGCGGCCCCGAAAGACGCCCGCCGACAGTATGGATATCGGCATCCTGCCCCGGTGTGCTGCTGTAGCTTTGTGCCCAGTCGGAGTTCTCCTCATTCTTGTAAATGTAGTACAACTCCTGCTGCTGGCCGCCGTCGGCCTTATTGGTCAGGTAGAAAATAAAGCCGCGTTCATCGGTCTTTTGCGTCAGATGGCGGCGGTCCTGAACCGCATGATGATTGAAGGGTTTGATGTACTCTTCTTCGTCATCATACTGCTGAAGGTAAATCACATCTGCCTTTAAGGTATCCGTGAGACCGTATTGAGCGCGAATGGCATCAAAGAAGATGGTTCGCGAACCGTCGGCGGGCGTGCCGTCCAGCACCAGCCAGCCGGTGCCGAGGATGATTTCCTGACGACCGACGGTCAGAGTCAGCGGCATGTCGAAAGCATTGCGCCACTGAATATTGAAAATGTCAAAAATGGCTTCGTCAAAATCGACATTCTGATTTTCAAAGAATGGGATCGGATGATTCTCCGGCTTGCAGTGATTCCAGAACTCCCAGGTGAGCCGGGTGTTCAAATCCATATCCTCCGCCATCGCCCATTTTAGAGACCACCGTGTACGAATGCGCTGCCAGTGATGGTCATTGTAGTTGTCGCTGCCGCCCCAGTCTTCGTTCATAGACAGCAGATTCCGGGCGTATACCTCACGCAGGCGGATGTCCAGGCCCATCGTAACATTTTCCATCGGGTTTTTGAAGGCCTTTACCAAATCGCTGTCCACTTCGTGCCAGTGCTTGGCGGCCTCTTCGGCTAAAGCAAACGAGACAATGCCGTTCAGCAGTGCCGCAGCAAGTACGGCTCCCAGTCCTTTCATCGCTTTCATTCCATTCTCCTTACGTTCCATTTCCTTGAAAATCCTTGTTAGAGAGAACAAATCCCTCTCCGCTTTTTTTTATGAAGAAACTCCCCGAAAACATCGGTCCAGATGTTCTTTGGAAGGAGGTTGAGTAAAGAAACTGAAGACAATCGCCGTCAGGATAGAGATCGGCAAAGCTACCAGAATCGGGTCGACAACAGGCCAGTTGGGCACATCCGCCAGCAGGGAGGTTTTCCCGCCGGTGACTTTCTGCACCAGGCCGATAGTCTGGGCTTCCTGGGCCTTGATAAACACCAGCCAGAATGCTGTGACGACAAAGCCGACGATCATGGAGGCAATGGCCGCCGCCCGTGTCATCCGCGGAAAATACAATGCCCCGATAAACATCGGCAGAAAAGCTGACGCACACAGGCCGAAGAAAATCGATGTGGCCCGGGCAATGAACGTACTCTCGCGGGCATAATAACTGATGACAACGGCATAAATGATTCCGAGGATAATTCCGATTCGGTTGATATTGGTACTCTTGCCGTGCTGACCGGTAATTTGCTCATAAACATCCCGCCCGATGCTGGTCCCGACTGTATGGAACTGGCTGGACAGCGTGCTCATCGCCGCCGACAAAAGTGTCAGCAGAAACAGCAGCCCGAACCAGGAAGGCATAGCACTTTTAATAAAAGTAGGAATGATTTCATCCGCTGTGCCTTTCGCATAGACAAAGGAAATGCTTCGCCCCTGACGAATTTCCGTCGGTTTGCCGTCCGCCTCCATCTGTCCGATGCTTTCTCCATAAAGTTTAACCGGAGCCGTCTTGCCCGCCACATCTTCCCAGCCCCCTGCATTGTTTGGTTTCACAAGCTGCAAAACCGCCAGATTTTTCTCCGCATCGAGAACTTTAACAATTCGTCCGGTCATCAGCGGGCCCTGCTCTGCAAAATAAGCATTTGACAGAGCTCCGACCGTAAACGCCACGCCGGTCATAATCAGGATGAAAATACCGCCGACCACGACCGCGCGATTCAATTCGCGCCGGCTCTTAACAGTCATAAAACGGACCACCAGCTGGGGTTGAGCGAGAACCCCGATACCAACACCCAGCGTAATCGTTCCAATGATCGTCCACCACAGGTTGTATTTCGTATCGCCCCATCCGAACAAAGGCATAGCTGTCCAGCCGCGATGTCCGATGGCCTGAAGGTTGGGCGGCACCAAAGGAGCTAATGCCGTCAATTTTTGATGGCCGGCAGTCAGTCCCCCTACTTTCACATACGTGAAAATCAGCAGCAGGAACATACCCACAAACATAATCGTGCCCTGAAGGGCGTCTGTGTACATCACCCCTTTCAGGCCGCCGACAACTACATAAGCCGCCACAATGACACTAAAAACCAGCAATGCAGTTGTGTACGAAATATCAAACTGACTGGCGACAAAAACACTTCCGCCGATCAGAACTGCCGCCGCATACAACGGAATAAAAAGGAAAATGATTAGGCCGGAGGCAACCTGGATAAATCGGCTTTCGTAGCGGCGCCCCAGCAATTCGGGGAAGGTATGTGCATCGAGGATATGGCCCATTCGTCTTGCGCGGGGAGCAAACACCACAAATGCAATGAAAATCCCGACAAAAATGTTCAAAAAGGTCAGCCACAGTACAGACATTCCGTAAAGCCCCGCCACCCCGCCGAATCCGACTATGGCACTGGTGGAAATAAAAGTAGCTCCATAACTCATGGCCATCACAAAAGGGTGAATTTGCCGACCGGCTATCAGGTAATCGGTCGCATTCTTGGTGCGCCAATATCCTAATAACCCCAGATACACAACGAGCAGCAGATAGGCCAATACGACAATGATTTGTTCAAGAGAGATGTCCGCCAGCATACAAAACCTCCTGTCAATCTCAACGGGGAGCAGGATTAACCCTCCAAATTGAGAGAGTCTTAAAGCAGTTTACAGATTTTCCTCCACCTTTTTTTCTTCAGAGACCCATTTTAAATCTTCGGGCTTGACCGGCTCATCCCCTTTGTTTCGCGCAAAAAGACCGTACAATACACATAAAATGGAAGAGCCGATACACAACAAATAAGCCAGAAGAACTCCTTTATCTTCGATACCTAACATTTTCCCATCTCCCGTTTCCCGACTCCTCATCTCCTTTTTTTTAAATGTTCTGATAATCTTAGTGTAGATAAGGCTAAAATCAATTTTTTTTCGGCAAAAAAGTGTGCTTTTTGTGAATTTTTCACACTTTTTTGTACTCTAACAACATCTAAATCGTCCGAGTTTTAACAATTTAGCAGCATTTTCATAAAATAATTTTTGTTTAAGAGATTCATCAGAAATTATGTTTTCAATATTGAGAATCGCGTTTTTTTGGTTGTCCCAAGGGCTGTCTGTTCCGAAAAGAAGATAATCAGGGTTGTGTTTTTCCAGCATTTGAGCCATCCTTTGCGGCCCTAAGTAGTCAAACGACACAGAGGTTTCGATATAGATGGGTTTTCCGAGCAGGTAGTGGTTCACCTCGTCCCACTGGAACCAGCCGCCCATATGGGTGGTAACCAGTTTTAACTCGCTGAATCGTTCGAGAACATTCAGGACTTGCCGAGGACCTGCCTTTTCTTCTCTTGGAAAAGCAATGTCGTATCCCGTGTGCAAAACAAGAATCAAGTCATTTTCAATAATAGACTTGTACAACAAATCATTCCGGGGATCATCAATAAGCATATTTTGATAATAAGGATGTATTTTTACTCCAATAAATCCCCTGTCAGCAATTTCTTTTATTTTGTCCGGCAATGCAGAATCGTCTGGATGCACAGAAGGAAAAGGGATGATTCGTTTGGAACGAATTTGAGAACTCCATTCGAGGATCGGCTTAAACTGTGTGGGGCGCGTGGCAATACTGCACAATACAGCTGTTTCAATGCCTGCTTCGTCCATCGAGCGAAGCAATGAGTCTACTCGGCCGTCCAAATACGACTTCACGTCGCATTCGGAATGAAGCTGGGCCATGGCTCTATCGGCAAGTGAATCCGGAAACGCATGGGTATGAATATCGATAATCCGGCGTTTCCCGGCCGTGGTCTTTAAGGAGGACTTACCCACTCGTGTCTACCTATTTTTCTACCGGTATGCCTAAAGAAAAAACTGTCAAACAGGTTTGACGTTAATGGCTACCTTACCTTTTTCCCCGGCGGTTACATCAAATTCGACACGCTGGCCCTCTTTGAGTGTTCGAAAGCCCTGCATATCGATCTTGGAATGATGAACAAACAAATCATCGCCGCCTTCATCCGGTGTAATAAACCCAAACCCCTTCTTCTCATTGAACCACTTGACTGTCCCGCTGCTCACGACAATCTCCCTGGGGTGAAATATCCCCATAAACCATTGACCCTCCTGCAACCAGAAAAGGATTCAGTCGGAGGGAAAAACCTGAATCCCATCAACTTTTCTAAAAAATAGAACAAAAAAAGAGAACTATGTCAATTTTTCAGCTGATATTTTTTCGCATTTTCAACATGAGCAGCGTCCGATAACTCATTGTAAATGAACAATTTTGAGAAAATAGGGCCCTTTTTGTGAATTGACCGCTCTAACCGGACGATAGAACAAAGTAATCTGAAACCATATTTGAGGAGTTCAATATGGGAATCCAACGATGGTCTGAAAACGTCATTCTGGTGAATTTGGCGCCCGAACCGGATCTCGGCGAAGAGATTATTTCTGTCTGCCAGACGGTCTCTCGGGAAAAGGAACAAGATGTTGTGATTGATTTTTCGGACGTGGAGATTGTGACGTCTTCGAGCATCGCCAAACTGCTCAAACTTCGCAAGATTCTCCACGACAACCAGCGAAAACTGGTCTTTTGCTGTGTACAGCCCCAGACCAAAAATATCTTTTTGGTCACCGGTCTGGATACCGTTTTTACTTTTGTGGAAGATCAATTTGTAGCGCTGGCGGGGCTGCAAATGGCCCAAGCTGAATCGTAAAAAGGAAAACTTTGGGATTGACAACTCCGTCAGGAATTTGTAAAGACATTTTACGCCAAGCACATTGCGAAAACCGCTGCAAAGAGCAAGCGGTTTTCGTAATCTGCTTGCGGAAGAAAAGAGACGAAAAAAAATGGAAAAAGAACTTCTCCGGCAGGCAGAAGAACGTTTGGGGTATCATTTCAGCAACCCGGCACTTCTGGAAGAGGCCCTGATTCATTCCTCCTGGGCCAACTCGCGATTGACCAGCAATGAACGGCTGGAGTTTTTGGGAGATGCGGTGCTCGGACTTCTGATTTGCCATGCCTTGTATGAACGCTTTCCTGACTATCTGGAAGGGGACCTAACCAAAATCAAGAGCGTACTGGTGTCCCGGAAAATCTGCGCTCAGATTGCCCGCTCCCTGGGGCTTCTCGACTTTATTCAGGTCGGCAAAGGCACGAACGGGTCACGAGCGATGAACGGGTCCATAGCAGCAGGCACCTTGGAGGCGATTCTGGCAGCCATTTACCTGGACGGCGGCTTCGCAGCCGCACAGGAGTTCGTTCAAAGGCAATTCGGTCCTTACCTCGAAAGCGCCGATGCCCAGGGACATTTGGACAATTTTAAATCCATTCTCCAGCAATACAGCCAGCGTCATCTGAATGCCACTCCGACATACCGGCTGCTGGATGAAAAAGGGCCCGACCATAACAAATGCTTTGAAGTGTGTGCGGCAATCGGCCAGCGATTGTTCAGCAGCGCCTGGGGCGCAACCAAAAAAGAGGCCGAACAAAGAGCCGCTCTGAAGGCCCTGATTGAACTGGGTGTCCTCAACGAAAGCGGAGACTGTCCGGCGGAACTGCCGGACAACTAACTGGTAATCAGCCACACCAGCAGATTTAAAACCATCCCCGCCAAAATCATGAATCCGCTCAGGGTCAAAAACAACACCAGCACTTCCAAGACAAATTGCTTCCAGAAAAGCACCCGAAGACGTGTAGCTTTATAGACAACAGCTATCGACAAAAGCAGCGGAAACATCCACAGAAGAGAAAGCGGTGTGGTGCCGATTTCCACCGGAGCAAAAAATCCTGCCAGAAGCATCGGAAAACCTTCAGCCATGTTCCTCCTCCTGTCCAATGGTCTCCCCGATGCCGGAATAGGCCCGATAGACGGCATTCAGAATACACAGCAGATTCATCAGACCCGCCAGCGCCGTATAGATTTGACCATAATCCTGCGGACGCCCGTAAACCGGATAATCCCCTTTCTGAGCAATCTGGCCAATCCATCCAATCACAGGACTGGTCAAAATCTGTGCCAAATACCAAGGTTTGGCCCCTACCGGATCGACAATTCCTATGGACCCGATATAGAGACCTATTAGAAAGGTAAACACAATCGCCGCAAAAAAAACGTAAGCGTGACGGCGCTGTCCAATCAGAAAATGGCCTCCGCCGGGGACTGCCCAGGCCGCCGCGGCCACGAGACACAGCCAGAAGGTATGATCAAACGGCCTATTCGATTTCGTCGGCATTAATAGTCCACCGGCAGTTCAATCTCAATCGGTTCAGGACGTTCTCGGGGGTCTTTATAAACCAGCCCCATTCTGCTGACAATATTCTCCGGATTAAAATGCGTCAGTCCCAGCCCCATTTTGGCCAGCAAAGCCCGCTGCACAGCCATTTTGCTTTTGTTGTCTGCATAATCCTTTTCGGTTGCGGGCTGCCGTGTAAGTTCCTTCACTACACCGACATTTCGGGCCGATTCAACAACCACAAGACGCGCAATCGGACCTGTTGTCTGCTGAGAGGGCTCAAGCATTTCCGCCAGTTTTCGGACAAAGACCGCATTCTGATAACGCCCGACAAGCAAATCCCGCGAAGCCGAAGGTACCGACAGACGCTGGCGAAGGGTCTCCACCTGACTTTGCGGAGGAATCATCTGATTGGTGATCGTACGGACCTGAGGCCGCGTCGAAACCGGATTATTGGGGTCCGTCTGGGGATAGTGAACTTCGTAAAACCGCTGAAGACCTTTCTCCCATCCTTCCGTCTCCACAAAGCGAATTAAATCCGACGCCTGGGAGCGGGCCTTTTCCATCGCCCGAAGGGTCTTGAGATCCTTGGAAACCTGCTGTCGGACCGAAAAAACCGACGGCACTGAAGCATCAGAGAGGAGAATACCGCGGTTTTCAAAGGAAAAATTCAAATCTTCCGGCAGCACCGGCGGCTGAATGCCGATAACCCGAAGCATCCCCCGCAAAGATACATACTGCCCTTCGGCAAGGATGCCTCCGCTGAGGGGGCCGATGGTTTCCCAAATCCTCACAGACGGCAGCCCGGGCACAGATGAGGGCTTTCCATCCTCCGGAATCGCCATCAGGACATCCAATAAACGCACGGAGGTTTCCGAAGAAGTCGGAAGAGCAACCCGGCGGAGAAACGAATCCGAGGCCAGGTCTTCCGGACGGAGCCACCCGGTCTTGCCGGTTCTGACCGTAATCTGAAACTTCTGCGCCAGCTGGCGGGCGGCCGCTGTGTAGTCTCCCGCGGTCTGCTGGAGCTGAGCGACCGTTACCTTCTCAAAGTCGAGTGCATCCCAGCCGACATCGGTCATCTGGCGGGCTTCATTGAGAATACTGTTGGCTAAATCCTCGGCCCGCTGACGCTCCATTTCCTGACGAATCTGCTGGACCACCTGGGCAAAAGGCCGCGTAATCGTTCGCGTCCCCGCATCCGGCTTATTGGGGTCGAGAGGTTCGGTTGTCTGATACTTGCTCAGATTGGCTGTATAATATGCTTCAAGTTCTTCAAAAGAGGGTTTTTCAATTTTATTCTGAATCTCATCCAGCCGAATCAGCAGGTACTCGAGCTGAACACGCCGGCCGACGGCATAGCCGAACCCATACGGATTTTCGGGAGAAAAGGCCATCGGATACACTGTCCGATAGGTCTGAAACTGCTTTTGGATTTCTTCTTCTGTTGGTTCGGACTGCTCATCCACCCAAAGGTCTGCATCCAGCAGGAGAACCTGAGCAGACAATTTTTCCATGGTTCGGGCAATATGGCTGCGGATTTCGTCTGTTGTAACCAGATAATTTCCCAGCACCATGTCTGCATAATTCATCACACTCACCAGCGAGCCGAAGGCCCGAATAATTTCCTGTCTGGACTTTTTGGTCTGTTCCATAATCCGGTTGATGAGAACAGCCGGATCCAGCTGGTTTTGTGTGAGACCTAAAATAATCTGCCGCAGGAAGCCCTCTGCATCCGCATCAGAAAGGACAAAACCGACCTTTTCAACCTCCTTTTTAAGGAGCAGCCACAAAATCTCCGGACGATGCCGCTTTGAAGCAAAGAACCTGTCAATTTCCTCCGTTTTCAAATCGATTTGCCCCCGTTCAGCCAACTGGAGCAGCTGCAGACGCAGCTCACCGGAGGCGCGGGCATCCGGGAAAAGAATCAATTCGAGCAGCTGAGGTGTTAAATCACTGTACATCTGAGAAAATGCAAGCAGCATCCGGTCCACCATCAGCATCTTGAGGATTTCCAGCTCCTGCTGGGCATGATAAACATCAATGGAACGGATTTTTTGACCGTCGCCGTACACAGCCTCGACATGTTTAGCCCCCCCCTGACCGATGTACATCAAAAACTGCTGGAGGCCGTAGCCGCCGACAAAAGAAATCATAATCAAAATCACCAGCCAGGCCATCAGTTTTCGTTCGTTCTTGCGAATCCATTTAATGATATGCATGGGTTCCTCAGTCAATTCAGGTAAATCAAACTCCGTTATTTACGAAATGAGCAAGTATAGTCAAATCCCTTCTGATTGCAAGAAAAAACAAGGTTAGAATCAACCGGGTTTCGCTTGAGTCGCAAACTCGCATCTTTATTATTTTGGACTTTCTTGATTCAAAGGGTACAATCCATTGAAAACAATGAGAAAAAACTTATCTGACAAATTGTTTGAACGGGCTTGTCGGGTTATCCCGGGAGGGGTCAACTCCCCGGTCCGGGCTTTCCGCGGCGTTGGGCTTACACCGATTTTTATTGACCGAGCCGCCGGAGCCCACATATGGGACATTGACGGCAATGAATATATAGATTATGTTGGTTCCTGGGGGCCGATGATTCTTGGACACGCCCATCCGGCTGTGGTAGAGGCCGTCAGACAAGCCGCAACCAAAGGCACCTCCTTCGGGACGGCTACCGAAAACGAAGTCAAACTGGCAGAGGCCGTTGTTTCTGCTTTTGAAAGCATAGAGAAGGTGCGTCTGGTCAGCAGCGGGACTGAAGCGGTCATGACGGCTGTTCGTCTGGCCCGGGCCTTTACCGGCAGAGACCTTCTGGTCAAGATGGACGGCTGCTATCACGGGCACAGCGATTCGATGCTGGTTCAGGCCGGTTCAGGGGTTGCGGAACTGGGGCTGCCGGCCAGTGCTGGGGTCCCGGCAGACCTGGCAAAAAAAACCATCACGGTTCCTTATAATGACATACACGCCCTCGAAACCGTGTTCGAAAAATACCCGCACCAGATTGCCGGGGTCATTATTGAGCCGATTGCCGCCAATATGGGGGTCGTACCGCCGAAAGAAGGATACTTGCAAGCCATTCGGCAAATGTGCACGGAACACAAGAGCGTTCTGATTTTTGATGAGGTCATTACGGGTTTTCGTGCAGCGTACGGCGGAGCCCAGTCGCTTCTCCACATCTCGGCGGACCTGACGTGTTTAGGCAAAATTGTCGGCGGCGGGTTGCCCTGTGCGGCAGTCGGCGGCCGGAAAGAGATTATGGACCTTCTGGCTCCGCTGGGACCGGTCTATCAGGCCGGAACGCTCAGCGGGAACCCTCTGGCGACAGCGGCGTCTCTGGCCGTGCTGGAGATTCTGCAAAAACCCGGGGTTTACGAGCAATTGGAATTGCTCTCCGCCCGACTGGAACAAGGACTCCATGAGGCCGCTCGGAAAAACCGCACAGCAATCCATATCAATCGGGCAGGGTCCATCCTGAGCGTCTTTTTTACAGACAAACCGGTGAATAATTTTGAAGATGTTCAGAAATGCAGCGGCCGTTTGTTTAAACGCTTCTTTGCTTCGATGCTCCAACAGGGAATCTATTTGGCCCCCAGTGCTTATGAGGCATGGTTTGTCTCCCTGGCCCATACGGAAAGGGATATTGATAGAACGATTCAGGCGGCCTATAATGCTTTCACAGACCTGAACACAAACGAAACCTGAAAATGAGGAGTCAGGACATGGAAGACCATCAGACGGCTCATGATATGATTGATGTGACGGACTGCCTGGAGGCGAGGGACGCCTTTCGGGGAATGAAGAACTTTTGTTTCTGGCTGATGCTGATTTGTCTGCTGCTTCTGCAGGGACTGTTCTGGTTTCAGCAGAGCGGCGGTATCTCGGATGAAAAAACATGCAATCCGAGCATGACATCCGAGATGACCGGTTCGGAGAAAGCGGCTGCTGAAACCGTTTCGCAATCGGCCGCATCGGAATCGTCTCCTGCGGCTGCACCGGCAGGCGAGTCGGTAATTGTCAACCGTGAAAATCCGGCGGAACCGATTGTTCAGGCCGCCAGGGAAGTGACCCAGGAGGTCCAAACCCCTCAAAAGCCCGATGCGGAAAAAACAAAATTTCCGCCCCTTCATTGGCCGCCTTTTCACCTGTCCACCCGTCAGGCCTGGGTGCTGGTCAGCGGGCTGAATGCCGTCCTCCTATTTGCGGCTGTGCTCTACTGTCTTGTCCTTGTGTTTATCCTGAAAGTGTCACTGGTCAGCCGTTTGGGGGGCATCAGCCACATCAGCCGGGCCTTTTTTATCTCCCTTTTCCTTCTGGTGCTTCTGTTTCCCTGGCAGTGTCTCGTACCCGGGGTCTTGCTGGGAACAATTTATCTGCCGTCGGAACTGCTTCAATTTTTCCCCTCCCAGTCTGACGGGACAAAACTTTGGCAGGTCTTAACGTATATCCGTTTTGTCGGACTTTGGATTCCGGCTGTTTGGCTGCTTGTCTGGTCGGCCATTCGTTCCGGAAAATGGTATCGTACCACACAGCGGCGGCTGGGGATTGTGGCCTGACAGGAGGGCTGTCTTGGCTGAATCTCGGAAAACAATCGGCTTCATCGGTACGGGAATTATGGGCGCACCGATGGCAGCGAATCTGCTGAAGGCCGGCTATCAGGTTATTGTTCACAACCGTACGAAATCACGGGCTCAGCCGCTTTTAGACCAGGGGGCTGTTTGGGCGGAAACCCCTGCCCAGGCGGCAGCCGGTGCCGATGCGGTTATGACCTGTCTGCCGAATACGCCGGACGTCCAGCAGGTTTTGCTGGGACCGTCAGGGGTGTATGAAACCGCCCGGCAAGGACTTATCTGCATTGACACTTCCACAATTTGTCCGGATGCCACTCGGAAAATCGCCGCTCAACTGGGGCAGAAAGGCGTGATTTTTTTTGATGCCCCCGTCAGCGGCGGACAAATCGGAGCCATCGAAGGCAAACTGTCGATTATGATCGGAGGCCCCCGCGAACATCTGGAAACAATCCGGCCGATTCTGGAGGTCGTTGGACGCACTCTTACCCACTGCGGCCCGGTCGGCTTCGGCCAGATGACCAAACTGGTTAACCAGGTAATGATTATTCATACGATTGTGAGCATTGCGGAAGGTCTGGCATTCGCCAAAAAGGCAGGGCTGAATCTGGAAACAACTCTGTCAGCGGTCTTGGCCGGGGCGGCCTACAGTCATTCCCTGAAGCATCTGGGGCCGAAGATACTGGCAGGCGATTGGAAACCTGCCTTTAAGGTCGATTTGCAAATCAAGGATTTAAATATCATCTTGGATTATGCACAGCGCATCGGCCAGCCCCTGCCGGCAACGGCTCTAGCCCGGGAACTGCTGAGCATCCTGTCGGCTCGCGGACGGGGACAGGACGGTACGCAGGCACTTTTTGAAGTGATTGAACAGATGGGAAAATAAAAAGGCCGTTGGGAAGTATATCTCCAACGGCCCTCTTCTCGGAAAAGACACGTCGTCTCAGTGATTTTCTTACTCGCAGCTGTCGGTGATGGTTCCGCCGTCATCCTCTTCCGCCAGACAGAGTCCGGCCGTCAGAGAACGGAAGACCTCACATCCGCCGACGGTATCTCCGTCGCCGTCTTCGGCAACCGCTGTATTGCCCAGCGTCAGAAAGAACGTCAGGGCTATCAGAATCAGCATCAAATAAGCAAGCGTTTTCATTGGAATCCCCTTTCGAAAAGGTTTTCAGTTCCGTTTAAATTTTTTCTTCATAGGTATTTTTCAGGGGCTTTAACACGATAGGTGTCGTAATTCCGCTGGGAAGCATTTGTTCTTCATTGGGTGTAATTTCAATCACACCGATGTCGCCGGCTTCCATAGTTTCCGAACCGCCGTCGCTCTCCGTCGCTCCGATGTTGGTAACATATCCGGAGGTATAGGCAGTGGTATCGGCCATTGAAATAATCGTGCCGTAAATCTGGGCATTGCCGCGGACATCCACAATGCCGCCCACAATGGCACCGGTCAGAACGTTGTTTTCGCTCTGGGTAGGGTTGGTATTCCCGAGGTTGACATTAAAGTGAGGCGCCAGGATTGTGGCCTCCTGATAGCCGGACGTATTGTTAAAAGTCGCCTCCCCGGTGAAATACAGGCAGTTTCTCTGCCACCAACCGCTGTTCAGATTCTTGGGAACGTTGGTCACAATCGTGCCGTTGAACGTGCAGTTTTCAAAACGAATATTGTTGTAAGTAGATGTAGTCGAAGTAGGTCCGCTGGTGCTGCAGTCCACATAAAGGATGCCCTCGAAGGTGCAGTTCTTGAACAAGGCATTTGTTCCGCCGCTGATGACAACGTTGCGAAGAGTCTTATTTTCATATTTATAGCGGGTCAGTTTCAGACTGCTGCTGGAGGCCGCGACGGAATATCCGCCGCTGGCCAGAGGAGCATGAGGGAAGTATTCGATGGTATAAGGAACGCCGCTGGTGGATAATTTGCCGTTTTCGATTCTGCTGCCGCTCACAACGGCATTCGATGTAGGAATTTGACTTTTATAATGCAGCGCCGTCAGACTGTTGCCCGAAGCATCGTAATAGTCATTGATGCTCAGACCGGGCATATTGGTCTGATCGGGCTGGCTGTAATTGACAGTCTCATACGTTCCCTTCAGTTCATCGCTGCTGCTGTAGATTCGATTGCCGTCGGCGTCAAACGCTTCGACAGGATTTCCGTACACAACAGGGCCGACGGACTGGCCGTTGACATAGCCGATGATGGGATTGCCGCTGATGTCCGTGGCGACATTAAGACCGTTCTCGATTTTAAACTTCAGCGACAAAATGTTCAGAGGGGTTCCGCTGCTGTTGGTAATCACCCGTCCCGATTCGTCATAGAGATATCCGGTGCTCTTTTTGAGGGTTTTTCCGTCCGACAGACGCAGGTTGCCGTTTTCATCGCAGGCAAAGGTCTGCATTTGATAACTCTGATTGAGAAGGGTCTGCCAGGGCAATACGGTATTGAGCGACCCTTCCACAACGGAATCGTCGGTCATATTGAAAGGAGAGATAGTGGCTTTATTCCACGAGCTGTAAATATCCCCATGTATGGTGGTATTTCCGGCCAGCCACATTCGGCCGCGTCCGGCTATGGCATAATTAAGCACCTGTGCATCCTTGGTGATGCGCATCTGCATAGCCACTGTACGATTCAATCCTTTATGCTGACCTTGGCATTCCACATAAATCGTCAGATTTTCCCGCACATCCGCCGTATCAGGGTCATCATTGTACCGCACAAAACGAATTCGGAAGGAAGAGCCGTCCAGGTACTCAATCCAGTCAGTTGCAACCTGCTGACCGCCTCCTCCCTCGAGTGTATCGACGGAACCTCCGACCTGCGCACAAAGATTGGTCCAGACGGTATCGGCCTGTTCATCGGTCACGGTATTGATATGCGTAGGGCTGCCGGTGGGCGTCTTAGCGGCAATCCATTTGGCATATTCCAATCCGGACAGGGCTGCATTGAGAGCCATATTGGCCTTCTGATGATTGCCGGATACCTGCAGATTGGCCGAGGCCATCGACAGGATACCGACAGAGAAAGCCGTAAAAAGTACAATAAATATCATCGCCGCCAGAATAGCAACCCCGCGATGCTTCGATGCTCGGTTTTTTCTGTTTCGGTACATAAAAGCACCCCTTCATAGAACGGGGGAATTGTTCTTTGAGAGTTTTTCTCTTCTAACCCTTATAAAATATAAATAATAAATATCCGGACGGAGGGGATGGCGGGGCGGCTGTTTTTTGCTCAGAGGCAGGAAAGGACCGATAATTCAGTTTGCTGTAAAGGAATCCCGACTGGCTCAGGGGATTTCCAAATATGAAGAGGGATCGTAATGAATAACAATCTCAGGGAAGAAACCGGCAGGCAGAGACGAAATTCCCGTCCGGTTAAAATAGAGGTCTGCGTTCCCCGTCAGGGTCATCAGAGTGGGAGAATAGTTGATAACAGAACCGCCGATCACTCCGCCGGCATTGCCGTAGAAAGTCACGCCGTTGGCGGCAATACAGCCGTTGAGTGTATCAAAAGAACCGCCAAACGAAACCGCAAAGCCGGGGGCCATCAGAAAAGTCCCGGTTTCCCGGGTCAAATCCCCAAATTGTTCCTCAGGAAGCTCCGAAACGGAACGGCTGCTGACATTGCCTTGAAACTCAATTTTACTGGTACCGGAGTGATCATTCAGGTCGCCGTCTCCAATGATAATCCCAATCACATCCGTATTTCCCGTGAAAACTACCTGATTAGGATACTCGATAAAAACCACCCCTTTTAACGTCACATTTCCTGAAAAGGTGGGATTGGTATTAGCAGCGATTCGGACGTTTTCGAGCGTCGTATTGCTGCTGTAGCTGCTCTTGTTGGCACTGGTAATCGTAATTCCGTCCACATACTGTTCAAAATAATCGGTATTGGGATAAGGAAACTCCGTTGCAGGCACCCCGGTCTGCACATGATGATCAATCGCGGCCTGGCCTGTTTCGCCGCCGATGCCGGCTTTGCCTCCCTGCAGCGTTACAACTGCATTGGAGTTTACGATTTTGACATCCCCGGCAATCTGGGAATTGCCGACGATGGTCAAGGCATTATTCTGATTTTCGCTTTCGATATATACGTCCGATTCGACGGAGATATTCACCCCTTCAATCTGAATATTGCCCCAAAGACCGAGAGGTCCCTTTGTGGCCACACCAAAATCAAAAACGGAATGACGTCGGGTTCCGTACGCAAAATCCGCCCGAATAGTTCGCTCGAACTCTCCCGCCCGCCCGCATATCCAAACTCGAATTCGTTCTGTTCCCAAGGGTCTTATCTCTGCATAAAAAGAGCGGTCAGAGCCGGCTTGAAGGAGGATGGGGCTTTCCGCCGTACCAATCAGAAACAACTGGTCTTCCACCAGATTTTCGTAGGGAATGTCGTAATTCTGCAGAATAGATTCGAGTTCATCGGCAAAAAAAACAAACCGCTGCTCCGCAGCGGTGGTCCCGGGCAGACTCACCCCGCTGAACCAATACCGAACATATTCCAGTCCGGACTCTGCAGATGAACGGGCCAGATTGGACGTATGGTGATTGGAAGCTGTCTGAACATTGGCCGTCGAAAGCGACAAGACCCCAATGGAAAAAGCAGAGAATAGAACAATAAAAATCAATGCAGCCAGAAGAGCAATCCCCCGGCGGTCAAAGTTTCTTTGGCTTGATTTGGCGTTCATGACCGATCTCCCAGACAAAAGAAGGTTCCGTTTAACCCTCGCTTGGCAGATCTCAATAACAAAGAAGGAATCTTTTCACCCCCATATTAAATATACCTTATCCACCGCTCATTAGGAGGGAAAAAAGAAAAATTTACGCCGACCGCTCCGATAAAATCTTCTGTATCAATGCAAAAAATCCGCATGATAGGAGCTGCGGGTAAATGGGGAGGACTGAACCCAGTCAAAACCCATCCGGCGGGCCTGGCCGGCCCACCAATCAAACTTTTCGGGAGGAATGAATTCGACAACGTCCAGGCAGTTTTTATCGGGCTTTAAATATTGCCCCAAAGCCAGTCGATTGCAGCCGACCGAGCGCAAATCCTGCAAGACCTGAAGAACCTCCTCTTCGATTTCGCCCAGTCCAAGCATGATAGAAGATTTTGTGGGGGTATCCGGCCAGCGGTCTTTGGCCTTTTTCAGAAGGGTCAGCGAACGCAGGTAATCACCGCCGGGACGAGCCGTCGGATAAAGCCTAGGCACAGTCTCCAGATTGTGTCCGAAAACGAAGGGCCTTGCATCCGATAAAAGCTCCAGCGCCTTGTCCTGACAACCTCGAAAGTCCGGCACGAGCAGCTCAAATTGTATCTCCGGATTCTCTTGTCGGCAGAACAGAATGACATCGCGAAAATGGGCCGCCCCGCCGTCCGGCAGGTCATCTCGATCAACGCTTGTGATAACCAAATATTTTAATTGAAGCTGGCGTGCCAAAGCCGAGACCCTTGCGGGTTCTGTGGGTTCCGGCGGCAAGGGTTTTCCGTGTCCGACGGAACAAAAAGCACAATTGCGGGTACAAATATTCCCCAAAATTAAAACAGTTGCTGTGCCTCGGCTCCAGCAGTCGCCCCGATTGGGACAATTGGCATTTGTACAGATGGTTTCCAGTCCCAGCCGCTCAAGGGTCTTTTGTGTATGGGTGAACACGCCCCCCCCGCCGACACGTCGTTTCAGCCAGGCCGGAAAACGTCCCTTGAATTCACTCATCGGCCAGCCCCTCCGAACCAGCCAAATACCGCCTGCAAAGGTCTGTTAAGCAGCCCTTTATGTCCTGCATCGAAGGAGCAGTTCCGCGTTCCTTCAAAACAGAAGTTATCTGCACCCCTTCCAAACCGCAGGGAACAATCGCATCAAAAATGGATAAATCATTGCAAATATTGACGGCGATCCCGTGGAGGGTAACTCGCTTGCGCACCTGAACACCAACCGAACCGATTTTCCTTCCGCTCACCCACAGTCCGGGGGTTTGCTTGCGCCAGTCTGCTCGGATGCCGAAAGTCCGCAGCATCTCGATGCCGATTTGCCCAAGTGTATGCACATAGTCGCTTAATCCTATTTTGAGACGGCTAAGTTTCAGAATCGGGTACATCACAATCTGCCCGGGATTGTGAGCGGTTGCGGCTCCGCCCCTTCCGACCCGGCATATTTCTATTCCCTGCTGATGCAGGTCTTCCGGCATCGCCAGAATTTTATTATCCGCCATTCGCACACCCAAGGTAATCACCGGTTCATGCTCGGTCAGCAATACAGTATCTGCAATCGCATCGGCCTGCCGCTGAGCGCAGAGTTCCTCCTGGTATGCCAGACAGTCCGCATACCGCGTAAGCCCCAAATCCCGGATAATCAGTCCATCCTGCACAGGTTTTTATATTATCAAAAAGGAAGAAAATAGGCAATCGAAACCGGTTTCTTTTGACATTGTAGGTCTTTTTCCGGTATAATCTTCCTGTAGAACAATTCTGTTTGGCAGAAAGGGCCTAAAAATGCTCAAAACCGCTTGGAAACTGATTCGGCTCATCTTTACTGTATTCGGAGTTTTGCTGTCGTTTATCGCTTTGATGGAGTTCTTACAGGCCTATCAGGCCCTTCGGACTATGCATCCGATTGCAGGCTATTTGTTCCTTTTAGCCGTCGCGGCCGGTCTGGTTTGGCTGGGTGTGTATTACTGGAAAACAGTCGCAAGCCGCCCTCGCGTGCTCACCCCGCCGAAAATCGAAGATTTCCAATCGGCGGATATTCGCTGCCTTCGAAAGTATATTCGGTATCTGGGCCGCTTTTTGGAACGTTTGGCCCACAATCCCAACTTGTCCGAAGACCAGCACCGGCAGGCCCAAACTGCATCCGACTCGCTGCAGGAAGTCTTGTCCGCAGGCCGTTCACAAGACGAACTGCTGAGTATCATTCGACAAACCGAAGAATCTGCAATTTGTCCCCTGCTCAGAGAGATTGATGAGAAAGCCAACAAACACGTTCGCGACAGCATGCGGGATGTGATGGTGTTTGTGACGCTGAGCCCGTACAAATCGATTGATTTGGCCGTGGTGATTTATCGCAACATCCGGATGGTGCTGGATGTGGTCAAGATGTACAACAGTCGGCCGGCTTTGCGAGAACAGGCGGCTGTCTTTTATGACATCTTCACCATTGTAGCAACGGTCAACTACATTCATCTGGGACGCAATCTGATTGAATCCCTCGGCAGCAAAATCCCCGGCATCGGTCGATTTCTGGATGAGATTGCCGAAGGCATCGGCGCGGGTTTTCTGACAACGGTGACCGGCCATGCGGCGATGCAGCGGTGCCGCGCATTTACGGGCTGGAACCCGCAAAAAGCCCGGGAGTCAATGTTGTCGCATCTGGGTGATTTTTATGCAGATGTCCGCGATGTCTTTTTCAAGGATGTCTGGGGGCTGCTTGTCCACAAGTCGGATCAGGCGTTTGCGGCTGCTAAAGACACGGTCGCAGGTGCTTTGGAGGAAACCGGCCGGCAAATCGCCGAGTGGATTCGCACACCGGTGGATTTGGCCGTCGGGGCGGGCAAATCCCTGGGGGATTGGATTACAAAGCCGTTTCGAAAGGAATGACGGTGCAGTTGGCGGCATGGAAAAAGCGGACAGGGCCGTGATGTAGCTGCACCAGCAGTCCTTTGATTGGGTCAATGTCGAGGCAGGTTCCGCAAAACTCCCGCTGATTTTCGAGAATTCGAATCTGACTGCCGATTTGCCGGTTATAGCGTTTCCAGACCTCGATTAGGTGCGGCGGGGCATCTCGGCTGATGACGAACCAACGGTCTAAGGCATTCAGAAGCGATGCCGCTAAACCGTTCCGTTCAATGGGCTCATGGGTTTCGAGGGCCAGACTGGTGGCCGAATCTTCCAGCCGGTACTGCTCAAAAAATGGACGGTCCTGACAGACATTGATGCCGATGCCGACTGCAAACCACCCCTGAGAGTGAATGGTCTTGGATTCGCACAAAATGCCGCAGACTTTTTTGCCGGCAATCAAAATATCATTCGGCCATTTAATCTGGACCGAGGGAACAGACAAAGCCGCCAGGGTTTCGGCGACGGCGGCGGCAGAGGCCAAAACCAGCAAATCCGCACCCAAATGCCCTCCTTTGAGCAAAATGGAAAACAGAAGGGATTGCCCTGCCGTGCTGTGCCAGATGCGCCCCCGACGCCCCCGCCCTGCCGTCTGCTTCTCCGCAAAAACGCACAGGCCGTCCGCATCGGGGCTGCCGGCAAAATCCCAGACAATATCGTTTGTGCTGGAAACCTCTTCGAAGACAAGCAGCCTCCGTCCGATGCGAGCGGTTTGAAGCCCTTCTCGGATTCGGTCCGGATTCAGCGGTTCATACGAATGCATACTTATCGGTCCAGGCCGATATCGACCGCCACCGCAGAATGCGTAATAGCTCCGACGGCGATTCGGTCAACCCCGCAGCTGGCAACGCTGAGGACATTGTTCAGCGTAATGCCGCCGCTGGCCTCCAGCAGGGGTTTTCGCCCGCACATTTTATTGCGCATCTCCACGGCGTGTTTGAGCTGCCACTGCCCCATATTGTCCAGCAGAATGATATCAATGCCGGGAATCGGCAGCACCCGGTCCAGCTGGTCATCAACGTGGTCCACTTCTACAATGACGGATTTCACGGTGGGAATCTGCCGGGCCTTTTGAACCAGTTCACGAAGTTTGACTTCGAACCGCTCCCCCAAGTCGGCCAGATGGTTGTCCTTGAACATCACCATCTCGCCCAGATTCATCCGGTGATTGTATCCGCCGCCGCAGCGAACAGCGTATTTTTCCAGCTCCCGCCAGCCGGGAATGGTTTTGCGGGTATCGTAAATCTTGGCTTTGGTTCCGCGAATTGCCGAGACAAACTTCCAGGTCATTGTGCTGATGCCGCAGAGACGCTGGAGAAAATTCAGAACAACACGCTCGGCGCTGTGCATGGCCCGCAGGGGCCCTTCAATGATGCCCAGCCGGTCGGCGACGTTGGCCCGATGACCGTCCGGGATCAGCACCTTCAGAGTCAGCCGGGGGTCATATATTTTGAGGACTTCCTGAATAATCTCCATCCCGCATACAACGATCTCTTCTCGGGTGATTAAACTTTCCCGCCCTCTCTTTTTTTCGCTGACGGTGAGCATGCTGGTGGGGTCGCCCTTGCCGTAATCCTCTTTGACCGCCAGTTCCAGCAGCGGCCGAACATTTCTCATATCCGGTTTTCGGATGCGTCGGACTGGCTGTTCATCTTTTTTTCTGGGCATAGGTCTCAGGTCCTCTCTGGGGGCAGCGTTTCTTAGGTTCGTTTTCTCCGTCCGGCGGGGCTGCCTCGACGTCCGCCTGCACGGGGCTGTTCCACCTCCAAAAAAGGCATTTCCTTTAATTGTCGAATCTGGTCCCTCAACCGGGCGGCTCGTTCAAACTCCAGCTGCTCGGCCGCTTCGAGCATTTCCTTTTCCATCTGTGCAATCAACTCCGCTCGGTCGTATTCGGCGTCCTCCAGCCCGACGGCCTGACGGGCCGCCTGCCGCGCCCGCAGCTGTTCGGCCAGACCTCGCTGAATCTCTTTGCGGATGGTTTGCGGAGTAATGCCGTGGCGGGCATTGTATTCCAGCTGCATTGTACGCCGCCGGCGGGTTTCGTCAATCGCTTTCTGCATCGATGGAGTAATCGTATCGGCATACAGCCAGACTGTCGCATCGACATTGCGGGCTGTGCGCCCAATGGTCTGAATCAAAGAGGTCTCGCTCCGCAGGAACCCCTCCTTATCAGCATCAAGAATAGCCACCATCGACACTTCCGGCAAATCCAATCCTTCCCGAAGAAGGTTGATCCCGACCAGGACATCAAATTCCCCCGTCCGCAGGTCCCGCAGAATCTCCACCCGCTCGAGGGTCTGGATTTCACTGTGCAGGTATCGGCAGCGAATCCCTTTGGAGGCCAGAAACGCAGACAAATCCTCAGCCAGCCGCTTGGTAAGCGTGGTCACAAGCACACGCTGACCCGCTTTGATGCGTTTTTCAATTTCGCCGATTAAATGCGGAATCTGGTCGGAGGCCGGATGAACGAAAATCTCCGGATCAACCAACCCGGTCGGCCGAATAATCTGTTCCACAACCCGACCGCCGCAAAGCTGCAATTCATACGGCGCCGGTGTAGCAGAGACAAAAATCACATATTTCCAGCGTTCCTGAAACTCCTCAAACCGCAGCGGCCGGTTATCCAGGGCACTGGGCAGACGAAAACCGTGCTCCACCAGCACTTCCTTGCGGTGCCTGTCGCCGTGATACATCGCCCGCAGCTGCGGAATGGTTACGTGAGACTCATCGATAAACAGCAGAAAGTCTTCCGGGAAATAATCCAGCAGCGTATAAGGACGGGCTCCGGGTTTCAGACCCGCCATATGTCGGGCGTAGTTCTCAATGCCGCTGCAGTAGCCGACCTCGCGAATCATCTCCAAATCGTAGCGGGTTCGGGCCTCCAGACGCTGGGCCTCGAGCAGTTTGCCTTCGTGGCGAAGTTCAAGAAGCCGCTGCTGAAGTTCTTCCTCGATGCTCCGGCAGGCCGCTTCAATCCGTTCGGCGGGCAGGACATAATGCTTGGCCGGATAGATAAAGACCTGCCGTTCATCGGCCAAGACCTGCGCACTGACCGGATGGATGTAGCGAATGGCCTCCACCTCGTCTCCGAAAAACTCAAAGCGGACGCCGTACGATTCATAGGACGGCCACAGTTCCACGACATCGCCGCGCACCCGAAACGTCCCGCGGGCAAAGTCAAGGTCATTGCGGTTATACTGCAAATCCGCCAGACGGCCGAGCAGCTCATTGCGGTCCAGCGTATTCCCCACCCGCACACCGATGACGCTCGCCTGATAATCCTCCGGACTGCCCAACCCGAAAATGCAGGAGACGCTGGCCACGATGATAACATCGCGGCGGCTCATCAGACTCGTGGTCGCCGACAGCCGCAGCCGGTCTAATTCATCATTGCGCGAGGCGTCTTTTTCAATATAAATGTCGCGCTGAGGAATATAGGCCTCGGGCTGATAATAGTCATAGTAGCTGACAAAATATTCGACCGCATTTTCCGGGAACAGCTCGCGAAACTCCTCATACAGCTGAGCGGCCAGCGTTTTGTTGTGAGAGATAACCAGCGTCGGAAGGCCCACCCGCTCAATCACATTGGCCATCGTGAAGGTCTTGCCGCTGCCGGTAACTCCCAAAAGCGTCTGATAGCGCTGTCCGCTCCGAATTCCTTCGGTAAGTTTCTGGATGGCCTGCGGCTGATCGCCGCGCGGCTCAAACAAACTCTTCAGCGTAAAAACAGACATTTCAGCAAAACATATCGCTTTTGCGGTGTTTCACGGCGGAAAAAAAGCCGGACAAGAGTCCTAAGAACGCTTGTCCGGCCGGCAAACTCAAATTATGTCAATACGATTAAAGATTCATCGAGCTGAACAGACGAGCCATCCGCTGTGATTTGCGGCGTTTGCGGCGGTTGCGTTCCGAGGGCTTTTCATAATAACTGTTTCGCTTGATGTCGCGAATCAGGCCCTCTTTCTCGCACATCTTTTTGAACCGCTTAACCATCTGTTGAACGCTCTCGCCTGCTCTGGCCTTCACTTTAATCATAGAAAGTCGAACCTTCCTTTCAAAACAAATGTTCTCACTTGAGCCCAAATTCATAAAAACGACATTCTATTTTTATCCTTTGTTTTTGCAAGGGTTTTTGTTCATTTTTAGAAAATCTTTTCTCCGGCAAACACAAAAACAAACGATATACATCGCAGATTGATTTACAAGTCATTGACAGATAAGGATTTAGAAACAAACAAAAGACGATGCTTTTCGGAGAAGCTTTGTCGGCTTTCCAATGTCTTCAATCCGCTGAATCCTGGCTGATTTGCGGAGTTCTATTATCCGGTTTACGGTTACAGGCCCTAAACCGGGAACCCGAATCAGCTCCTCTCGGCTTGCCCGATTGATGTTGACCGGGAAAAATTCCGGATGCTGCAGGGCCCACAATTCTTTCGGGTCTTTATCAAGCGGCAGCCGGCCGTCCGGCCCAAAGTGGAAATCCGACTCTTCAAATCCGTATTTTCGAATCAGGAAATCAACTTGATAAAGCCGATGCTCCCGCGTGAGAACATCCGCCGGATTTATCAGAGTCCGCTCCGCAGGCAGGTCCGGTGCCCCCAGCCCCTGCTGATAGGCACTGAAATAAACCCGCTGAAGCCGGAGCCGTTTATACAGACCGAACAGATAGCGGACAATCTTTTCATCCGGTTCATCGGCAGCCCCGACAATAAATTGGGTCGTCTGCTTGACCCCCGCATACCTGGCCCCCTTGGCCGTCAGTCGGCTGATGAGCTTGAGCGGTTCAACGATATCCTTTACAAAGTCTTTGCGGGAAGAGAGTTTGGAAAGATACTCCGCCCCGGGGGTTTCGATGTTTAACGAGACAGCCGTTGCCAAAGAAAGCGCCTTTTCGATAGCCGCAGGACTGGCCCCCGGCAGGATTTTCAGGTGAATATAACCCCGGAATTGATATTTCTTTCGCAGTGTCTCGGCAATCCCGTTCAAAAGGTCCATTGTCCGGTCCGGTGTACCGATGACCCCGCTGCTCAAAAAAAGACCAAAGACCTTCCTTTGGTGATAATACTCCAGGAACACCCGACAGGTTTCTTCAACAGTCAACGTGCAGCGGCGGAGGTCCTGGTCATTTCGAAGCGGGCAATATTTGCAGTCGTTTGAACAAACATTGGACAAGAGGGTCTTAAACAAAACGCTGGTGCCGCCGTTGGGCAGGGTCACCGGATAAATCCACCGCCCGTCGAGACCGCGTTTGCGGTGCTCTTCGGGACGAGTCGTCCCGCAGGCACAGGCCAGGTCATATTGGGCATCGCTGGACAGAATCCGCAGTTTTTCAACTGTATCGGGCCTGGTAATGACCGCCGGCATTTGTACATCCCTGCTGATTTTTTTTTGTTCCTTCGGTAAACAAGCATACCCCACCCGCACTCATTCTACAAGGATGAGCCGTAATTTTCTTGATTTTGCCGCGGTTTTGGTTATAGTAAAAGGGGAATTCGCAGAAATAAGGGCAAATAATGAACCAAACACAACTTGCGGTCAAAACAGTTGCAGGCGGTTTCTGCTGTCGGGCAGCGGAGTTTTTCTTTCCTTCCTTTGCAGCTTCCGCGTTTCTCCCATATCCACAAGGAAAGGAGGGTATCGTGCTGTTTTCGACGGCCCAGCGGTCCATGCCGACACACCGGCTGTGTGTCCTGCGGGATGTGGAATGGATGAAGCGGCTTTCCGGCTGGAAGAGCAGGCCGGATGAGACGGCTAAAAAAAGCGAGGCAATAAAAGACATTTTGGGTCTGCAACTTTTTTGCTGGTTGGAGAAATGATGCACTTGGGCGGCGGATTGAGAAGCTCAATCCAAACAACACGGCCGAGCGGTATTATTACGATGACCAGCGGGTGTTGCTGCGGACCTCGGTCAGCAGCAGCGGAATAGAAAGCGATTCGCGGACGTTTGTATTCGGCAACTACATCGATGAGGTTTTGATGATGCGGCAGCCGACGGGGACGGAGTATCTCTACGGTCATGACCATCTGTACAGTCCGGCCGTGCTGTTCGATGCGGCCGGAACGGTCGTAAGACGCTATGAATACGATGTTTACGGTCGAATGCGGCCCTATTCGGCAACGTGGGGTTCGGTGCCGTGGCTGGCTTGGCAGATTCTGGGCAATTATTACGCCTTTACGGGGCGGGAATTGGACCGGGTGGGAACGTCCCAAACGGGATTTTTGGAAATTATGTACTATCGCGCCCGGTATTATGACCCGGACAGCAGCTGGTTCCTCCAGCCCGACCCGCTGGGCCTTGACCCGGCCGGCGGACAAGAGAATCTGTTCTATCCTTTGCGACAATATGAAAATGGACCGAACCTTTACAAGGCCTTCCAATCCGATCCTTTGAAATTCATTGACAGCCTCGGGCTAGGCACAGAAGCATTTCAGTCAGATTGATTGGGGACTTGCGGGGTACTACTGGGGTTCCTTAAAAGGATACTTTCGATGGGATTGCGAAACAAAATCTGTAGGCATAACCGGCGTACACTGGGAAGGCCTTGGCGATATCGGCATCAAACTCCCTGGTAACGTGGGGGCAGGAATATGGTTTTCTTATTACACCACAGATTTGAGCGGTTATGTAGATTGCATACACGACCGATGCAAAAAGGCTTACTGGATAATCTACACAGTCACTGTCCAGAAACATATCGGGTTCATCGTGAATTATCATGCGGACCTAGCTTCAGAAACATTAAGCATTATGTGTCCTTGTGAACCGAGGTAGAAAATGAATCTGCTGAATCGAATCTTTTTGTTCCTGATAGGTACACTTGCTGTTTTTGCCGCTCTTTTTATTGTCGTATATACACATCTGACTCCAGCAGACAGCAGTTTGCCCCCCAACGTAGTCGGCCGAATAATTGAATCCGACAGTGAAACATCCATGATTCCTGTCGGAAAAGGCGACATAAATAAAGGAACAATCTGCCTCTTAAAAGGAAAAGTCAAGATCAGACTTCTTTCAGGGGCGATGGTAACCCTGTATTCTCCTGCAGAAGTCATCTTCTCTTCTCCCGAAGAAATCTTTCTTCGATTTGGCCGGTGTGTTATTGAAACTTCGGAACAACCTGCAGCATTCAAATGCCGTACTCCAGAAGTGAAAATTGCCGGCTCCCAATCTCGTTACGGTTTGGTGGTTCATGAAAAGCAGACCAAATTCTTCTATATTGACGGCTGCCTGCCCACCCTTTCATTGGCAAATTCAGGCAATTCAGTCCCAATAAAGGACGGGACATATAGTATCGATGAATCAGGCACTATCAAAATAGTAAATGAAACCTGGGAGAATGCCAGCAGCGATTCTTTTCATAATAAGAAATCTCCCTCTTCGGAAGACAAAGAAACAAAATAACAATCCTACATACATCATATTCTGCGGCGTACTTGACGAAAACGTCTTGATACGGCTGCAATAGTCTGTGCCTGGACAATTTACTGCCCGCACAGACCGTTTTTACCCGACAGCAAATTCATGTTGGTGCAGTATGGTTTTATCCCCTTCAGCAGCAAAGGCGTCAACCCCTTCGGCCCGACAAGCCGGTACACCGACGGAATGAATGCGTATGAATATGTCAAAAGTTTTCCGCTACTCTTTTTCGATGCAGAAGGACCGGCGACAATTCCTTATTGGCCGATTGGCCCGGGATGCGGCCCGATGTATCCAATCAACCTGCCAACCCCTGAATCCAAGTCCCCTTGTGTATGGCGATTTGAAAACTTTGCGTGGGAGTATTTGGGTAATGTGGGATATTACCTGCAGGAATTTAAGATTCCCAATCCCTATCCGGACTGCGGAGCCGGCAGAAGCGGCAGGATAGGTTGGGTTCGAATGCGTTACCCGCTGGATGACTCTATTTGGAAACATTACGCAAAACCGGAGGGATGTGAGTGTATCTTTCGATCGGTGATAACCTACCGAAAATGGTGCTGCAATCGAAGAACGTCCGCCCTTAAAAGAGAATATGCAGTCTTCAATACATTTATCAATGGCAAACTCAAAGAAGAAAAAGATTTCAGAGGCAGTCGACGCTATAGATGTTCTTGTGATTTTGACCCCAGCAACCATCCGGTTCCTCGCAGCGTTTTGAAGCCGACAGACGGAGAATTATGGTAATATGAAGAATAGAGTGGCTGTCTTAAATCTAACGATTTGTTTCCTCTTTTTCCTCGGTTGTCAAAACGACAAAGAACAACTGGAAAAAGCCGTTCAGAAAAACGACTGGGAAACGGTCAAATCTCTTTTGAAGAAAAATCCCCAGCTGATTAAAACATCCGTCCGCAATGGATACAACTTACTGTATGCGGCCATCGTTTGCAATAATCAGGAAATGGTCCGCTATTTACTTGAAAAAGGAGCGGATGTGAATGAAAAAGCGGGCAAATTTTCAGAAGCTCCTTTGCATTGGGCCAGCACCTGGGGACGACAGGAGATTGCACTTCTTCTTATTCAGCACGGAGCCGATGTCAATATTCGATGCGGCTCATTATACACCCCTCTTCACAACGCCTGTCTTTATTCTCACGAAGCAATGGTTCGGCTTCTGCTTGAACATGGAGCCCAGGTTAACGCTCTTGATTTTGTCGGGCGGTCCCCTCTGTGGCTTGTCTGCGACAACCGCAGGGAAACAGCATCGGATTTTACGATTATCCGAATGCTGCTGGACCATGGAGCGGATCTCAATTTTTGCCTCAACGGATGCAGCATTTTTGAGGCAACACTCGGCAGCCGTTGTTTTCGAAAAGCAGAATTTCTGGCCGACTGCGGGGCTGTACTGGAACTGCCCGGCGAACATGAGACTTGCCGGTTGGAAGGGGAACAGCTTAAGGACTATATAAAATGGTATGAACGGGTAATGGAGGATATTCCGGAGCAACTGCCGGAACATTACAGCAAATAATCTGACTCTGGAATAACGGTCTTATGCCTCGGATGCCGGCCGATTCCTCCAGCCCGACCCGCTGGGCCTTGACCCGGCCGGCGGAAATTTTAACTCCTTCGCTCCGACAAGACAGTACTCCGACGGAATGAACAGGTATGAGTATGTGGATTCGAATCCCATTCATCAAAAGGACCCTATGGGTTTAACAGCGAAAAACAATCAGCAGGTCTGCTGCAAGATAAAAAGAGTCGAACAGTATCCCGCCGTTGTTCTTCCTGACGGCCTTGTCATTCCAGGGTTTCGAAGCACCTGCACGCAGGAGACGATTCCCAATCCGCAGGGAAACCCTGCCGGCCGGGTTTGCCGCTGTCATTATCGAAACCAGAAAAACGTCTCCGTTTACGACTGGCACACCGGAGAATGCTGCTGGTGCACCATTTATTTAGAATCTATCTTTCATACTCGAGTGCGTATTGTCTGCGAGAATGATTCGTTTATTATCCATGTATATCCCGACACTTTTGGTGCTTGGGATAAACGTGCTGTCATCCATGTCGAAAAACCCAGTGATGATGTTTACAACAATCTTTATCTCTCTTTGGCATCCTCAAAGATTTCTTGCGCACAGGCTATGTCCTTAAAATCTTTGGATGGAGCGTCTTGGTATTTTAGTTCCCTCAGAATACCTGGTATTCCTGGCAATGGAAATTGTTTTGAATTTGCATCGTCTTTATTCTTTCAAACCATTAATAGCTGCCCTTGACAAGGAGAGAGATTATGAAAATCAGCAAGACACTTCTATTTCTTCTTGTTGTCTTTTTTACAATTATAATACTTTTCTTGATATCGACTTTTATGACAATGATGATCCCTGTTCTTAAATCTTATAGACATTTGCCTGAAAACCAATTAAGGGAACCGAATGTATCGTTAAGCCTCAAGACAACAGGATACAAATACACGAATTTGTGTTAGAGGATGCCGATCGGCGATCCGTATCGAAGTTATATCGATAAGGCTTTGATGACAAAGAATAAAAATCAATGACGCTTTGGATTGCAGCAAGTTAAATGAGTAAAGGATATTATGGGTAAATATTACACTGTACTCTTGACTCTCGTTTTTGTCGGCTTTGGATGTACTCGGCACAAAAACAACGGCAGCCCTGTCAGGCCTTCTGATTTTCCGGCCTTTCTGAACGCTCCGGAGACAGCAAGCCGTATTCGATATGCGACACCGGAAAACGCCGATATCATCGAAGGGGCCTATTCTCTGTCCTATTTTGTGGAAGAGCCTTTCCCGCCCCGAAATACGATGAGCTATGTTCAGAATGAACTGTCGAGCGCAGGGTTTTTTCGTTTGAAATACCTTTTATACAGCCGGACGGAAGAATGCTCTTACGGATGGTACTCGAACAAGCATACCGAACCCGGATTTATTTACCTGGAGTGGACCGAAAGATGGGGGCATCCGGAGAAAGATGAATGCGTCACTGTCTATTTCTGTTATCGATACAAGCCGCCTAAAAAGGATTTGACTACCCTGTATGTCACTCTCATCTATTCCACGGAAAGGTCGGAACAGGCCGTCTTTGTAAAACAATATAAAGAGTCGCTCCCGAAAGAAGAGTGGGGAAAAAAGGCGGACGAAATAGATTATGAGAATATGTGGGGGCAAGAGAAAAGAAAGTAAAACGAGCCGTTCACCGGCAGTAAAATTGTACAGATAAAAGACTTTGTTGGAGGAAACGGCAGCCCCTTGTTAATGAAAAGGGAAGATGCCTTCTCCAACATAAACGAAGAATATGAAAAAGTATTTTGAGCTGGAACCAATCTTTCTTTTTTTGCTGTGCGGCGGAGGGGTCTTGCTGTTTGTGCTGCTTTTGCGGCTGCTTCTGTGGCTGGCTGTTCTTACAGGCGTCAGATAAGTCCTCAAGTTATCAGGCACGCTATGATGCCCCGGCCGGCGGAGGCATTAACCCCTTCGGCCCGACAAGCCAGTACACCGACGGAATGAATGCGTATGAATATGCATCGTCTAATCCTGTTGTTAAAACAGACCCGGATGGATTAAGTGCATCACAGCATCGTATGTTTTTCGACAGCATGTCTGAACGATCCGAAGCAGTGGCTGCCGCTGAAACTGGATGGGTCGGACAACGCTACACTGGGAAAACTTCTGCTCATCGAGGAAGTGGAGCACAGAAGTTTCCGCGAAATCCCCAGTGAGGACCGTCTTTATACGGCAAGAGATCCGGACAATCAGCAAATCTGTTTTCTTCTCATCACTACGGAATGGAGCGACGGCAAATGGTCTCTTTTCCTTTGTTACAAAACGGAAGAGAACAAAATTGTAGAATTTTATACCTACGGTTTAAATCATCCTAATGACTGGCGGCCTCTAAAATGCGAGAGTACTGACCCAAATCATTTAGGAAAGACTCTTCTTGCCGCAAAGATAGACGAGAGAATGTCTTCCCCCCTTCCAATCGAACGAATTCTAAGTTACTTAGAAAAGGAATAAAGATGCCGATGAAAGCACTCTATATGTACGCCAACCGATTCTTTGTCGTTCCAAAGGGTACGGGCACAGCCGGCCCGGCAGATTCTGGGCAATTATTACGCCTTTACAGGGCGGGAATTGGACCGGGTGGGAACTTCCCAAACAGGCATTTTGGAAATTATGTATTATCGCGCCCGGTATTACGACCAGGACACCGGCCGGTTCCTCCAGCCCGACCCGCTGGGATATATCGACGGAACATGTTTATACTCGTATGTTAGGAACAACCCTGCTCGATTTACCGATTTTATGGGGCTCACTTGTATCGATGAGTGTTCTCCAAGACAGGTAGAATATGAAATACTTGATAATATTGTGACACCTTATCACGTACGCCCTGGTTGGCATGATATCTATAGAGCCAGTACATCTGCCATAACAGGCCTGAATCAAACAGATTGGGCTCAGCTTGTTGTCATGATCCTCACTGGAACAATGAGTGCTGAAGAAATTGCTGGCTGGTTAATTGAGTTGGGTTATAGTTTGCCTGTGAATGAATCTGTTGAGAGAATTATAAATGAAATCAATTGGATCTTAAAGTATCTTGAAGATGCAGGATATGATGCCTATTTAAAGATCAGAATCAGACAATGCGGGCAGAAAAGATGCGGTTTTCTTTGGTGTAAAAGAAGTTGGAAATGGAGGGAACCATACATTACTTATTATTTGTGTGGAGACAACACTGTCGGAGGTTTCTATCCAAACCTTGCCGATGCAGTAAACAGTTTTGATGACTGCATACAGATGTTCCAACATGAAATGGAAGGAGTTAATCATGGGCAGCAGACACTGGAAGATGTATTGTATAAAAACTAAAAAGGGATTCTGGCATATCTTTTTTATTTTCTGGCAGATTGCCGGATGCGTTTACAAATCTCCGGAAACAAAAGATTTCCGTCAGATGCAGGTGGAAAGCATCTGCAGAAGCATTATGAAGTCTTCCGACTTTCCTTCTCAGACAAAAGAGCTGGCTGCAAAGACGCTTCGCAAATGGAATAACAGACGAATCGACCCCGTACCCGTTCTGCTGCATGCCGGTTATGTACAATCAAAAAAAGGACAATGGTTTATTAACCTGGTTATGTCCGATGAAGAGTTCGACATAGATGGTTTAATCATTAAAGAAGTACTGGCCGAAAACGGCAACACAATTACCATGGAAGAGACCTATCCGCTGTTTACAGACAAACACGTGGGGCATTTCCAGTGTATAGAATTTAAACCGAGAGCAATCGGGGAACAACAGATTCATGGGGCTCCGGCTGCAGATTCTGAATATCCTCTTCGTCCCACTTTATTTATCTCTATTCCCGAAAAAGATAAGATTACAGTTGAAATAAAAGTATATGATAAGAAAGGCCATATAAGCAATATTGTATTATTTGAACCATTCATAGAGATGCCGCGAGACTTTGAATGGTTAAAAAGAAATAATCGGAAATAGAAACATAGCCGCGCATAGAACTCTTCACCTTAGAGAATAGCCCTAATTATGCGGTTGCCGGCGGAGGCATTAACCCCTTTGGTCCGACAAACCAGTACACCGACGGAATGAATGGGTATGAGTATGTGGATTCGAATCCCATTCATCAAAAGGACCCTATGGGTTTAACAGTAAAAAACAATCAGCAGGTCTGCTGCAAGGTAAAAAGAGCCGAACAGTATCCCGCCGTTGTTCTTCCTGACGGCCTTGTCATTCCAGGATTTCGAAGCACCTGCACGCAGGAAACGATTCCCAATCCGCAGGGGAATCCTCCCGGCCAGGTTTGCCGCTGTTATTATCGAAATCAAAAAGACGTTTCCGTTTATGACTGGCACACCGGAGAATGCTGCTGGTGTGACGTCTATATAGGATGGGTAACAAACCCTTCAATTGCGGATTCCGATGTCAGATATCACACCAAGTTTTACGTTAAATGTGAAAAGAATCCTTCTTTGGATTTTACTGCGGAGACAACACCGGCGACCGCGGAAATCGATTCAATAAGAGAACTAATCATTGGTGGAGTTCGTGTGTTGCCACAAATAAAAGAAGGAGGCAATATGAATCTGAAAGGCTATTCATGGAGTCATAAAGGGCGAATCAGCTGTAAAAACGCGGAGCAGGCCAAAATGATTGCATCTGCAGATACCTATTGGAGTGTTCGCCACAACTGCTGGATTTGGGCGCATGAAATATCCAATACCGTTCTGGACCTCTGTCCATAAGGAGATCAAGCGGTGAAAATCTTTCGGAAATTGGATCTGGTTTATGTTTCAGCACTTTTGCTTTGTAGCGGTTCGTATGTGTTATGGCACTTATGGAAGGCTCTTCCTATCGGCTATAGACACAATCTTGAACCACTCAAAGAATGTCTCTTGTATTATCTTGAACAGAACGCCGGCGTATTTCCTTCCAGTGAAGAAGAGCTGCTTCAAAAAGGCTTCTTGAAAATAGAGAATTCAACAGAATCAGAGCGTTCATACATATACATATTGGTTCGCAATAGAAACGCACCTTCTCCTGAATTCCGCAGATGTTTTCGTTTTAGGAATTTCACCATAAAATATAATACCCAGTATGAGGACTTGCAATTATTGAATGGACGATTGGTAGACAAACGTACCAATCAGCCAGTTCTGCTGATTAACGGACCGTGTCGGCTTTTTGTTCCATACAGGGACTATTCTATTGAGCTGTACAGGAAAATGTCGGAGATGAAAAAGAAGAACGAAAGCCTATAGTCTCTTGAGCCTTTTATATCATCTGAATATTTGAGTCAGACTTCGGCCCGACAAGCCGGTACGCCGACGGAATGAATGGGTATGAGTATGTGGATTCGAATCCCATTCATCAAAAGGACCCTATGGGTTTAACAGTAAAAAACAATCAGCAGGTCTGCTGCAAGGTAAAAAGAGCCGAACAGTATCCCGCCGTTGTTCTTCCTGACGGCCTTGTCATTCCAGGATTTCGAAGCACCTGCACGCAGGAAACGATTCCCAATCCGCAGGGGAATCCTCTCGGCCAGGTTTGCCGCTGTTATTATCGAAATCAAAAAGACGTCTCCGTTTACGACTGGCACGCCGGAGAATGCTGCTGGTGTGACGCTACATTGGAAGGCGTAAAAAGTGATTTATCCGGCGTCCTTTCACATTTTTGGGTGGTTGTTAAGGAGGCCCTGCATATCTCATAACGATTTTTGCAGGCAGCGGAGGAAAATTTATAGTAACGCCAGGTATTCCTGACAAGAGAGAAGGAACAGGCATAACACTTGCAAATGCAAGAATCGGTTGCAGAACAGCAGACACATACCGGCATGCATTTGGGGAAGCGACCACGAGATTCTGGACCGGTTTATTTTGCTTGGGCAACAGTTGTTCAGCTTATTCCCTATTAAAAAATGAATGTCCATAATCTTCGAATGTACTCGAAGAAAGAGAGTATGAAGTTGACCGGATTAAAATGTATCAGAAGACTATCATTGGCAGTTATTTTGATTCTTGCGGCGGGGTATGTGTCGGCCGTAATCAAATATCAGTGCGAAATCCCGATCTATCAAGTTTATTCGTGCCTTAAATTGTTCATCCAAGAAAACAAAAGAATGCCCACGAGTCAAAAAGAACTTATGGAAAAGGGCTATTTGCGGGTTGAAGGGGAAGATGACAAACATTTTTATTCGATACGCTGTGACCTTATAGAGATTTTCACAAGGGTGCCTGCTGCGGAAAACGAGAATATTTTGGAGTGCTGGCTCATCGTTCCATATATGGAATTCTTTATAAGATATGGAATTCAAAAAGAAGATTTTTTTGTTAGAGATGATATTGTGTGTGATAAAATCACAGGAGAGAAAGTTCTATTATTTACAGGACCGAAGTCTTTTATTTTATCTGGAACTTATAGGAAACTATCGGCGGCTCTCTATAAAGAATTAATGAAAAACGAGGGAAAAGAAACCGGCGAGGAAAAAAAGTAGATATCCTCAGATTGAGCCGCTTTACGGGGCGGGAATTGGACCGGGTGGGAACGTCCCAAACGGGATTTTTGGAAATACTGTACTATCGCGCCCGGTATTATGACCCGGACACCGGCCGGTTCCTCCAGCCCGACCCGGCGGACGGGATGAATCTATATGAATATGTAGACAGCTACCCTTTACATAAACTCGATTATATGGGATTGTGCTGTATTGAAGCACCTTATCCATGGGAATCCTCCAAATGGGGGACAAGTGATTTTCTGGAGCATTACTGTTTTGGAAAAGCCCCTTACCGAAAGGAAGATCCGATCAATTTAAAAGACATCGGCTTATTGGATGCTTTCAAAAATGCTCCGGATGTATTTTTGAAAACAGCCTCTTATCAAACGGATGTATTTTTGAAAGTGATTCGTATTGTCAACCATTTTCAATGCAGCGGGACTTTGTGGAGAATTTTTCCTATCCAAGACGAGGACAAAACTACAACAAATGTAACATCTGATCCCGGGTTATTTGTCATTGGACACAGTACATTCTTTAGAAAATATCACTGTAACATTTTGATCAAGTGTTGCGGAGATCAAAAGTGTTTTCGTTATCGCTGCCGATTCGACTATTCAATCCGCGACTGGTTTCGAGACCCATTTGACATAGGGATAGAATTACCCGGGTGCACTCCCTTCCGAATCAATGCGGATTGGTCGGAAACAATGGAGGGCAACACTTGTTCCTGATAAAGAAAAATACGGCGATATGGGGCGGCGTATTTATATTTATTCTGTCAATGGCATCCTTCAGCAGCTGCCGAAGGATCATAGGATTGCCGAATCGCCATATAGAAAAAGAGCCTTCTGTCCAGGATATCCTTGGGGTATGGACTGTAACAGACCGGTCTGTGCGTTCTCTTGTCAAAAACGGATATAAGACTTATAACCGGCAGAAAGATCATGTTCTCCGCTTCCTGGAGGAGAAGAAATGCATGGTCAGTACTTTTAATTATATCCCCCCATTCCCTGGGAAAAAGGAGGAGATGAATCTCTACATCCATGAGAAAGAAGGTTCATGGGAAATCAAAAGAGTACCGGTCTCCATACGACATAAAACCCGGGATGTGCCCGCGATTGTCATATCCATTGAGGAAACACAGAGTGGTTTTAACATCATGGGCATCGAAATAACACAAATAAATAGGAAGACGCTGACTTACTATATTGCAAAGGAAAACGGCCGCCTAATCTTGTGGCAGCACATAGGCGACCCGGATTATTGTGAATATCTTGACTTCGTAAAAGAGCATTAGCTCATATTCCAGTTGTTGGTCATTATTATATACAAGCAACATTGATGAAACGGCCGATAGATTCATTGACAGTATCAAAATGCCTTCTTATAACTTTCAAGAAAGATACAATCAGTTCATTAGCGGTTGTTCCAGCCATTGCATGAGAAAGGCGGTTCGGTGAACGTAGACAGAACAAAAAATTGTTTTTGAGAGCCACGGGGCTGGTTTTCCTTCTCTTTACAGGGACTCGTTTCGTTTACAACGGTATCGTGCTTGTCAGTTCCTTGTTCTTCGGATGCCAATACGGCATCTTTGAAAAAACTACCTATGCTCTCTCTGCGGCTGTGGAGATGCTCTTTTTAGCCGGTCTTTATTATTGTCTTCTGAGGCCAGCAAAGTTCCTGCTCTCCCTGTGCCGTATCCCGCCGCTCGATGAGAGCCATGAAGATATGAACAGAATAATTGCCGCCCTTCTGGTCAAATGTCTGGGGATCTGGTTCTTTCTGTTAGGCCTCAGAGAACTGGTTTTTTTCCTTTTCCTTCTCGTTGGTCATAATCGATCCGGAAACGCCGTTCGGAAATCCCCGTCTGCCGGAGATTCTTCAGCAGCTGTATTTTTCCAAAACTGTGTGGGCAATCGGCAAAGGAGTTCTCTTTTTGCTGGTTGGGTTCTTTTTCTATTCCACAAGAAGTATCCCGAATATTCTGATGGGCCAATCACCCCAACAGTCCTGTTTCAAGACAGATGAGAGAAAACCGTAAAACCATCGGCACACGGGGACATGGCTGAGATTGACCATTCTGCTTCTTTTGTCTCTATACGCTATACAGAAAATCAAATACAGCTGTGAGATTCCGGTTTACCAGGTTTATTCCTCTGTCTGAAACTGTTTATTCAGGAGCATCACCGAATGCCCCTCAGCCGGCAGGAGCTCCTGGAAAAGGGGTACCTGAAAGCGGAAACGGAGAATCAAAAAGAGACTTATGAGGTCCGCTGTGACATCATCGAGGTTGTCAGCCGAATCCCGGCGGACGACACGGAAGGCAAAATGGAGGGAACCTGGTCAAGAGCTCCCTTTGAAAAGTTTTTTATCCGCTACGGAATTAATAAAAATGACCTTGCAGAAAAAAACGGGGTCCTGCTTGACAGAAAGACGGGACAAGCCGTTCTGCTCTTTACAGGCCTCTGGTCGTCTTTGTTATCGAAAACATATCGGAAACTATCGACGGCTTTATATATGGAATTGGTTAAGGCCGGCGAATCTGATGAAGCGAAAGAAGAAGGAAACAGCGTGCACACTTCACCACAGCTACAGCAAAAGGGGTAACCACTTGTGAACTCTATATGGGCAGCATCTCCTGTGATGCCGCTGATATGTGGAAACAAAACCTCGTCTCTCTGAGTTGGATCTATCAATTCCCACTGTCGGACTGCAGGGATTTTGCCGGACGTACTGGAGACGCAATAACCAATACTTGTCCCTGAGGATTTCGAGAATGAAGAACTATCATTCATGGTTTGTTGTTTTTTGTCTTTTTCCTTCCGAAAACAAACGAAGAAATTCGCAAAACGCAAACCGCTTCTCCTTATGGTGCATTGGAAAATGCAATCATTATCGCATTGGACGGCTATTACACCGATGGAGCAACGGCGGAGATGCTGAAGGACTTTGAGTATATATCTTATGGAAACAAATGCGAACTCCCCTACTTTTCTGAATATTACAATAATAGAATAAAAAAGTGATGAAAGAGGGAGAAATCGTCTGGCCAGGCAATTCTCAAAACTGATAGAATTTGGTAATTAACAGAAAGCCAATGTTGCTCGTTTTTGGGGGTCGGTACCGTGGCTGGCCTGGCAGATTCTGGGCAATTATTACGCCTTTACGGGGCGGGAATTGGACCGGGTGGGAATGTCCCAAACGGGATTTTTGGAAATTATGTACTATCGCGCCCGGTATGATGCCCCGGACACCGGCCGGTTCCTCCAGCCCGACCCGCTGGGGAGGAAGAAACAAGAAGTAAGAAGAATGAAAAATTGGGGAAAAACTGCTTTGAAGAGGTTTTTTTCTTGACAAAAGCGGTCTTTTATTGGAAAATGTTTTTCTGATACGAGTGTCGAAGAGGACTCGGCCAAAACAGCCGGATTTCCCTTCTCCTCCCTCGCTCTTTCCAAGCATCTGAAAACAGTAGTTTTGCCGACACCGGCAAAGTGTGGTTTTTTGATTCATAAGGAGGGCAGAAAATGAAGCGAACACTCTTTCTTTTTCCATTTTTCCTGCTGACTGCATCGATTTGTTTTTCCGGCGATTTCTACTGGGCGGAAGCGGTAGACGGTGAAATGGGACAATCAGATAATTGGAATCCGCCGGGGGTGCCGGGGCCCGATGACCTTGTTTATTTTACGCTGCCGAGCGCCTACACCGTCTGGTTCGAATCCGATTACACCCACGACCGAATGACCGTCGACGGTTCAGACCTGACGCTCCAGTTGAACGGCCATACCTATCTGCTGGACGGCACGGCCGACTACAACCGCACTGTCCTTCTTGCCAATACACAATCCAGCGCTTTACGCATCGGCGGAGGAGGTGTTTTCAGCGGTGATCTGCTGATTGGGGACAATGACCCTCAAACCTTTGGAGCCCTTCATCTGAGCGGACCGGATACCTTTTGGATCGGTTATCGAATGGACGGCTGGCACGGCTTTTTTTACGGTGTGCTCGGCTCGGCGCAGGTCTCTGTGACAGATGGGGCCCTTCTGGAACACGGGCATGGCCAGAGCGGCATTGGCGGAAAAGCGGATTTTCTCATCGACGGAGAGGGCACAGAATGGTTTGTCGGCGGCTATTTCGGTATGTCCAACGATGGCGATACAAAAGTGAATCTGAGCAATGGAGCCCGGACAAGATTCGGCTATCTGGAAATGGCCATACATGCTCGTTCCTCCGCCGTCATCGAGCTTATTGGAACTGCCCATCAAACAGAACTGCTTATTGAAAACAATTGGTGGGACCCCATCAGTCTGCGCCTCGGACAGGGCGGCACAGCCGCCGTCAATCTGACCGGCTCCAAACTGCTCCATCTCGGGCATACCGCCATCGCCCTTTATCCCGGCAGCCGCGGAGAACTGAATATTTATGAAGGCTCCTGGGCGGACCTGCAGGGCTCCGTTGCGGTCGGGGGAACCCTGAACAAGCCGGGCGGACAGGGATTGATTTCTTTCTCCGCTGACCTGGACAATGGTTTGTACGCTGAGCTTTCGGCAGCCAATCACCAGGCCGGAGAGCAGATTACAGTCTGGCCGGAGGGGGCGATTCGGATGGACGGCGGGTATATTTCCGCCGAATACAGCCCGGGCATGACCAATCCGATTGTACTCAAAGGAGGAACGCTGGAGGGCTGGGGATGGATTCGAGCCAACGTAGTCAATGAAAGCGGCGTCGTCATGCCCGGTGTCAGCGGAATATGGAAATTTCTGGATGTCATTTACAATTATTATCAGGGACCAAACGGCACTCTGAAAATCGGCATCGGCGGCCCCTCCTTCGCCTGGGACTATTCGGTTCTGACTGCACAAGCCCAGGAAGGCGGACAAGTCGTGCTGGATGGGTACCTCGACGTGGACCTGCTGGATGGTTATGTACCGAATTACGAAGACTCGTTTGCAATTATTGAAGCCAGCCATATCAGCGGCCGGTTTCTCAATGCGGTCTCCGAAGTGATTTTCGAAGAAGGAACGTTTGATATCCTTTACCAGACGGACCGGGTTGTTCTGACGCACTTCCGCAGCGAGCCCCGATGTCCTTCTTATTCCTATGCCGACCTGAACCGGGACTGCCGCGTGACTATGAGCGATTTGGCTGTTTTGGCCGGACAGTGGCTCGAGTGCAGATATGAACCGGGCGATTTTTGTCCGTAATCCGTTATTCTTCGAGGAGGTATCCGAATTTTTCGCGGGCCTCTTTTTTGATGGATTCCATAATCAGCGGAAAGTGCCTGAGCGGTTCGAGCTCTCCCTGAATTCCGGCTCGCCGTTTCAGGGCTCCCGTTTCCAGATAAGGGGACTGGAGGGTGTACACCGCACGAAGGCCGTGCGCTTCCAGCCCGTCCAGATTCGGCCAGGGCAGTGAGACAGGCGGCTGGTCGGTCAAACCCGGAAACCGACAGGGTGTAATCTGACCGGTTTCAAATCCGACATTCATCTGACGGCGGAGGAGTTTATCCGCCGTGAACCACTTGCCCCGCATCCGCTCCAAAAACGCAAGTGCCTGCGAACGGGAAACAACCTGAAGTTCCTGAAGCGTTTGCCGGATTAATTCCGTCATAGCCCGGTTATAATCAGGCACCGTCATCGCCCCGCTCTGGATAGCCCTGACGGCCAGATGAGCCCCCAGAGCGTTTGAATACAAATCCTCCCAGGAAAAAGCAGACTCGTGTTCGGGCTCAATCAGGGCAAAACGCAGCCCCTGCCAGGTGAGCATCTCGTGCCAAACAGAGGAATGATAGGCCACTGCCGGCGCGATAATCACAGCGGCCTCGTGAGCAATCTTCTCCCGCTCAACGCGCGGACGGTTCATCCAGTCTGACGGGTATGTCAGTTGAACCGTATTGGTTGTCAATTCAAAAGCCGGACCGACCTGGAACCGACTTCGTCCGTTAACGACGGCGGCGTAGGCCTTCAGATAGGCATGCCGGGTCAGGTCCGCCGTTCCGCGGAGATGGTCAGGATCGATGGTGCCCCCCCGAAGCGTGTACAAAATCCCATACCCCTCGCGGCCGCCGTATCCGTAGGAATGAGTCCCCAGATTATTGGGGTCGCCGTAATACTGTTTCGGCGTAAATCCCCAGCGCGGGCGAGGTCCGCCGTCCAATCCGCAGCCGCCCAAAACCAAAACAGCAGCAAGTCCCATCGCAGCCGAAAGTCTTTTCCACCAGCAAATCATGGATTGGCCCCCTGCTCACTTCGGCCTGCGGAAGGCTTCGCAGCTGCCGGATTCCTGGGCTTCACGCCGATGTAGCCCGCCTCATAACAAAACTGAAGGATTTGTCTTCCCACCGGAGCGGCATATCCGGAACCGGAAAGTCCGCCGGGCACCGCCACCACAATCACAACGCTGCGGTCCGCTGAATCCTCCGCAAAACATTCGAACCAGGCCATATCCGGGTTTTCCGTTGAGCCGGTCTTGCCGTAAATCTTCAGTTCTCTGCGGAGCGGAAAATCCAGAAAGGTGCTGTAGGCCGTTCCGCCGTCTTCATAAACAGCTGCATGCATCCCTTCCCGAATCACGGAAAGCGTTTTGGGCGAAACAGAAAGAATTTTCTGGTGTTTCTGATTAAATGGGTCATCATCCAGATAAATCAGACGAGGGGGCTTGTAAATCCCGCCGCGAACCAGGGCCGCCAGAGCATTAGCCGCCTGCAAAACAGTCACCCGCAGGTTCCCCTGCCCGATTCCCCAGAACCGCTTTTCCGACTGCCGATTGGAAGGAATCGGGCGAATCTGTTCGGGGCTCGTATAGGGTGTCTGCTGGACACCATATTCGATGCTGCCGTGCGCCTGCGGAAGCGTTCCCCAGGAAACAACCTGCTCTCCGGTCTTCGGATCAACATACTCCACAGGAGAAAGCACACGTCTCCCAAACCCCAACTCAAAAAACCATCGCTGCAGCGCCCCGCTGTCAATCCGGTCAGCCAGGCGGGAAAAATAAATATTGCAGCTGCCGCGCAGAGCATTTCGGGCAATGTTGCCGCCCTCATCCGCCCATCGCCAGTCATGTCCCATCCGGGAGAAGCGTGTCTGGGCCAGGCAGCTGGGCCATCCCTGGGGCGGTGAATGGGCCGGACAGGAGATTATTTCATTCGGGGTAATTTTCTTTTCTTCCAGACCAATAAGCAGAATTAAAGGTTTAATGGTGGAGCCGGGCGGATAATTATCCTCCAGCGCCTTGTGTTTTAGGGGCGTATTAGGGTCCGTTAAAAGCCGACCGGCCATCTGCCGCGCTTTATTCAAATCGTATTGCGGCGTAGAAACTAGGGCGAGGATATCGCCCGTTGCCGCTTCGAGCACAACAGCGGAAGTGCGGCGGCTGACAACAGCGGCCACTTCCGGCGGCAAATCCGGATTCTGGAGATACTTTTCGATGCGTTCCTGCAAATCCACATCCAGCGTCAGCTGAACCGTCCGCCCATACTGCGGTTCTTTCCGCTGAAGCAGATGCCCATCCTTATCATAAACGACTTCTCCCCGACGTCCTCGCAGAATCGGCTCACACATCCGCTCAATCCCTGCTTTGCCGATAAGCTCCCCCTCCAGATAACGCAGGTATTCGTCCTGACTGAAGAGGTCCTTTTCTTCTTCCTGAACCAGTCCAACCCAGCCGATAATCTGACAGGCGGCCGTGCGTCTGGGATAAAAACGCTGGCCGTGCGTTCGGATTTCGACATCTTTCAATCCGCTCAGCTCGGCCTGGGCCTCCACCAGATGGTCGGCGGGAATCTCAAATACCGGATAGGTTTGCTGCATTTCCACCAGACGAACCCCGAGAACATCCGCAGGTTTGAGTTCTTCTTTCTGACGGCGGTAATCTTCTATCGACCCGTTGGGATTGACTCTTCTCCACTGAACGTAACAGCCCATTTCCCAAATCCGATTGTTGATGCGTTCAACCGACTGAATCACTTCTCCGCGGGGGGCACCGATTCGCTCCGCAAACGCCAAAATCCGATTGAGACGATTGAAATCCTCCGCATAGCGTGCCTGAAGATCATAGCGAAGACGCTGGACGGAGAGTCCTTCTTCGAGCCCCTGCCGCTGTATCTGGGCTTCCCAGAAACGCTCATCCAGAAGGCGACAGAGGCGATAATTGACATAGGCATAAAAAACCGGCACATCTTTAGCCAGAACCACGCCCTTGCGGTCGAGAATATTTCCGCGAATCGTCGGCAGCGGCTGGGGCTCCAAGATCTGCTTGTCAGCGATGGCCTGCCGATACTCCTGACAGTGCACAATCTGCAGACTCCCCAGCCGAATTAAACAAATCAATGCGGCTAAAGCAAAAAGGATAATCAGGATAGTTAATCTAACTTTATACATGGCCCAGCCGTATCCCGGAAGAGCGTCCCGGCCGCGGTTTTTTGAGGAACGGCCACAGCCGTTCGAACAGCGGCCACAAAACCGGGACAACTGCCGCCGTATATAAAGCCCGTCCCAGCAGAACCCGCATCGGCAAAACTCCTGCCTGTTCGGTTTTTAAGACAGCCAAACCGTGTGAGGCCGCCATCAAGATCAGCGAGGCCGCCAAAACCGCCGCAATCTGATAAACCGAAGAACGGACATTCAGGAGCCCCTGCATCTGACAAAGCAGCGAACCGGCCAGCCCCCAGCAGACAGTATTGGGCCCCATCACCGGTCCGGCCAAATCCGCCGCAAACCCCAGCAGAAAGGAAAGAATAACCGCTTCAAACGGTTCGGCCCGCAGGGAGGCAAAAATCAGCAGAACCAGCAGAACGCTCGGACGCACCTGGCCGTACCCGAACGCAATCAGATTCAGCAGATTGCCGGCCTCCAGCAGGGCAGCCAGCACTGTCAGCAGAATGAACCAAGACCACCGCATAGACGTCTTTATTTTGCCTCCGCCGTCGAAAGCGGCGGAACAACCACCGCCACAATCTTCTGGGCGTATGCATCATCCACCGGACGAACGGTAATATCCCACAGGAGCGGATGCTCTTCATCCGGACGAACCCGTACGCAGCGGCCGACCACCAGCGGGGTTTCCAGAATCCCCGGCTGCGGTGCGGCGTACACAACATCCCCTTCGCGAATATCATAATCGCGGGACAGCAGCGGAATCCGACAGCCGTTCTTTCCATCACCCGACATTCGTCCGATATATTCCACTTCCGCCCCTTCCCGACGAATCCGGACCTCCATCGTAACCGCGGAATCCGTCAACAGCCGGACCCGAGAAAAACGGGCAGACACCTCCTGAACAATCCCAAGCACACTGTCGCCTTTTTCGGAAAGCACCATTTGTCCGGGAGCCAGACCGTGGTCGCTGCCGCGGCTGATAATCAATTCGTGTCGAATCCCTCTTACAGAGGAACTCACGGGTGCCAGCACCAGTCCCGCCCACGGAAGCGGAACCTCTTTCCGAAACCGAGCCAGCGTTTCATATTCCCGATGAAGAGTATGATATTGGGCCGCAAGATTCTGGTAGGCCTTCCAGAGCCGCTCGTACTCCGCCGCATCAACCGCCTGTCCGCTTTCTGCGGAACTTTGGGCTCGCTGGACTTCAAGGGTTCGCCCCAGCCGCAAAAACGGATCAAAAATGCGAACAAAAAGAAAATTCAGATGGCATGTCAACCGCTGGGGCAGCCAAAGAAGAATAAACCCTGCCAGAAGCAGGGTTACAAACAAAAGGCCCGGTGATAAGTAAATTTTTCGAACGGCCATATCCTATTATCGGTCAACAGCCGCGTCCGCTGTTCCGGACGGACTAATCCCATCCATAGCCGCTTTCATCCAGAACATCTTTCCAGATTTCGAGGTTCTCCAGATAAACGCTGGTGCCTCTGGCCACACAGGTAAGCGGGTCCTCGGCGTGCACGACCTTCAGTCCTGTGGCGTTGGAAAGAACTGTATCCATTCCCCGCAGGAGCGACCCGCCGCCGCACAGATGAACCCCGTTTTCAATCAAATCAGCGGCCAGTTCCGGCTCGGCTCGCTCGAGTGTGCGCATGACTGTTTCGATAATCCCTGCAATCGGTTCTCGGAAGGCCTCGCGGATTTCCTCGCTGGTAATGACGATTTTCCGCGGCAGTCCGGAAATGGTATCCCGTCCGGCCACTTCCATTGTCATTTCCTGCTCAAGGGGCGCCGCCGAGCCGATTTGAATCTTGACCTGTTCGGCTCGGGCCTCACCGATAAGCAGATTATAGGTGCGTTTGAGGTGGTTAATCAGGGCCTCGTCAAAGTCATCCCCCCCGATGCGAATGGATTCGCAGGTACTGATGTCGGCCAGACTCATAATGGCCACCTCCGTGGTTCCGCCGCCGATATCCACAACCATCGAAGCCGTCGGCTCCGTAATCGGCAGCCCCGCTCCAATGCCCGCCGCCATCGGCTCATCCACCAGGTACACCTTGCGGGCCCCCGCCCGCATCGCACTTTCAATCACCGCCCGACGCTCCACGGCCGTGATTCCGCTGGGCACGGCAATTACGATTCGGGGACTCAGAAGGCGTCCGCGGCCGTGAACTTTCCGGATGAAATAACTGAGCATCGCCTCGGTGATTTCAAAATCGCTGATGACTCCGTCTTTGAGAGGACGAATCGCGCTGATGGAACCGGGGGTTTTGCCGAGCATCTCTTTGGCCACCAGCCCCACGGCTTCGCCGTTGTTCAGGACGATATTAGTTCCCTTTCGGACCGCTACCACCGACGGTTCGTTGAGGACGATTCCTTCGTTGCGGACACAGACCAGCGTATTGCACGTTCCGAGGTCTATGCCCATATCCTTGCTGAACCAGCCCACAATCGACTCGAACACGATGACTCCCTTCAAATCCGATAATCGTCATCTCACCGCCGGCGGACCTGCGTGTCCTGAGGGCTTATCGCACCGCCTGGACCGCAAACGACCACATCTGACTGCCGTAATAGAACCAGCACGTCAGCGACACATACACGGCCGTTGCAAAGACAGTCAACCACGCTAAAGCCAGTATCGCTGTATAGACATCGTTTGCGGCGGTCGTATTCTGTTTGGCCATAGTCAATCCGATTTAAAGTTTTGTGCTCGCTGTATCGCCCACCCTCGGCGTCTGCTGAACCAGTTCGAGCACGCCGGCGGACTGATTGATATCTACATGGGTAATCACCACATCACACAAAAACTGGTCGCCTCGGGTAACGTGAAACCGCATATCCTTCTCCACACCGTCCGAGCTTCCCACCGAAAGCGTGACCATATTCGAACGCACTTCCGTCACCAGCCCGCGAATATCCGCTCCGACCGCCGCAGGAGCAGCCGGACGAGCGGGCCCTGGAACCGGCGTTACCACAGCCGCAGGGGCCGAGGCGGCCGGCAAAGTACCGGTCAGCTTGGTTTCCAGTTCCTTCTTCTGCTCGAGCAGACGATGACGGTCGGCCTCCAGCGCCTCCAGCTGAACAATCTTCTCATACAATTCAGAAGTAATCTGGTTGAGCTCTCTGGCGTCTTTGATGCCCTGAGCACGGGCTTCATCCAGCTGGTTTTGCGTCAGGCGGAGCGACTCCTGCAAACTGCGGATGCTCTGCTCAAAACCCGTCAAAACTCCCTTCCAGCTGTCGGCCCGAGCCTGATATTCCTGGCTTTGACGCTCGGCATTCTGCAGGTCGGCCATCAGTTTGGTATTTTGTGCCTGAAGAGCCGCAATTTTTTCCTGAAGCTGTTCCTCCTGAAGCTTCATTTTCTTCTGGAGTTCATCATAAAGACGGTTCAGGTTGGCCACATCCGCCTGTGCGGCACTGTAGAGGTTCTTCTGCTGCTCATAGAGAACCTTATAGTTGTTGGTATTCACAACAAAGGATACCATAGCCCCGCACAGAAAGATAGCGAATAAGGATAATAAGATGACTAAAATTTTTGTTAATGGACTCAATGTAACCTCCGTATCCTGAGCGATTTCACCGCCGCAACAGCGGCATTTTTCAACACCCAAAAACGCAAATTACCAAATAAATATCGGGATTTTAAGTCGGTATTCTTCAGAGGTCAAGACAATTTTATAAGCATCTAAAATATTATTCCGTCAAAAGTTGTGTCTTTTGAAACCAATAAATCCTCCCCAACCAAGGAACGAATCTGCATTATTTCTACATCTGTGCTCCGGAACCTCCCCTTTCCCCTTCACAGATAACTCATTGATTTTTCAAAAGTTACGTCGTCTTATCTCTGAAGCAGGATAGATTTGGCCGCCATCAGCCGGATAAAGGGAGACTTGCTGGTCAAGGCCTTAGACAGGTAGCCGTTCAGAGATGAATCCCTCAGAGTTCCGACAGCAGACACGGCCAATTGGTTGGCTACGGTTGTCTCATCCAGATTCGGTCTGCGTTCAAAATAGTCCTGAACCACCGACAATCCGGAGCGGTCTCCCAATCCCCCCAGCTGTTCTGCCGCAGCCAGCCGAACCTCGAGGACATCATCCTGAAGCATCGTCTGCACGGCCATCAGGGCATCGGGGGTCCCCAGCGCCCCCATACAGCGAATTCCCCAGATGCGGTCATCGTGATATTTGCTGATCAGCAGCGGCCAAATTTTGTCCCGATAGACCTTCGGGTCCTGCAGACGTGCCATAGACTCAACTGTCTGGAAAAGCACTTTTTCATTGGAATTGCCGGCGGTCATCAATTCCCAAAGAAGCGGCAGGTCTTCCCGTTTTCCCATTTTGCCGACCAGAAGAGCGGCATTGGCCGCTACTGTGGGATTGGGATTTTTGAGGGCCTCCAGAATCCGAGCCCTGTACTCAAGAGCCCCAATCCTGGAGAGGCCGTAAGCGGCGGCAATCCGCACATTCGGATTGGAATCCTCCAGCTTCTTCAGCAAGGCCTGCCTGCAGGAGGTGCACTGCATATCCCCCATTGCCACAAGAGCCGCAAAACGAACAGTCACTTTAGGGTCATCGGCTAACTGCATAATTTTTGGAAGAAACATTTCCTGTCGGGTTTGTGCCGCAACTTCAATCGCCGCCGTGCGAACGTAAGAACTGGGATTCTCCAGCCCTTCCTTGACAATGTTCCTTGCCTGCGGCACCATTGCCTGAATTGCAGCAGATGCCGGTTGGTAGACAGGCATCTGAACCGTCGATATCGACGAATCACACCCGGATAAAACAGACCATACGAACAACAAACTAACACCAAACAACCATTTTTTCATATAGGGTTCCCTTTTTTCATCTCCATACAGTTTATCCGCCAGTGCCGCCAGCACAACCCCCAAAAGAGCAATTCCCAACACCCCATCCAGCCGGCGTCCCCAGCGTGTAAACAGAGTGATTCGGGAATCCAGTACAACACGGTCCACAAACCATCCTTCTGCATCCGGCCCCTGGCGTAAAACGGCCTTTGTGGGGAGAGTGCCGGCCAGATATTCGTTGCGGATTTGCCCCAACGGGTCAATCAAACAGCTGATGCCCGTGTTGACGCTGCGAAGAATCGAAATCCGGTTTTCGATACACCGAAAGACCGTGATGGCCATCCGCTGGGCCTGCTCGACCGTCGGATATACTTTGCCGTCTTTGTAGCGAACATACCAGCCGTCATTGCTGATATTAACCAGAAAATCGGCTTTTCGGCCCTCCTTATCCAAAACCATTTTCCGGCATAAGGTCGAATCGGTATCCTCATAACAAATCAGAACACTGAAACTGTATCGTTGGCCTTCTTTCTCAATAGTAAAACGGGTATATTTTTGGCCGGGAGTCAGATTGTAGTCGTAATCATAGGGGCTGAGCTGATGGATAAAGTCATACAGCCGCGGCAGTGTTTGACGGAAGGGAATGTATTCGCCGAACGGGACCAAATGAATCTTGTCATACCGGCTGGGATTTTGCTGACCGTTCGGTTCATACAAAAAAGCGGTATTATACTGGTCGGCCGCAACCGGCTCACCGCTGGAAGTGCTGATGCGGACAGCGTGAGCCCCTACCAGCAAATAGCCGCGGTCTTCCGCAAACTGTCGGATTTGGCGGTCAAACTGACGGGCTGTACTTTCCGGAGGCAGATAATACAGATAGTCCGGATTTAAGGAGGCCAACACCATCGTTTCCGGCCAAGCCGCCATCCATGCACCGGCATTAAAACAGGGTTCGCTCAAGTCCAGGAGGGTTTGAAGAATAGCCGGACCGTTTTCGCTGAGTTCCTTAATATGGGAGGGAATATTGGTCTGGACAGCCCCCACCAGCGGGCTGTCCGATAAAAACCGCTGCGATTGCCGCAGTTGGTAGGCACCATAGAACCAATTCAGCCCCAGCAGCAAACCGACCGCCGCACTTTTTATCAGATTGGCCGACCTGCGAAGCCGTCCGCAAGCCGCATCCATCAGCAGGTCAGCCGCCAGACCGTTCACAGCGGCAATCAGCACCGAGACTCCTAACTGGCCGAAAATATCACAGATTTGAATCATCGTCAGATTGCGGTACTGGCTGTGAGCCAGAAAATACCAGCTGAAACCGGTAAACAGGACACTCTGCCAGGTCTCCGCTCCTGCCACAATCAGCGGAGCCCAAACCGTCAGCGGCCAGGATTTTCGTCGGACAAATCGGACCGCAAAGGCCAGAACAGGCCCATAGCAGGCCTGCACCAGACAAAAAGCCAGATAGCCGGGAAAGGTCACCCCGATGAGCCAGTAGAGGTTCACCAGCCAGTACACCAGCCAGATGCCGTAAACGACAGGCAGAAGGATTTTTAATGTCAGCGGCGGTCGGCAGGCCAGCAGAAAAGGCACCCAGGCGAACCACGCCGCCCACGCCTGGTCATACGGCGCCTGACAAATCGTCAGCAAAAACGCGGAGAGTGCCGGTAAACCAGCTGCCCAAAAAAAAGATTTTATTTTCGGCCCTGACATGGGCATATCTCCGGCAGAAACGACAGAATCAGGTCCGGCTTGTAGTGTTTGCCGTTGTTCATACGAACAGCAAACTGCCGGCAAAGAAGAAAGATTAACTTTTCATTCGTTCGATAGGCATCTGCAGAACGGCCGATTTCAAAAACCAGCCGCTTCAATTCCAGCATTTCATGCATCGACAGACCGCTGAAAGTTCTGCTTTTTTTCACGTCAGCCAAACGCCTTCGAGTGTTTTCAACATACTCCTCGGAAATATCAATCCCGCAATACTCTCGTCCAAGCTGAAACGCCGCGGCCGCCGTCGTGCCCGAACCGATAAAGGGGTCCAGCACACAATCGCCGGGATTGGAGCTGGCGGAGATAATCCGGGCCAGAAGGAGTTCGGGCATCTGACACGGATGCCAGCCTTGCCGTTCGCGAAATGTCCCGCATACACGTGAATAGGTATTCCACACATCATCCGGCAGCTTGCCGCAGGACTGGGCACGCTTGTCATTGTAAACCAACTGACGGTCAGAAGGAACTCGAACAGCCCAATCATTGAAGGTGAATTGCTGAGGATTTTTTACAAAGTAAAAGATGTGGGTATGGGAGCGGGCGAATTTGTTTCGGGTCTGCTGGCCGAAGGTATAATGCCAGATAATCCAGTTGCGCAGCGTCAGGCCCAGGTCCTCTCCAATCAGCCGCACGTGAGCAGCATAGTCATCTCCGATGGCAATATAGAAGGAACCGGTCGGCTTGAGCACACCCAGACAGGCACTTATCCAGTCGCGTGTCCAGGCCAGATACCGGTTCTTTTCAACCCGGTCGCGGTATTTATCGTACTGATAGCCGATATTGAACGGCGGGTCGGCGAAAATTAAATCCGCAAAAGGTTCATTCACCTTCCGCAGGATTTCAATACAGTCTCCGCACAGGATGGTATTTCGGAGGTTTTGCATGCCGGACATCTTACCGCCGGCGGTGTGATTTTCAAGCCGGAACCACGCCGGCCTCAACCAAAGACCGGCTCAGCGGATGCGGAGGGGTTTTTGGGTTCGAAGGACTTTGCCGGTCAGATAATCCGTAAACTCCACCTTTACGGTCAACTCGCAGGCCTTTTCCGGCAGAATCGCCTCAACATTCCACATCAGCCGATAGTAAGCCCCCATCAGCGAACGTCCCCATTTCGTTTTCAGCTCTTCCGCACCGACCGTCCACAAACCAAGCAGATGTTCCCCCGCCGAAACATCCAGATGCCAAAGAGAGACATGAACTTGTCCCGGGGCTTTTACCACATCCCCCGCCTGGTCGACGGGCTCCAGATGCACCCGCAGGGTTTCAACCTTCCCGTCTCGATTTTCATCGGTCAGGGCGGTGCCTTTGGCCAGGCGAATCTGCATCAGCCGATCGAGGGCCGACAGACGAAGGGCCGGATTCAGGGAAGACAGCATGCTGCACTGTTCGAGCAGCTGGCGGTTTTCTTCTTCCAGCCGTTCGGCTTTCGTTTCAAGCTGGTTTTTGGCGGCCTGAAGGTCGCGGACCTGCTGCCAGAGAGCGGTTTGAGACGGCGGAGTTGAACAGCCGACTGTCCAAACGACTGCCGTCAAAACCAGAATAGTCATCAGCCGCCCGGTCATAACAGCCCTTTCCGAAGCATTAGTCGGCTTCGTCCGACTCCGTTTTGGTCTTCGGCAGAACCGCCGGGGCCTTCTGGAGGATTTTGTCCGCCAGACCATACGCCACGGCCTCTTCGGCCTCCAGCCAGAGATTGCGGTCGCAGTCCTTTTCAATCTGTTCCGGAGTTTTGCCGGTGTGGAACGACAAAATCTGATAAAGCCGTGTGCGCAGCCGCAGGATTTCCTTGGCTTCAATTTCAATATCGGTGGCCGCTCCGGTCATCACTCCCGAAATCAGCGGCTGATGCAGGAGCACGCGGCTGTTGGGCAGAATAAACCGTTTTCCCGATGTCCCCCCCGCAAAAAGCACCGCCCCCATGCTGGCGGCCTGACCGACACAATAGGTCGCGACAGGACACCGCAGGAACCGCATCGTATCATAAATCGCCAGACCCGCCGTAATCACCCCGCCGGGAGAATTGATATAAAAATGAATATCCGCCTCGCTGTCCTCATTGCTCAAAAAGAGCATCTGAGCAATAATCAGGTTGGCGACTTCATCCTCAATCTGGCCGCCCAGAAAGATAATCCGGTCCTTCAGCAGGCGGGAAAAGATATCATAGGCCCGCTCGCCGCGGCCGGTTTTCTCGATCACAATCGGGACAAGATTCTGATTGACTCGCATAGATTCCTCACGGATGAGTAGAAAGATTTCAGAGGACCGGTTTTTGCTTTTTCTCTTCCGGATGCTCCTGAAGCACATCATCGATCAGACCGTATTCCTTGGCCTCCTGAGCGGTCATATACTTGTCGCGTTCGGTTTCCTGCGCGATTTTCTCGACGGGCTGTCCGGTGTGAAAGGCCAGGATTTCATTAATCATCTTTTTGGCCTTCAGAATCTCTTCGGCCTGGATTTTGATGTCGGCGGCCTGTCCGCTGACGCCGCCCCAGGGCTGATGAAGCATCACTTTGGCATGCGGCAGGGCATACCGCCGGCCCTTGGTGCCCGCTGCCAGAATCACCGCCGCTCCCGACTGGGCCCGGCCGATGCAGTAGGTCGCCACCGGAGAGCCGATAAACCGCATTGTATCATAGATGGCCATCGTGTCGTCCACGCTGCCGCCCGGAGAATTGATGTACAGACTGATTTCCACGCCGCGCTTCAGATTGTCCAGGTACAGCAGCTTCATAATCACTTCGGTGGCCAGCCGGTAGGAAATCTCCCCGATCATAAACACAATCCGGTTTTCCAGCAGCAGGTCGTCGAGCGTCATTTCGCGGGTGCGCTGATAACCCGGTCCCTGCAGGTGCGGGTCGAAGGCAAACGGCCGCTGCGGCTCTGACTGGTTGAGCGGATACAGCATCATTTCCATCCTGTTCTTGTTTTTGAAGGTTCCAGCTGTTTTTCTATCGGACGAACGCCGCTCCGGCAGGCCCGGAAGACCTGCCGGAACGACGACTATATCGGACAATCCGCCGCCCTACTTTTCCTCTTTCTGGTCCTTTTTGGCGGCTTTGGGTTTGCGTTTGGCCTGCGTTTCTTCGCGGCTCTTGTGCTTTTCCGCCGTTTCTTTTTCTTCCTTTTTAGCGGCAGCCTCGTGTTTTCCTTCCGTCTTCTTTTCCGCCCGCTTGCGGGGCTTGTGGACCTCTTCCGCTGCAGGGGCGGGAATTTCTTCGGTCTCTATGATTTTGGCCTTCTCGAGAATCTTCTCGATGCACTTCTGTTCTCGCACCTGCAGAGCAAACTGGGCCAGCGAGCCGTCTCGAGCCAGCTCTTCCCGCATCTTTTCCGGCCGCCGACCTCGCTGGGCCGCCACGGCCGCAATATGACCGTTGATTTCCTCTTCCGTTACTTCGATGCCGAACTGGTCGGCAATCTTGCTCATGATGAAAAACAGCTTCAGCTGTTCTTTGGCCTGCTGGTCGGAGCTGGCCCGCAGCTGGTCCATCTGCTGCTCGATTTCCTCTTTGGAAACGCCCTGCATCAGCAGATTAACATAGCGCCGCTGCAGGATAGCCAGAGACTGATCGGCCGCCATATCCGCCGGCAGATCGAAATCGATGTTCTTCTGCAGATAGGCATAAACCTGGTCCACCATGGCCGCCCGGGCCTGCCGCTCCGTGGCGGTTTCCAGATAATCCCGAACCCGCCCTTTGAGCTCATCGAGCGTACTGACGCCGAAACGGCTGAAAAACTCCTCGTTCAGTTCAGCGGGCTTGAGCATCTTGACTTCTTTGACGGTAATCTTTATGTCAACCTTCTTGCCGCGGAAGCGTTCATTAAAATAGGTGGACGGCACGTCCACTGTAACGGTGCGCTCATCGCCATGTTTGGCCCCACGGAGCAGCTCCGCCAGTCCTTCCACCGGAACCCCCGCCACAAAACCGGGGTCGCGGACAAAGATTTCGATGCTGTCCTGTTTGTCCTGTCCCTCTTCCCCTTCCACATGCACAATCACATCGGCAATGACCTGGTCGCCTGCTTCCACAGCCTCTTCTTTGGGCACCCACATCCCGGAACGTTTCCGCATGGATTCGATTTCCTCCTGGATGCTCTCCTCAGTCACTTCAACCTTGGGCTTGCGGATTTCGATGCCTTCCAGATTGGGCAGTTCAAATTCCGGACGCACTTCCACTTCAAAACTGTACACCAGCGGACCGCTGTCCGGCAGGGTGATTTCCTCGTGCTTGATATCCGGATCGCCCAGGTAATCCACTTTATTGTCTTTCAGAGCCGCCTCCGCAGATTCAGCCATCAGCTGAAGTTTCACCTGATTGCGGACATCGGTGCCGAATCGTTTCTCAAGCAGACGAATAGGAGCGCGGCCTCTTCGGAACCCCGGAATAATGACATCCTGTCGAAGTTCTTTATATTTTTCATCCAGAAGAGCTTTTATTTTCTCCTCGGGGACCTCCACGGTAACCTTTTTCTTACAGGGACCAATATCCTCGATTTTTACCACGTTGGGTACTGTGGGCTGATCTTGGGTTTCGTTTTGCTGATTATCCTTGGATTCTTCCGCCATTTGAGGACTCCTAAGTTTTTATTTTTCTTGCTCTTATAACAAAAACGGCCGCCGAAATATCCTTTCGCCGACCTCAAGTTCCATCCTTCCTGCTCCCGCAGGATTCCAAGCACTTAAGCGACCAGCGCCAGACTAAATTGTGTTAGCCGATAACTCGCTAAAGCTATGTCAATAAAAGATTTAGGAAACCCACCCGGATTTCCCTGTCTTCGATAAGACATTCAGGCCTTCCGGCCTCAAAGCGGGCGATGAGATTTGAACTCACGACATTCACGTTGGCAACGTGACGCTCTACCCCTGAGCTACGCCCGCATAATCGCCCTATTAAATAAAACAAAAAGCACGGTTTGTAAAGAGTTTTTTCTCAAAAAACGCGTTTGTAAAAAACAGATTTTACTCTCCGAGAACCTGAACAATCACCTTGCGGCTGCGCGGGCCGTCAAACTCACAAAAATAAATCCCCTGCCAGGTTCCGAGAACCAGCCGGCCCTTTTCCAAAAGAATTCGCTCGCTGCACCCGACCAGAGAGGATTTCACGTGGGCATCGGAATTGCCTTCGGAGTGCTGATAGCCGGCCCGATGCGCCGGCACCAGGGCCTCCAGCGTCAAAAGAATATCGTGCACGACATCCGGGTCGGCATTTTCGTTAATCGTAATGCCGGCTGTCGTATGCGGGGTATAAACGGTCACCTGGCCGTTCTGAATCCCGCTTTCGCGAATGATTCCGGCCACTTGTTCTGTGATGTCCGCCATTTCACAGCGGCGCCGCGTGGATATTGAGATCGTCTGCTGAACAATTTTCATAAAATCTTCGCCCTTTCGTTTTAGAATCATACCCGCTGAATTAAAAGCGTTATCGGACCCTGTTCAAACAGAAAAATCGTTTTTATCAAATCTTACAACAAATATAACCCCTACAAACCATTTTGAAAGTATTTCCCATAAAGCCGCTTTATTTGATTTCCGAAGAGTTTGGCAGGTTTTTCTGAAAGGGAATATGAGAAGGCAAGGGCAGAAACCTGTTTCTCTGCATGGAAGAGGATGCGGAACGCTGGCTGTTTTCCTGTTTGCTTTCAGTGCAATCGTTCAAGCCCAGACCGATGAATCAGACATCCATCGGCAGGAGCGAATCCGCCAGATTGAAGAACGCATTCGAACCCTCGAAGAACAGCTCAAAACGATCGACCCCCAGGCCCCCGAATTGCAGACGTCAGACATCTCCGCCGATGAGAAATCGGCTGCCGACGGCCAGGTGGACCTCTTTGAGCTGCCGCTGGAACAACTGATGGAGATTACCCTTCCTACCGCCGCTTCCCTCACGCATACCACGCAGCGGCTGACGCCTTCGACGGTTACCACCATCACCCAGGAGCAGATCCGGCGCAGCGGAGCGCGAAGTCTTTACGAACTGCTCGAAATGTATGTGCCGAACCTGCAAATCATTTTTGCACGGGAGCGAACCCGTGCGGTAGGGCTTCGCGGCATTATAGCCCATCAAAATGACAAGTTTCTCCTGCTGGTCAACGGCCGCATTATGAATGAGCGGACGGATTCGGGCGCTATCACTGAGCTGGACCTGCCGATGCTCACAGATATTCATCACATTGACATTGTGCGGGGTCCCAGTTCCGCCCTCTATGGTCCCGGCGCGCTGTCGATGACCATCAACATTGTTACAGACAGCTACAAAACATTCGAGGGTCAGGAGGCAACGCTGCGGGCCGGCGCGGTCGAACGCTTCGCCACCGGAGAATTCAAGCACAGCCGAAAACTCAGTGAAGACAGCGGCCTGTTCCTGTATGCCGGTGCCAGCAAATACGACGGAGCAGATGCCGCGGATTCACCGATGGTCTTCGGCACGGAAGAGCCGATGTGGCTGCTGGATGACATCTCCACCTGGAACTGGAAGATTTATCAGGGGACTGAACAGGTCAAGGACTGGTTCAAGAACCTCAACCAAATGCCGTTTGAGCGGCCCAAGATGAAGCTGTTTGCTCAATATACCCGGGGCGGATTTGATTTATGGGCCCGCTACACCCAGGGCGGTGAATGGATTGATTTTACCGCCTGGCACGATTTTCCGCGGGATGACTGGTGGCATGTGCGGATGTTTTCCAAAGAGGGTATTGTCTATTCGCAGGCCACAATGCAGGCCAGTTATGACCAGGAAATCAACTCCGACTGGTCTCTGCGGTATGTCCTCAGCTATGACCGCTTTACCAATGAAAACGAAAACTTTGAACAGGCCACCTTCCGCAAACGCTACGCCGAGGACGAAATCTACGGACGGATTCTGGCCCGGTGGAATCCGGCTCAGAACCACTCGCTGGCCTTCGGGACGGAATGGTCTCATGAACGGTTCGGACTTTCCCTGTCCGGAGAGGCCGTCAGCAATCAGCCGTTTATGTTCCACTATCCTCCCAACCGGACCGATCCAAATCCGGCCAACTGGGTCGGCTATATGCCGCAGTGGAGCACAGACACATACGCCCTGTTTGGCGAATACCAATGGAACATCAATGACCTGATGACGGTGTTCGTCAGCAGCCGGCTGGACTGGCATCCCTATACGGACACGATGTTTTCCCCGCGAGGTGTGCTGATTCTGACTCCAAGCAAGCAGGATACCATTAAACTAATGGCCTCCCGTTCCGTGCGGACCAACTCCGCCGCCCAGATGTGGATTGACTACAACTACCTGAATATGACCAGCCCCGTGGACAAGCTGAACGCCTACGAGCTGCGGTATGAACGGCAGCATTCTGACAATTTGTGGATGGGCGGGTCGGTTTTCTTTTATGACATGCCCGGCATTTTGGGAGACACATCAGAAGTTTCCAGCGGCACCAGCAGCGGCACCAAAGTCGTGGGCGATATGAAACTGTGGGGGCTGGAGCTGGAGGCCGGCTGGAAAGGGAAAAAACTCAAAGTCGATTTGTCTCACAGCTTTTCCAAACTGATTGAGATGAAAGGCGAACCGGGCATTCTCTGGCACAACTACAGCGCCGCTCCCTTCGGAGTCGGAAACGACCTAGCTCAATGGCACAACCACACCAGCAAGATTCGGACGGAATATCAATACGATGAAAAATGGCTTCTGAACGGCTCGCTTTGCGTCCTGTGGGGTTCGCCGGGCGGACAGGATGCCGCCGATTATCGAGACCAGATGTTTCCGGACTGGGATTATCTGTCCGGCTTTGAAGAACCCTTTAAGGCCAGTGCTTATCTGAACCTTGGGGCTGAATACAAATGGAGTCCCAATACCACGCTGACGTTCACGGGCTACAACCTGCTGGGGCTGGTGGATGAGGAACTGAACAAGCGGCGGGTCGGCTTTGATCGGCAGCTGCCCGGACGGTACCGGATTCTGCCGGTTTCGTTCGGCGTAACGCTCACGCATCGATTCTAAGGAGCGGATGACAGGGTATGAAACATCGGCTTGTACAATTTGAAACCTGCCTCCTCCTGCGGCTTCTGACGGGACTGGCCTGTCTGGCGGCGTCCTCGCCTATATGGGCGGCAGAGCCGGACAAACAGGCCCAGGCCGAGCAGATTCGAGCCGAACTGGCGGCCCTGCGGCAGGAGCTGGCCCTGCTGAAGGGGCAGCAGATTGATAACACTTCCTCTGTTTCAGCACCTGCCGACGAACCCCCTGTACAAGAAGACAATGGTTCGGAAGCCGACCTGCCTGTCTCCGGCATTCTGACGCAAACGCCGCGGCGGCTTTCTCCCTATACCATAACGACCATCACCCGCCGGCAGATTCAAACCTCCCAGGCCCGCAGTTTGTACGAACTGCTGGAAATGTACGTACCCAACCTGCAGATGATGTTTACCAGCGAGCATCCGAAAACCCTCGGTCTCCGCGGGATTCTGGCCCACCGAAGCAACAAATTTGTCGTGCTGGTCAACGGCCGGATGATGAACGAAAAGACCGATGTCGGGGCCATTACCGAACTGGATTTGCCGATGCTCACCGACATTCATCATATTGACATCCTGCGAGGCCCGGCCTCCGCCCTGTACGGCCCCAGCGCCCAGTCGATGGTCATCCACATCGTCACGGACAGTGCGGCAACCTTCCAGGGGGAGCAGGTGACCGTCCGCGGAGGACTCGTGGAGGAATTCGGCACCCTCGAATACAAATTCGGCAAGCAAACCGGCCCGGACCGAGGATATTTCTTCTATGCCGGTGCCAGCCAGTATAACGGGGCCGACGCCGCCGATTCGCCGACGGTGCTGGGAACCAAAGAACCGGTCTGGCTGCGAAGCGGACCGCCCGGGTTTGTCTGGAGACCCTATCCGGGAGATGAACCCATCAAAACCTGGTTTAAGAACCTCAACGAAATGCCGTTTGATCGGCCCAAAATGAAACTGTACGGCCAATACACAGACGGCGGACTGAATCTGTGGGCCCGCCTGACCCAGGGCGGCCAGTGGATTGACTTCCTGCGCTGGTTCGATCAGCGAGAGACACCGGATGACGGACTGACGTATTCTCAAGCCACGGCGGCTGCCTCCTATGACCAGGAAATCAGCAGCGACTGGTCGGTCCGCTATGAATTAAGTTTCGACCGTTTCGCCAACGACAACGACAACTGGGAGCGGGCGTTTCTGTGGAAATCCTTCGCCGAAGAGGAATGGGTTGGACGCATCACGGCTCAATGGAATCCGCATCCAAACCACTCACTGGCATTCGGCGGTCAATGGACACACGATGAATTCGGCAAACGGTTTGGTGATACACCCATCAGCATCCAGCCCTTCGGCAAATACCAGCAGTGGGGTGCTCTGCACGTGCCGCGATGGAATACCGACAGCTACGCCCTGTTCAGCCAATACCAATGGATTCTTTATCCGCAATGGACTTTGTTTCTGGGCGGACGGGCGGATTGGCATCCTTACACCGATACTCTGTTTTCGCCCCGCGGAGTGCTGACCTATACGCCGACGGATAAAGACACCTTTAAGTTTATGGTATCCCGCTCTCATCTGACCAACAGCGCCGGCCAGATGTGGATTGACAAGCATCTCCACGATACGGACAGCCCCTCGGAAAAATTAGATGCCCTCGAATGGCGGTACGAACGGCAGCACAACGAACACCTCTGGGGCGGCGTCTCCGTCTTTTTGTATCAGTTCCGCGATGTGCTGGCCGAGATTCCGGATGAGAATGTCAACTCCGGAGCCCCCGGCGGCACGGGAAGCAAGACGGTCGGCAGGATGCGCACATGGGGCTTCGAATTAGAAGGCGGCTGGCGGCAGGACCGGCTGAACCTGAATCTGTCTCACAGCTTCACCAAACTGCTCAACATTAACGATGCCCCAGCCTTCAACTGGGCCGACGTGTACACCTGGTGGAGCCAGTACACCGTCGCCCCCTTCGGCTTCGGCAATGACCTGGCTCACTGGCACAACCATTCCACCAAACTTCAGGCCGAATACATTCTAAATGAGAAAACCACACTCTTCAGCACCCTGTGCATTCTCTGGGGAAATCCGGGCGGACAAGACTGGGCCGATTACCGCAATCACTTGTTCCCCAACTGGGATTACGATACGGCGTTCAAAGAACCTTTCAAGGCGTGCGCTTATCTGAATTTGGGTTTGGAGTATCGGTGGAGCAAAAACACAACTGTTCACCTGACCGGCTACAATCTGCTGGGCCTGCTTGACAAGGACATGAACAAACGCCGTGTCGGGTTTGATGACCAGATGCCCGGACACTATCGTATCCAGCCGACGGCTTTTTCCGGTTCTATCACCTGCCGCTTCTGACAGATTCCCGTGCCTGTCAATAAGGAATCACGGAAACAAGTCGAACATTGTTTGCCACCGGCAGCTGGTCATCCCGCTGAGGCGGCAGCAGTTCAAACTCAAAAATATGGTTATAGCTGGGAAGTTCTACACCGGCGGCATTCTGTAGGCTGCCGGCCCGAAAATAGGCCATCCCATACGGACTTCCTGAACGCTGAATATCCGTTATCCACAGATAGGGAGAGATTTCCTTCAAATACCGAAGATAGCCGAACCCCTTTTCTTTGTTGAAATAGGAGCACGTTCCGCGCACGACCGAACCAATCTGTCCCCAGGGAATTTCCGTATTGGTCGGCAGCAGATTGGGAATCATATAGCCGGAGAAATACTGGTCCGCCTCCTCCTTGAGACGACCGGAGACATTATCAAAACCGATCACTTCAACCCGGCAGCCGCGATTTTGAGCGGCATTGACTACCTTAACAAAATCCCCGTCACCGGAAACCAGCACAATTTTATCGAGCTGCTCTGACTGAATCAGCAGGTCGGTCGCCAAATCCATATCCGCATTGGCCTTGCCGAACCGCTCGCCGGTTTCGTCATCCACAAACCACTTAACCTCCTTAATGATAACTTTATAACCAAGGTCCCGCAAAAAAGAGTGGAATTTTCTTGCATTTGCTCCAAAAACGGCATCCTCGTGCGCACGGTCTGCATCAAAACTTACATAGGCATTCAGACGAATCACCTGCGCCCCCTCCCGGCAGGCAAATTCCCGAAGGATATTGTACTGCATTCCTCGGCCGCCGTTTTTATAAACATAGGCGGCATCGACATATACACCCACTTTCAAACTGTTGTCTTGTCCCGACATCCAAAAACCCCTAAAAAAATCTGATAATCACGCTTTCAGCCGATACGCATTGTACAACTCCAACCATTTTAGTCCAACGGTATCTTTTTTCCCTTTGTAAAGAAAAAAGCCAGACCCCTTTTTGGGAATCTGGCTTCGGAGGAGGGTGATGAGAAGAAATTTGCTAAGTATTATACAAGGCATTCGCCCTTGGAGTTCATAAACTTGCCAAAGTTCCTTTAATCTGCTCTTTTATCGGCAGTATCCTGGAAAAAGTCCAGTTAAACTGCCTTCCCTCTGCGGCTAAAAACCCATTTTATGAAGCCTTTAGCCCCCTTCAGACCCTAATGAGAAGGAACCATGCAGTTTTACTCCCCACCTTTTTAAATATATTCTTATAAAAAGCTATCGTCAACAAAAAAATAAATTTTTCACAAATTAAAACAAGATAAGAAAGTTCTGTTTTTAAAAAATGCCACCAACTTAACTTGCGGAGGTTTTACTAATTTCCTTTTTTTGCTAAACACACAAAGGAGTTAATTTGGATAGAAATAGATTTTTTCCCATTGAGCAGCCAAGCCGGCCAAGTCAGGCAGGGTATACATTTCCAGCCAGACGGAGGCAAACACCGCCAAATCATACAGGTCCACCACACAATCCGGCGCCCCTGCCGGGCCCGTTAAATCATACTCGCTCGTATGACCCAACAGACAAACCCCCACCCCTGTCATCTCATAATAAACCTCTGCAGCCTCCTCCTCGCTCAGCCCGTAATTATAAATCCGCACATCATCCAAACGCCCTTCAAATATCTCCACACCCCCTATCCAGCCGCCCAGCGTCAGCTGAGCCGTCGTATCCGACGGCAAGACATACGGCCCTTCCGTCCGAAACACTCCATCCACATAAACCCGGGCCGATGTGCCTGTGTAAACTACACAAATGTGCTGCCAGCGGCCTCCCGAAGACAAACCGTCCTCTACAGACAAAAGCGTCCCTTGCGGCCAGGTCTCCATCTGAACATCCGACCCCAAAGACATGCCGGACGGCCGTTGGGCCCACAGACTGAGCGTCATCGCACCCGTCCCGCCTGTCAAGTCCAGCGGCTCCGTCACCGCCCAGCCCGAATCCGCATTGATTTGGACCGCCCCCAGCGACTGCCCGTCTGCCCCCTCCACAAACACCGGAACCCCCCAAACCGATGCCGTACGTCCGGATACGGTGTCCACATACATCCCGTCCGCATAATCCGACACATCCAGCGTCCAGTGCGCCAGCAGCCCCTCCACCGTCAGACGGGCTGACGTGCTGTTTACAGAAAACCCGGAGCCGTTGCTGATTCGGCAATAATACAACCCTGCATCAGAAAACGCAGCAGGGTTTAGGGTCAGGCGTGAGGTGTACGTTTGACCATTTGCGAACAGTTCAATATTCACATTCGGCAAGGAGGCCCCTACGGGCTCATCCTGCTGAAGACCTTTCTTAAACCACTGAACAACCGGAGCAGTTTCACTTGTAAAAGTTGTCTCAAAAACAGCCGGCTGCCCTTCGCGAACCTGAACGGAATTCGGATTCGTCAAAATAACAGGAAGGCCGGTATTCAGATATGGAAGCGTCAGATGCGTCCCGGCGGAAAGATAAATATCATCCACACGAACCGGGCCGTAGCCGGTGCCTCGGCCGTACACCTTAAACGACTGAAGCGGGCCGGAGGTGCTGTTGCGAAAAACAAAATCATCGGCACGCCGGTCTGCGGCGGTTGCTGCATTCTGACCGGTCGTCACATATACATCATAGGTATTGTTCAGATTGTTGATAACCAGCCAGATGTTGTACCAGACCCCTGCCGAAAAGGGATTCAGAATCGCCGTATTAACGGTACCGTTGCGGGCGCGAAGTTCTCCGCCGACCACCACGACATAACACTCAAAATCATTCCAATCTCCCGTCGGGGCCGCCAGGTAGCTTAAGCCCACCGAACAGTCCGGCTCCGTACCGGCTGGTTTATACAAACGGAAAAAAAGCGTCGTTTCCGTATCGGCGGCGGGAACGGCCAATCCCCCCAGCCCCCGATAACTGCCGTAGCTTTCCATATACCGATTGCCGCCGCTTTCCTGGGCCACGATGGGGCTGCCGCTGGTCACAATCCAGGGAGAAGGCAGAGATCCTGTCGGATAGCCTTCGAAGTTATCAAACAAAGAGTCACCGCAAACCGGCCATCCAATAAGCAGGAAAAGAATCAGCAGGCATTTTCTTTTTATTTGTCTCATTCTTAAAAACCTTAATTGCAGGTTGGATAGTATGTGCAAACAAGCCACTGGGAGGCCAAGCCGGCCAAGTCAGGCAGGGTATACATTTCCAGCCAGACGGAGGCAAACACCGCCAAATCATACAGGTCCACCACACAATCCGGCGCCCCTGCCGGGCCCGTTAAATCATACTCGCTCGTATGACCCAACAGACAAACCCCCACCCCTGTCATCTCATAATAAACCTCTGCAGCCTCCTCCTCGCTCAGCCCGTAATTATAAATCCGCACATCATCCAAACGCCCTTCAAATATCTCCACACCCCCTATCCAGCCGCCCAGCGTCAGCTGAGCCGTCGTATCCGACGGCAAGACATACGGCCCTTCCGTCCGAAACACTCCATCCACATAAACCCGGGCCGATGTGCCTGTGTAAACTACACAAATGTGCTGCCAGCGGCCTCCCGAAGACAAACCGTCCTCTACAGACAAAAGCGTCCCTTGCGGCCAGGTCTCCATCTGAACATCCGACCCCAAAGACATGCCGGACGGCCGTTGGGCCCACAGACTGAGCGTCATCGCACCCGTCCCGCCTGTCAAGTCCAGCGGCTCCGTCACCGCCCAGCCCGAATCCGCATTGATTTGGACCGCCCCCAGCGACTGCCCGTCTGCCCCCTCCACAAACACCGGAACCCCCCAAACCGATGCCGTACGTCCGGATACGGTGTCCACATACATCCCGTCCGCATAATCCGACACATCCAGCGTCCAATATGCTACGAGCCCTTCCGCCAACAAACGAGCGGCAGAACTTGAACGCTGGACATTGCTTGCGTTCGATATTCTGCAATAGTAAAAGCCGGCATCTGAGACCAAAGTTTCTGTAAACACCAACCGAGCCGTATATTGCTGAGTCTGATTATCAAAAATGATTTCAGAAAAGATACGGCCGCCGGCCGTATCCACCGGCATCTCTCCGGACGGTTCTGTTTTGTACCAGACAGCCGTCGGTTCAGTTTGGCTTTCAAAAACCGCCTCGAAAACGGCGTCATTCGGCGTTCTAACACGCACATCGGACGGCTGACTTAGAATGACCGGCGGCACACCGCCCGGAGCCAAAAGCATATCTTCCGGTCCGCGGGCAATGGAACTGATACGCACCTCATCGACCAATCCCTCAAAATTTTCGCCGGAATAATCCCGTCCTTCATTGCCGACGGCAAAGTCGATTCGCGGGTAAGACAGAAGGTCCGCCGACATTTGGAACGAAGCCAGCAGGTTGGCCTCCGAAGCCCCGGAATCAAGCCGAGTCCAGTAAAAGCTCAGGTTGCCCCCCGTGTTCTCCTGACCATTGTAGGTCACTGCAACATGAAACCATTGTCCCGGAGCCCAGGCGTGTTCTCCAACAGTCGGCAAAACAGCCGTAAAATTTTCCTGGGTACCGGTTAATTTGATAAACTCCAGCTGGCCGCTGGTGTTAATTCGAAACTGCCAGCCGCGTGTGGAGGAACTGTCGTCCTCTCCGGAAATAATCTGCATATGATTGGGAATAGAGCCGGCAGGCCTGATAACGGCCTCAAACGTAAACGCCCCGTCTGAACCTGTAAAATTACTGATAGAAACTTCATCGACATAGGCAATCGGCTGATTGGCAGAGGTATTGGAAGAACCCTCGTAGGTATTCAGGGCCGTCCCGAATCCTTCGTACGAGGATTCTGTAACCGTTGCCCCATAAGCCGGCGTTAAATGAATAGGATTGCTCGAAACAGCATCATTTGCATCTCCGTCAAAATGGTACAGATGCAGTGTATAGTCATCCGGTGTATAGGAGCCGCGAACGGCCGCCGTACAGGGAGCAGCCATCGCAAGCACCGTCCCGATTATCATTAAGATTCGTTTCACAGAATAATCCCCCATCCATCGGCTGTTTAATCGTTGATCTGAAAATCCAGAACCCGCAGGTTGGTCGCCGCCCCGATTGTCCCGGGCGATTCCTGCATCATCACAGATAGAACCCCCTGCTCAAAGCGGGTCTTGTCGCCGAGGGCTTCGCTGAGAAAAAAGCCGGGCTCGACATGGATGATCTGCCAATCCGTCCACTGATTGGCCGCCGTAGCCGCCTGAATCGTCAGGTCACCGTCCATAAAATAAATACCGGTATCCGTCAGATTGACCGTCCGGCGGGACTGATAAATCACAAAGGCATCGCCGTTGGAGCGGATAAACAATTTCGGCCGGCTGCCGACATAATCCGGCAGCTCATTTCGATGCCACGTGCCCTGCGAATCACGCCAATAGTGGAAATAGCGTCGAGCCCCTTCCGGCCCCCAGGTGCTCCAGGCATAGCCCTGATAGGTTTCGGGGGTACAGTGAAACATCACGGTGTGAATTCGCCCCTGCGGGTCAACGGCCTGCGCCTGCTGATTCATCAGCCCATAATAGCGGTCCAGCGTGACAACCTGAATCCCCGGCGAATCCAAAAGGATTAACTCCTGCGTAGCCGTATCTCCGGTGGAGCGTCCAACGATTTGAATGCCTTCGTTAATCCAAGTCAGACCGAGCATTGTTTGAATCGGCTGCGGTCCTGTTCCAACGCGCAGTCCTTTGGGCGGTTCGTTATTGTACCAGGTGAGTCCCCCGTCTTTGCTGTAGGCATATAAGATATCGTGGTTGGCTCCGCCGGCCGTTTCTCTCCAAGTCCACGTCAGATGCAGGGTACCGTCCGGGCCGTAGCCGATCGGGCCGTTCAGATAGGGATTCCGAACTGTACTGCTTCCGAGGGAATCTGTATAAGTGCCGGTTCGCCCGATGACCGTTCGCGTGTTTGTCCACAGACCTGTGGAAGCATTATAATCCACCATAGCCCAGTCCCCGTTACCGGAACTGCCGATACGGTAGCCGAACTGAAGGTTGCCGTCGGGGGTCGGCCAGAACCGCGGATAGGTCACACTCGAATACGATTTGCCCGTCTCCAGATAATTCCGGACGGCTCCAAACAGGGATGCACTCCAGGTTACGGAGGCGGGATTGGTTGCAGCACCGGTCTGCGAGACTCGATAATGGAGCACACCGCCGTGATGGTCAAAAGACAGGTGAATCGTGCCGTCATTAGGGCAAATGCCCATCGAAATCACATTGTGGGCATCTGTTGTTGTGCTGAGCGTATAATCCGTCAGGGTCAGAACCTGCCAGGGGCCGGAGGGAAGCTGGCGGCGTCCCACACAGACATAACGCGAACTGTTATAATAGGTGATATACTGCCAGCCGTTAAAGGTCATCAGGGCCTCCTGCTGAAAAGAAAGCCCGTTGATGGCATATCCGTAGGGAGCCCCGCTGCTGAGCGTCATTGCATTGGACGCGACGGTTGTATCGCCGATTTTGGTTGCGCTCGGAAACGCCATACATAACGAGGCAACCCCCCCAAAAACAGCCCAATAGAAAACATTTTTGGTGCTTGTGATTGTTCGACGGTGCATCGATTCACCCCCAGTTTATTGAAATTCTGTTTTGTACGTTTGCGGTTTTTTTACTTATTGGGAAGCCGAGGCAGCGGACTGGGAACTTTATACCCTTTGCTCCAGGGCAGAGTCCACAGCACTTCCAATTTTACAGTATCCGCATGCAGGTCCCGGAAAATCACATTGATTTGTCTGCCGTGCCGGTCGATGCAGAACCGCCGCATATTCTCACTGTTGGCAGGAAGCTGGGCGGCAGTGGAACCCTGCAGCGTATCCGGCGGCAGGTCATTGCCGCGCGGCCAGCCGACGGTCCAGACACAGTCGGCAAACAGCGGCACAGTCGGCGAAATATCCATCCAGTTTTTGAAAAAGTACGGCGCATACATCGAGTCGCTTTCGTAATAATAATCCAGCCCGGCCCAGCCGTTGATCCCGTAGCTTCCGATTGTGGAAATCCCCGTCGAGCGGGCCCACGACCAGGGCATCGTCGCCGTGCCGTACTGCCCGGACGGATTGGCATAGGGACCGGTCGGGTCCGCCTGAAACTTGGCATACGGCGCAGACGGGCACAGGAGCATATCAATCTTTTTGCCCTCCTGATACTGCTGAGCATAATAGGTGTTGTCGGAATAGGGAGCCAGTTTGCCCATCCAGTAGTCGTTCGTTTCCGAGCCGTCTTTCCGAATGGCAAAGCGTTTGTAGTTGTACTGCATTTCGTACATCTCCATTGCCTTGCCGATTTGAGACAAATTGTTCTTGCAGACAATCTTGCGGCCCTGCTCCTTGGCCATTTTCAATGCCGGCATAACAATCGACAATAACAGAGCAATAATTGCAATTACAACCAGCAGTTCAATCAGGGTAAATCCCCTTCTTCTCTTAATCATCTTGTCTGCCACAACACTCTCCTGAAAAGACGGAACTCCTGTTTCTCTGGATTCCCGCCTTCGCGGGAATGACAATCACACGAAAAGAACTTTTCACACGAATAGCGATTTCGCAAAAATGATCATTAGGATAAAAACAGTTTCGGCTTTCTCAAAAAGGGCTGCGGACCGGGCCGTTCCCGGCCTGCAGCTGAATAATGTTGCCTCTTATCCTAAACCGTTCTTAGCGCTTGCGAGATGCCAGCAGAGCACCCAGTCCCAGCAGGGCCATCGTCGCCGGCTCCGGAACAAAAATCCGCAGATTGTCCAGACTGCCGACCACGCCGGCTCCCCGAATATCGGCATAGAAACCTACCACCGTGCCAGCATTGGCATAAGCAGGCGTACGGGTTACCAGAACATTCCGAGTCCCCTGATAGTACCAGCCTGCCTCATACTTGTTTTCCTCAACACGGGCGATAAACAGGGTGTCAATCGGAATATTGTTGGTCCAGTTTCCGGCCAACGTATATTCCGTCGTCCCATCGAAGCCGCGGGAGAACAGCTGGCCGGAGTTGCGGCGATACATCGCAATGTAATCCTTGCGAACACCGGTCTGAGGGGCTGTGCCGCCGACATAGAGACCGATATCCTGCGAACCTGTCGCCCCAACCACCACATCGACCTGGAGTTCCTGGCCGACACCGAGGGTCAGGCCGCTGCGGATGAAGGCATGCTGCTCAATGCCGTCATACGTTGAGGTGCTGATTTGAAGCGTTCCATCGACAATCTGCCATGTACTGACATTCGAAGCCCCGCCGTTGGCATCCAGAATCACCGTGTCCGTATAGGCACTTAAATCGCCGCTGAAGTCGTCAATCAAAACGGCCTGGGCTGCCATACTCATCAGCCCCATCAGGACTAAAACAGATGCTTTTTTCATCTTTCACATCCTCCACAAATTGGGTTCACTGAAACTTGTTCCACACTCCAAACACATCCAACACTTCACACACAACACACTTCACACTTTTTTTGCGGTAAGCAGGGCCTCCCTCCGCAGGAAGCCCTGCCGGGAAAACTCTATCGTTTACTGCAGACCGCTGGCCAGCCATTTCTGGACAAAGACCGTCAGGTCAGCCAAATCCACGCGGCAGTAGGACGAGCCGGTATTATCGAGGTTGAACTGATTGCCGTCGAAATTGGGTTCCATACAGGGCCGGATGCCGGTCGCATTGAAGAACTCGGCCGCAATGGTCTGGACATCCACGGCATAATTGTAAATCTTCAGATCATCAATCCAGCCGTCAAACTCGGCATCTGCCGCAAACTGGCTTCGCCCAACGTAGTTTTGGGCCGGATGGAAATTGACCGGATTAATCGTCATCGCTGTATTCTGGGCTTTTGGTTCGCCGTTGATATAAATCCGGCCGGTATTGCCGTCGAGCACAACGGCTACATGCACCCACTGATTAGTCGGCAGAGGGGCGGTGGAAGCAATCTGTTCGCCGGAGCCGTTGTTGAGTACAAACCGGCATTCACTTCCGTTGCTGGGTGTCAGGAACATATAATGGGACGTGTCATTGCCGAAGTCGATAATCCGCTGCCAGTTGGCCCCGCCCCGCCAATAGACCCAGGCCGTCACGGTAATGTCCTTATAATCCGCCGCTCCGGCCGGCAGCTGGGCATAGCGGCCGTTCGGGTCTGTCGCATGGTCCCCGTTGTCAAACCGCAGACTGTAGAGACCCACAGACGGAGCCGGCACGTTCGTATCGAGCATCGGAAGACCGGCCGTGCCTTCCTGCATCAGCGTCATAACCCTGCCGCCGACAACATCAGGCGACGTATTGCCGTTCAGAATCTCCAGCGGATAATGCGAGACGAGCCGTTTAATCTGGAGGGCGGCACTGCTTGAATCCGCAGAACCGGCTTCATTAGTCGCCCGGCAGAAATAAACGTCTTCGTCCTGCACTTGAGCATTGGCTATCGAAAGCTGTTTTGTATCGGCACCGGAAATCACAGACCCCCAGGCGGTTGTACCATTAGATAGCGGCTCAGTGCCTTTATACCACCTGTAGGTCGCGCCGGCTTCTTTCACCAATTCCACAGAGAACTGGGCGGTCTGCCCGGCAAAAACGGCCTGGTCCAGCGGATGCACCGTAAAGGCCGGCACACGCGTAAGGGTCTTAAAACTCCAGATGGGGCCGGTAAGTGTATTGGGGTCATTCGGACCGGAGTTATTAATGCCGGCATCCACCCGCCAGAAATAGACCTGGCCGTCTGACAGGGTCACAGGGGCCGTAATCGGATTGACCAAATCGGTCACAACCACGGGCGAAACAAATGCGAAATTCGGCTCACTATGCTGGATATACAGATAATAGGTTGTGACATTGGCCGCTGCGGCATTATCCCATTGAAGAGCAGTCAGGTCAAAATCAACCGCCTGGTCGCCGGAAGCGGGAACCGGGTTGGTCACCCACGGTACCTCTGTCCGCAGCAGCATTTGATCGGGCTGGCGGGCAATGCGGCTGATGCGCACCTCATCTACCAACCCATCAAAATTTTCATCCGCAAGAGAAAAACTCCGCAGCTCATTCCCGATGCAAAGCTTGGTTGCATCATTCGCATCCAAATCCGCCGTCATCGTGAAAGGTCCGCCAACCTGGACAGCCGATGTGGCCGAAGCAATAGGAGTCCAATAGAGTTTCAGATTGCCGGAAACATTGGGCGTGCCGCTGTAGGTCACCGCCACGTGATACCACTGGCCCGGGGTATACGTAATAGGAGCATCAAACGCGGTTGTCGAGCCCGAAAGGGTCTGGAACCGAAGTGTGGTGCCCGTATTTTGTATCCGCAGCTGAAACCCGCGGTCCGTCGCGCCCGCATCCGTCTCGCAGCTGAGAATCTCCATATGTCCCTTCAGGGAACCGGCCGGGACATCCGGACGAACCAGGGCCTCAAACGTAAACTCGCCGTTGGGGCCCGTCAAATCGGAAATCAGAATCGTCTGGTTATAATCGCCGACTCGTCCGACAAAGGGGCCGTTATTGCCGGCCGCATTATCATAGGTATTGGCCGCATTGCCGTATCCGGCATTGGAAGCCGCCAGAGCGGCATTGTTGTAAAAAGCCATATCAATCGGACTGGTCCGCACCAAATCATGAATGACGCCATCTTTGACCACATCAAACCGCCACAAATGGAGCGTATCCGCATCCAGGGGGTAAGGACCGATATCCACGGCCTGGACCGCAAGACTGCACAGGCAAACCACTGCCGTCAGCATCATCTTTCTCATCGTCGTTTCTCCTCTTATTTTCATCGTGTTGAGTATCCCGTTTATTGCCGCGTTTAATACAATCCGTCAGCCAGCCACCGACTTGCAAAGGCCGCAAAGTCCGCCAGGTCAATTCGGCAGTATGAAGAAGCGGTATTATCAAAATTGAACTGGCTGCCGTCAAAATTGGGCTCTACACAGGCCGGCTTTCCGGTTATCTGCGTATATTCGGCGGCAACTTCCGCGGGCGTCCAGGCATAGTTATACACCCGCAGGTCATCCATCAGACCGCCGTAGAAGTTGGCCAGGACATTCCGGTCGGCAAACGTGCGGGTAGCGCCGAGCAGAACCCCCCGCTGCCAGGCCGCATACAGCGCCGGCGTGCCGAGTGTGGTATCCTCTGCTACAATCCCCCCGTCCACATAAACCCGCCCGAGGGTGCCCGCTTTCCAAACCGTCGTAACCATATGCCACTGATTGTCGGTGAGCATATCAAAGCCGGTCATAGAAGGCCGGCCCTGAGCCGTGACGATTTCGGCCGCTTCGCCGCGGACGTTGATACGGGCATCCGCCGTCGTGCCGCTGGTTTCCAGACTCATCGCAAAGCCGGTTGTCGTGCCGTCATTGTAATTGGACAAAAGTCCTCCAACTTTGGCGGCCTTCACCCAGCAGGTGATGGTACCTTCATCCAGTCCGCCGCCGATGCCGCCGGCCAACGGTCCGGCCTTCGGATAAGCCGACATCCCGAAATCCACATACTGACCGACACCGTTCAGCTGGAGGGCGTAGCTTCCCTGAATCCGGTCGGTCGTAAAGACCAGATTGGCCTGGCTCGGTTCCGGCAATGACAGGTCAAACGCCTGGCCGTGGTTGCCTTCGCCGCTGGAGTCATTGAGATTGTTTTCAAAGCCGTAAGCAGCCACCAGCCGTCCGACCGTCAGAGAAACCACATTCGAATAGACATCCGGCTTCGGACCGCCGCCGCTTTGGGTCGCCTCGTTCCAGATGCGGCAGTAATAATGCCCCTGATTGGCCAGAGAAGCATTGGCAATCGACAGGGTCGGGGAATTGCCGCCGACCTGCGTATCCGAAGCATCAATCTGGGCATCCGCCGAATAGTACCACTGATAACTTACAGGCGAGACGCTGAATACGGAAACACTGAATGCCGGAGACAGCGACTGCCCCAGACGTACCGAGGTCGAAACCGGCTGCCTCTGGATAATCGGCTCCATACTAATCGTCTCGAATGTCCAGGTCGGGCCGACAATGTTATTCGGCTCACCCGGCGGATACACACCGCCCTGCCCATTATCCAGAGCATGTTCAATCTTCCAAAGATACTTGCCGCTGGCCTTCAGAGCCGGCTCAGGAATATACGAAGAGGTCAGATTGCCTCCGATCTGATTGACCGTCGCCGCATAATAAAGGTTCGGGTCGCTTGTCATGTTCTGATTTTTGGATAGATACACATAATGCTTTTTAATCAGCGGATTGATTTGAGAACGATTGGCCGGATCCAAGCCGGCATTCCACTGAAGCATCACATCCACATCTCCGGTTGTGCCGATAGGAATTCCCGCCTGGGTTGCATTGTTCACCGGGTCGGGATTGTGCGGCCCGAACAGCGAACTTTCGATTCTCAAATTGTCAAGGTCTCCGTAGGTCGTTACACTGCGGACATCCCCGAAGAAACCGACTGCATTGCCGATGTTTGTATTGTCAATCGTCGCCGTCGAAAAATCGACATAAGTCGTCTTGTCCACGATATAGCCCAAAGTGAACGTATTGGCACTGTCGCGGCGAATGTACAGACCTGTAACGTGAATTTTGGGGTCCGCAGGCAGGCCGCCGGCATACAGAGTCGGGCCGACTGAGGTCCCGTTGATCACAACCCCTTTGAGGTTGTTATTGTCGGCCTGCACATAGACGGCGATATAATCCTGGCGGACTTCGCCGCTGGTGCCGGGAGCCAGTGCCGGCGGTGTCTTGGTCGCCGCTACGGCAATCCCGATATCGGCACGAGTTGTCGTACCCCAGGCCAAATCCGCTACCAGCAAATCGCCTACGGCCAATGAATAATCATCCCTCAAGAAAACAACCTGCTCGGCCTCAGTACCGGAGGATTTGCTTATCCGAAGAACCCCGTCGGCAGTCGTAAAACTGACTGCACGAGCCGTATTCTGGTCCAGAACACACGTGAGCACATACTCCGATAAATTGCCGTCCGCAAAGTCATCAATCAGAAGAGAAGGGACATATGCCCCCGCTGTCATCCCCCAGAATCCTGCAAGAAGAAGTACCAAACCTCGCTTCATCATACATCCTCCATTTCAATACGGATCCGTTGTTATGATTTTTCCGAAATCTATTCCTGCAATTCGAGGAACGGTTCGGCAAACAGCGTCCAGTCGCCATTATTGGTTTTGTCGCGGCCCTGCGTGGTCGCCAGAGTCAGGAACCGGTCTTCGGGCCCGATGTCCACGACAACCTGCCGAGCCGGTTCGCCGGGCGTCATATCCTGCTGAACAAAGCGGACCTTCCCGTCAACCAGGACATAAAAAGAGGCGGTCGGCTCCTGTGGAAAATGCGGGTACTGCTTCATAATCTCCCAGTAATCGCGGTACGTTTCCGAAAGCCCGCACAGGGCCGTAAACCGCCGGATATTCATCTTTGTATATTCGCGAATCGCCTGAAGATTAAAAGTGACCCCCTGATTGCTGCTCAAATAGATGGCGGGGCTGTCCGGCGTGCCGTATTCTTTGCCGTTCAGCCGCAATTGATGGCGAGGCACCTTCACTGTCAGAGCAATCTGATGCCAGGCCCCGTTGAGCACACCCAGCCAGTAGCGGCCGTTGGTCGGTTCAAATTCAAACGTCAGACCATTGGAGTTAATCTGCGAGCGGCCGTTCGGGATAAAAACACCGTCGATAAAAAGACTGGAGCGAACCGGAACATATTGTTTCGGCCCTTCCGCTGACGTAAACGTCTCCAGCAAATCAATGGTTCCCTGATAATCAATGCCGGCGTTCAATCGTCCGGTCCCGAAGCCGTTGCCGCCGCCGACAATATCCGCCAGATTCACATTCTGCCCCCGCCAGACAAACTGTGTCTGCGGCTGAAGCCGGCGGACAAAGGCCTCTTTCTTCAGAGCAATATCCTGCACGACACCGGCGGCGCTGACCGCCTTGGCAAACCCCTCCCGGACCTCCAGCTGAGTTTTGGAGGTCCTAGCCGTGCCCGAAATCAGCATCGTCCTGCCGGCCATTACGTGAACCTCCATCCTCTCGGGCTCGGTCTTCACCCCGAATTCGGTTCCCAAATCGATAATTTTGGAAAAGGGTGTACTGACCGTAAATCCGATGGCTGTCTTGGGAACGGAGGCAAACAGCCGGCCGTGACGGAGCTGAATCTGGTCATCCGTCAGAAGGGTAAATTCGGCGGGACCTTCCAGCACAACTCGGCTTCCGTTGTCAAACTGAAGGACGGCAATCCCCTCCCGCAGCCATATAGGTTCCATCTGGGTATTCAGCCACATCCCCTCGCGGATGCCCCGTTCCGGCGAACCCCAGCGGGCATTCATGGTCTCCAGAAGCGTGGCGACCTCTTTGCCCCGTCCGGCCGGGGACAAAAACGCATAGGCAATCAAAAACACCAGCGCCGCCGTGGACAGCAGCAAAGCATACAGGGAAAACTTGCTGACGGCCGTCGGCACAGAAGCCGCCGCTTTTCTTTCCGGTTCCGGCAAAACGGGGGCCGGTCTTGCAACCTCCACCGCCTCCGCCTGCTGTTCAAAGGCCGACAGGGCCATCCAGAGCGACGTTTCCAGTACCGGCGAAACCGTTTCCTCAGGCAAATCCACAATCGCAATATCGCCCGGCTGCGTCAGGGCGGAATACTGCATCATATATTCAACATAGTACTCCATTGCCTCCGGGTCTTCCCGAAGCCATTGCGTCAGACGCCGTCTCTGCTCCGGTGTGCTGCCCCCCTCGAGCACCAACAAAATCAGCTCGCTGAGCTGATACTCTGTCGAAATATCTTTTTTCATCGAAATCCCCATTGATGAATCGTCTGGTTGACGCAGCGATGCAGGACCGTATGAATGCGTGCCAAGGCCTTATAAAGCCCCTGAACCGGCCGTTCAATCCGCTCGGCCAGTTCGGTAATCTTCAGACCCTGTTCATAGCGAATCTCAATCAGTTTTTTATCCCGCTTATCCAGTTTCTTCAGACATTCCTGCAGAGCACTGATGCGCACCTTCATCTCATCCATTTTCCGATGATAACAATCCAAAATCTGCGTCAGGAGTGATTCATCAAACAGTTCTTCGTCGCGGTTCTTGGATTTGAAATAATTGAGAATCTTAAAGCGAGCGATTTTAATCCCCCAGGCTCCGAAATTGCTCCCCCGCTCAAACTCGTCGAAACGTTCCCACATCAGGGTCATCGTTTCCTGCATAATATCATCTGCATCGGGACAGTTATGAACCATCGAGAGAATATAGGCATAAATCACCTTTTGGCTGTTCATCAGCAGTTTGAAGAACTCATCACTTCGAGATTGTTCACGTCTTTCGAGGTCCATAAAGTCCCTACGGAATGGTCCATTCCCCACCCATTCCCTAAATTATTTCTCTATTTTAAAAAAATGGAGGGGCTAATTTGAAAAAATCTCGCTGGATGGGCTAACCGGGGTCCGATAAAGGCAAAATGGGTTATAAAAACGGCTTTATTGACCCAAAAAACAGGGTCATTCCGGAAAAGTACTGAGCCGGAATGAAACTTTTTTCGAACGGCTGCTAATGAAAAATCCTGAAAAATTACAAACAGAAAGGATTAGCTGGGTCGCTACAGGCCATCCATTGACGCACAAAAAGAGCCAAATCATCCAAATCTATTAGCCCGTCTAAAGTCAAATCGGCTGGACGGGTCGGTTTTGGAATCACCTGATAGGGTTGCCCCTGTGCCAGGAAAAGAATTTGCGCCTCAGTGAGAGCAATATCATAAATCCGCACATCATCGATATTGCCTATCCAGTTCCGCGTAGATGTGAAATTGACGCGGCTCCCAATATAAACCGGGTCGCTGGAGGTATTCACCGGCCCTGCCGAGGATTCGGCTTCCAGCCGGCCGTCAATATATAACTGAATCCGGCTTCCGGTATAAACACCCGCTATATGGTGCCATTGCCCATCCAGAACGGCTGTGGTCCCATTGGCCTGATACTCTCCGCCGCCCGCTTGATTGAAATGAAATGATACCGAATTGGTTTCATTATTGCGAATCAGCCGCCAGGCATTGACTCCTTTGGTCACCACAGAGGCCCATGGGTCTGTCATCCCGCTGCTTTTGACCCACGCACAGACCGTCGCCCCTGTTGACAAATGAAGTCCTGAACTGTTCTGACAGTTCAGATAACTCCTATCATCTGTGCCGTCAAAATACAGCGATTGCCCTATGTGCCCGCTGTCAAAAATCGGGCTTCCGCCTGAAACAGCATCATAGCCGTTTCCTGTCACATCCTGAAACGTTCCCTCCATCGGCCAATAGGCAATCAGATGTTCTGTCCCCGGGTCCGTCGGAAAAACAGTTTGGCGATAATCCTCCATCCACTGACGGGCCATTTCCTGCAAATCATACAAATCCACCCGGCAGTCGGGCTGTCCCTGCGGACCGTCAAAATCGCACGCATAGCCGCAGTTGACGGAGCGCCAAAAGGCACAATCCGGCGACAGGTTGGTATAGAACTTGACTTCATAAAAACTCGTCCAGGTCGGATAAGGGCCGGTGTTGCCGTATCCGTTGATTCGGATATAGCGGGCCGTCGTATCCGGAACATCAAACTCCTCCAGTTCGCGTGTGGTTCCGCTGCTCTGAGTCGATGAAATCAGCGGAATCCATGTGCTCTGGTCATCCGAGGCCTCCGCGCCGAATGTATAGCGCCGCTGCTCGCCCAGATAAAAGGCAATTGCAATCTTCTCTACGTGCTGCGGCGAGCCGAAATCAAACAGAATCCATGGATAATTATTGCCCGCCCAGCGGGTTGTCAGATTGCCGTCCACGGCATTCTGCGGCGGATTGGCCGTCTCATAATGGCTGGCCGAAACCGCCGCCACCGGCAGCGTATTGTCAATCTCGAACCGCCAGATGCAGGAATCCGCATACTCCTGACCGCCGGAGAGCCCCACCACCCGAATTTCATTCTCCCCGACTTTCAGATGAATCGTTTCCTCCCAGAGGAAAATATGATCACTGCTCGTGCGGGAACCGTACGAGCGGCCGTTGACAAACAGCTCCACAGACTCACAGTTGGAATAGACTTTGACATATTTCGGACAGGTCGTCCGAGGCGTAAACCGCCTGCCGGTGATATGCACCATCGGCTCCGTGGTCCAGTTGGCCTTGTACCAGTAAAAGGCATCCTTTTTCAGGGTGCGGTCGCGGGTCACCATGCCCTTGTCGTTCAGGCCGGGCTGGCCGCCTTCATTGCGGCTGTCCACGGCAAAGTCAAACCCATTCCAAATGGTTTTGCACCACAGAAACGGTCGTTGTTTCATCGCCTTCCAATAGACTTCGTGAAATGTGCACTGATACTCCTCCGGATGCCACGGTCCGCCGGGGGAAGGCCAGGCGGCGTATTCCTCATGCTGATACGGATTGGCGCCGGCCCCGTATTCCATAATCCCGATTTTGTCGTTCGAGCGGCTGGAATGAATGCTGTCCGCCCATACAGCGATATAAGAAGCAGGCGTGCTGCCGTACCAGCCGAAATACCGATTGTAGCCCAGCGTATCCGTGATATACGACCAGGCCGCCGTATCGGATGTGTTATTGTGAGCGACGGAGGTCAGACGCGTCGGGTCTTCGGTCTTGGCCAAATCGTGCAGCTGCTGAATAATGGTTTCAGACCCGCTGGTTGTTAATTCATTATACAGCAGCCAGAAACAAACGGAGGGATGGTTGTAGTTCTGGCGAATCAGTTCCCGCAGCTGGTCTTTGCAGTTTTCAATGAATGCGCTTGTAAAAACCACGCTGTCCACAATCGGAATTTCCGTCGAAAGAATGATCCCGAACTCATCGGCCAGCTCGTAGACCTTTTGGGCGTGCTGGTAGTGACTGAGCCGAATCCAGCTGCATCCCATCTCCGCCATCAGCTGCATATCCTCCAGCCGATCTGCATCGCTGATGGCCCGTCCCTTGTCCGTGCGGTCTTCGTGAATGGCGACACCGTGCAAGTCCAGATACTGCCCGTTCAAAAAGAACCCTTCATCGGGATCCACCCGAAAGAAGCGGAATCCGAGGGGCTGGCGGACGGCATCCGCAATCACTCCGTCCGCTTCAATCTCCGTCAGGACGGAATACAAATACGGATCAGCCCGCCCGTTCCACAGACGGGGCTGGAGGATTGGGGTATTCATCACAGCAGTTTGTGTGCTTTCTGCCGGAATCGTCTGGAGCGTCTGAAGCGTATCGACAAGATTCCCAGCGGCGTCAAAAATCTTCGCCCGCACCGTCACCGTCCGCTCGGCCGCTGCGGCATTCCGCACCAGCACTTTCACCTGCAAATCCGCCGAAGCAGCGCTGACATTGGTCGGGGTCAAATAAACTCCCGGCGAAGCATAATCCAAAAGCGTGATATGCACCGGCTCGGTAATCACCAGCCGCACCGGTCGGCAAATGCCGCCGTACTGGTTGAAATCGCCCGACAGCGGGGCAATCTGCAGCGTGCTCGAATTGTCCGCCCGCACGGCAATCACATTCTCCGCACCGAAAATCACCTGATTGGTAATGTCATAGCAAAAGGCCGCATATGCTCCCAGATGCGTCCCAACCAGCGTGCCGTTGCAATAGACATCGGCCTTTTTGCCAACCGATTCGAAATACAGATACACCCGCCTGCCGGAATAGTCGGCGGGAATTGTCAGGCGTTTGCGGTACCAGGCCGGGCCGCGGTAATAATTGCTGCCGCCGTCCTGGCCGTCGAGGGCATTGTAGGTATGCGGAACCGTCACAACAGACCACGAGGAGTCGTCAAATCCCGGTGCGGCCGCTCCGGCAGCATCCGCCCGATAAAAACGCCACGAGTCATTAAGGGGCACTTCGAGACGGTCCGCCAAACAGAAACCGGAAAGACTAACAGCCGCCGCAGCTGCCCAAAGCCATCTTTTTTTCACCGGCATTTCCCCTTTCTGAGCATTTATTGCACAGGGGGCGAATAAAGCCCCTCCGAAAGCCAGTAATCCATTATCCCGACAATATCGGTTAAATCCACTCTACAGTCCCAATTCAAATCCATCTCTTCCGGATACGGATTCATACAGTGGGCGGTCTGCTGATACAAAGCCAGAATTTCCGCCTCCGTCAGGGCATAATCATAGATTCGGATTTCATCCATCATCCCCTGATAATACGCATCCGCCGACCAGTTGCTGCGTCCGATGTAGTTTTTTGTCCGCAGCAGCCCCCACGGCCAGGTAGTCGTGCCCGTCTGGATGACTTGGCCGTTTTTGTAAATCTTCACAGCGCCGGAGGTGTTCACGGTCGCGGCAAAAAACTGCCAGCGATTCAGCTCGATGGCATTGGCGGCCGTAACCGTTCCATCGGAGGTATCCTTACCGTACACCTTAAACAAGAGGTTATTGCTGGTGCCCGAGCGGGCCAAAATAATATTGTTGGCCGCCTCCCCATTGCCCAAATCGATAAAGCGGGCATAGTTTTTGACGGCAGTCGGCTTGGCCCACAGGGCAACGGTAAACCCATTGTCAAACTCATCAAATCCGGCTGGAAGCTCGATATAGTCATCCACCCCGTCGAACTTCAGAGCCGTTCCGAGATTGCCATTGACGCGTCCGCTGTCAAAAGTAAAGCCGCCCCTGAGAGTCCCGTGCATTCCCTTGCCGCTGGAGTCAAAGGCCGTCGTTCCGCTCACTTCATCCAGCGTCCAGCATCCAATCATCTCTTTGACGGTATCCTGAATGCGCTGCCAGACCCGCACCCAGTCAATTTTCAGCTGGACGAGCGGATTGGTCGGAGCCGGCCATGTCGCCGGGTCTGGATGCTGCCAAACCTGACCGCCCCAGTCTCCGCCCACATAATAATCCAGAATCAGATACATACTGCCGAAATTGTTGGACGGTTCAAAATCATTCAGACTGCGGACATAGGCATCATCAAAATAATAGGCCACATACCATGGGCGCCAGTCCATCGCGTAGGTATGAAAACCCGAGGACAGATCCATACTCTTCCAATGGGTGGCCATATTCGACTGGTTGTCGCCGTAGTGAATATTCGTGATATAGCGATACCGCTGATTGTTATCGCCTTCTACATCATCCAGCGGATATTCCACCACATCAAACTCCGGCGGCCAGCCGTCGGAAAGCATCCAGAAATTCGCCCACGACCCGCGGGCACCGGGCATCTTCATCCGCACCTCCGCATACCCGTATTTGAAACGGAATTTGCTGTAGCCGGTGGAAATCGCCCCGGAGGTAAACGAATGTCCCGCATAGGATTCAGCCTTGGCCGTAATGGTCAGACATCCATCGGCCACGGTGATATTCTCATCGCGGTTGTATGCATCTCCTTTATAATCCCTCGTCCACGGATGCTGACTGAGCCACTTGGAAGTATCCAGAGATGTCCCGTTAAATTCATCATTGAAAACCAACTTCCAACTGTAGCCCGGACCGGGCGGCGGGTCCGCCTGTCCCTGAAGCCGAACCGTTCCGACAATCACCAAAAAAGCAAGAAGCAGATTTCGCATAACATCTCCTTCAATGCTGAACCGCTACGGCCAGTAACTGCTGCGCAGCCAGCCGAGCACAAATGCCGCCAGGTCATTCATATCAATCAAACCGTCGAAAACAAGGTCTGCCGGACGGGGTTCCGGAATCATCCGCAAAGGGCCCAGCCCCGCCAAAAAGCGGATATGCTCTTCGGTTAACGGAATCGTATAAATGCGAACCTCATCAATCCATCCGGTCCAATTCCGGTCAAAAGGACGGTCTACTCGTCCCCCAATCCAGACCGGGTCCGCTGTTCCATTCACCGGATTCGGGGTTGGACAGGATGCATCCAGCACCCCGTCCACATACAAAGCGATTCGGCTACCGTCATAGACCGCCGCCAGATGATGCCATTGATTATCGAGGATAGGAATTGTCCCGTTGGCCTGATATTCCCCGCCTCCGGCGATATTGAAATGAAAAGACATCGCACTGCTGACATTGTTTCGAATCAGCCGCCAGGAACTGATTCCCTTGCTGACCACGGAAGCCCAGGGAAAACTCAATCCGCCGCTTTTGACCCAGGCCGTGATGCTGCCTCCTTGCTGAAGCGAAATGGAACCGCTGTTCTGACAGGCCAGATAGGAAGCTCCATTTAAGTAAACCGACTGTCCGCTTTTGCCGGCATCAAAGACCGGCGTGCCCCCCGCCACGGCGTCATAGCCGTTCTCCGTTACATCCTGAAACGTTCCCTCCATCGGCCAGTAGGCCAGCAGATTGGCCGTACCGGGGTTGGACGGCGTGATGGTAACGGCATAATCCTCCATCCAGTCAGCCGCCAGCAGGGCCAAATCCTCCAAATCCACTTCGCAGTTGCCGGTGAAATCCTCGGCGGCACCAATGCATTGGAGCGGCATCAGACGGACATTGTCGAACCGGACAGTCCCCTGTCCGCCGGCAGAGGAACCAGACGGATTGCCGATGCCGACAGCCAGTTTCACAATCTGCGTGCGGTCAATCCCTTCAAAGCCGGATAACGGAAAGCCAAGCTCCATCCACATTGCCGTCCGGACAGCATTTGGATCCGCCGAAAGGGTCTGGACAGCCGAACGCCCTTGTGCATCCTCAAGCCGAACATAAACCAAGTCCGAGGCATTGTCGCCCCTTCCGCGCACCAGAATCGATAGATACTCCGAACCGTTCAGGGTAAAGTCTTTTGGGGCGGCGAAGACTCTCTGAATCTCTGAACGATACGGCGCCCGGTCGTTGCGGTAGGTCAGCTGCAGAAATTTATCCCCGAAATTGCCCAATGCAATTTCGGAAGCCGTGCCGTTGGCCGAGCCGTCCTGCCAGACGGTCTTGAGCTGAGCATCTGTTTGATAGGTCTCAAACAAATCAATCGTCGTCGGGTCTTTCTGAAGAACATACTTTTGAATCTCGCTGCCGGCCAAAAGATACACCCCAACCCCGAACACATCCGTCGTCGTCGCAGAGGTGGCGGCAGGACCGGCACCAACCGGCTGCACCCAGCCCAAAAGCCCGCTGGGCTGCACCGCCGACTTCAGCGCTTCCCAGCCCGCCTGAACGGCAGGCCAATAGGTCTGCTCATCCAGAAAACCGTTGTTAATCCCCCAGGCGATTCCATAGGTGAAGAAGCCCGTTCCGCTGCTTTCCGGATTGTTATACCGTTCCGGGCTGAGCAGGTCTGAATGCCAGAAGCCGTCCGGCTGCTGAAGCGTAATCAGTTTGGCCGCCATCTCCTGAAGCAGCGCAATATACCGGGGGCGATAAGGATCATCGGGGGGCAGATACTGAAGCACGCGAGCCGTGCCGGCCAATACCCAGCCGTTGCCGCGGGACCAAAAGACCTTTTTATCATTGTAGCGGTCGTCAAAATAAGTAATGTCGCGGAAAAACAGATGCTCCTCGGCATCATACAGACAAGACTGCGTTTCCCCCCACATCATATGCATCAAATCTGCATAAGAGGGGTTGTTCAGAATCCGCCCCAGACGCACAAAGGCCGGCGGAGCCATAAACAGGGCATCGCACCACCACCAGACATTGCTGCCGGAGGCGACATTGCAGTAAAAATGTCGCGGGTCGCTGACCATAATATCTGCAACAGACTTAAAATGCGCATACCGGAGCGGGTCCGGTTCATCCAGCAGATATAACTCCAGATAGGTCTGGGCACAGGCGTGATTATCCGCATGGCGGGAATCCGAGGCCATCCGCCAGTTGTACTGCTGGGCCCACTGACGGCTTTTGTCCAGATACTTTTCATCTTTCGTGGCCTCATAACAGGCCATCATTCCGGCGAACAAAGCCCCGCGTTCCCAGCTGACGGAACTGTTCCAGGTGCTTTGGGTCAGCTGCCAGTCGGCGACTTTCTTCATCCACTCTATATAGGGGTTGGACAATTGGGAGGCGGGCCGAATTTGGGGACCTTCGGCGTAAACAGCGGTAAAAAGAAAAACAGCAGGAAACACTCTGTGTGCAATTCTCACGAAGCTCATCAGTTCAAATCACCCCCGCAAGAGAATAAACAATTAAGAAAGAACCGGAGTCCTTCTGATAAAAACGGACTCCGGTTCACTGTTTACAAAATCCCTTTCACAACTGACGGTTAGGGATACAGCCCCTCGGCCAGCCAGTTGCGGGCAAAAGCGGCAAAGTCCGCCAAATCAACCCGACAGTACGATGTGCCGGTGTTGTCGAAGTTATAAGCACTGCCCTCAAACGATGTATTGATACAGGGCTTGATGCCGGTCGTGTTATAATACTCGGCTGCAATCGAATCGGCATCGACCACATAGTTGTACACCCGCAGATTGTCCACTGCACCGGCCAGGAAGTTCAGCAGGTTGTCGCGGTTGGACGAATCCCGGCTGGCCCCCAGCAAGACGCCTCGCTGCCAGGGCAGGAAACGAGCGGATGTGCCGGCTGCTGCAGAAGCCACCTGCTGGCCGTCCACATAAATCCGCAGCGTGCCGCCCTGCGACCAGGTAGCGCCGACCAAATGCCACTGCCCGTTGTACATCCCGAATTCCGGACGGTTCGGACGCCCTTCGGCTGTCGCAATTTCCTGATATTCACCCGCCGGACCTTCACCGCGGACATTCAGCCGGGCATTCTGAGCCGCATTCAGAGAGAAACCGAGACCAGTTGTGGCTCCATCATTGTAGTTCAGCCAGATTGTTCCGGCCGCCGTCGGCTTGACCCAGCAGAGGATGGAGCCCTCATCCAGGCCGCCGCCCAGACCATTTGTCAGGGGGCCGGCTTTCGGATAGGCGTTGGCCCCGAAATCCACATACTGACCGGCACCGTCCAGCAGAACATAGTAGCCGTCAATTCCGTCGACATTGCTGAACGTCGGCAGCAGACTGGGATTATTAAAGTTCATCCCGACACCGTGATTGCTTTCCACAGCATCATTGAAGTTGTTCTCGAACTGATACTGAGCTACCATCCGCCCGACCTTCAGCCAGACAACACTGCTGTACACATCCGGATTGGTACCGCCGCCGGAGGCCGTCGCATTGTTCCAAATCCGCACGTAGTAGTAGCCCTGATCCGCTACAGAAGCATTGGCAATGGTCAAATTCGGCGAATCGGTTCCAACCATTGTATCTCCGCCAATCTGGTCATCCGCGGAATAATACCACTGGTAATGTTCCGGTGTCGTGGAAACGACGCTCACTGTAAAGGCCGGGGAGGCTGTCGCACCGAGCATAACCGTCTTATTGGTTGGCTGGGTCAGAATCACCGGAACGCTCGGAACCGTCTCAAAACTCCAGGTATATCCAATCAGATTATTGGGGTCCCCGGGAGCATACACGCCGCCCTGGCCGTTGTCCAATCCCTCCTCAATCATCCAAAAATACTTCCCGCCGGAGTTGAGCTTCGGGCTTGGGGTATATTGCGCATCCGTAACAGAGGGGCTGGTTTGGTCCACACTGCCGACATAATAGAGATTGGGGTCATTCGGATAAACCGTCTGGTCTTTCGAGATATACACGTAATGCTTCTTGACGGCCGGATTGACCGGATAGGTGCCGGTCAAGTCCACACCGGCCTTCCACGTGAGCACCAAATCCACCTGCCCGACACCGCTGGGCACCCCAACCAGTGTTGCTCCATTGGCCGGAGTCGGGAAATGAGCCCGCTGTTTGGCAACCGGCGGCACAACAAGTGACTCGCCCGGCATAATTGCAATATCATCCACAAAAACCTTCAGCGCCGCATTATTGCTTTGGGCTCTCCAGTAAAGCCTGTCGAGAGCCTCTGTAGTAGCCACACGGAAAGCAAAGGTTGTTTGGGTCCCGACTGACAGAATATCAGCGGCCGTCGCATCTGCGATATCTTCTTTCAAATAAACCTTAACCGTATCCGTGGCATTGTTGATGACCATCCACACACAATACCACTTATTGGCGCTGATCGACTTCAAGTCTCTCCAGGTACTGCCGTCACGCACCCCCAAGATGCCGTTCGTCCATCGAATTTGAGGACGGAAATATCCCCAATCCGAGCCGCCGACCGGCGGCACATCCACATTGGTCATTCCAAAGGATTCATCTGTAGTTCCATTCGTCCGAAACCGTAGGAAAAGCGTCTTGGTTTCCCCCTCAGGAATCGAGGCCTCGGATGAAAGGATACAATAAGCGGCCGATTGTTGGGTAGGAGCCTGAGAAAGACTCATCACCTTATTGTCGGCATTCTCCGGGTCCAGTTCGATAATGGCATCGTTATCGGTTGTATTCGCTTTCCAGTTCGTTGTGACATTATCAACAGGGCCAAATTGATAACTTTCGAAATCATCAATCGTGACAGCCGAGCCGAGACCGGCTGCAATAAAAAATGATAAAACCAGCAGAATTCTTCTCATTTTATTCTCCTTTCCACTTTTTATAAAACTGATCATCTCCTCGCCTATCCTATTCGGCTTTTCTTGCGTAGAGATTCTCTTCTCTTAAACTCATCCAGATATTTCTATCCGCCGGATTCCCTTTTTTACCTAAAATCACGCTTTTTTTATAAAGTTTCAAAAAACAACGTATAAATCTTACTTAACTCCTTTTGAGTCATAGAATTAGAGAGATTCCATTCATCATCCCCAAAAATAATTGTTGAAAAATGTCCTAATTTGTGTACTTTATATTCTCGATTGTCTTAATCTTTGGAATTTTGAGGAAATATGCAGCTTAGTGTCAAAGATGTTGCAAACTTGCTCAAGGTAAACGAAAAAACCGTTTACAGATGGCTGTCTGAAGGAAAACTCCCTGCCTATAAAATAGGAAACCAATATCGATTCAACCGCGCAGAACTTCTCGAATGGGTAACCTCTCGTCAGATGAATTTTTCGCCAGAATTGTTTCAGGACACAGAAAATCGAGATAAAACAGACATTTCACTCGAATCCGCTCTGCGGAGAGGCGGAATCTATTATCGAATTGATGGACAAACAAAAGAAGACGTTCTTCGGAATGTAATTAACTTGATGAAGTTGCCGGAGTCAGTGGACCGGGAATATCTTCTTCAAATGATTCTTGCCCGCGAAGCAATGGCGTCAACTGCCATAGGCGATGGAATCGCGATACCACATGTCCGAAATCCAATCGTTCTCCATATTGACGAACCGATCGTCTCCCTTTGTTTTCTCGAATCACCTATTGATTTTCATGCGTTGGACGGCAAGCCCGTCTTTTGCCTGTTTACCCTCGTCAGCCCAACCGTCAAATGCCACCTTTCTCTTTTGTCTCGTCTGGCCTATGTCCTTCGAGACCGAGACATTAAGACCGTTTTGGCCAATCAAGCCACCCGAGAACGCATCTATACAGAAATCGTCCGGATTGAATCGGGCCTGATGCAGCACTCTGCTTGTCAAACACAGACAGAAGGAAGAGCCGAATGAGTTTTTTCATTGCCGGTGCAGCCATCATTCTTCTAAGCGGTGTATCCTCCCTTTTCTTTGGCCGCAAAGGCAATTGGGCACCGCGTGCAGGCGGTATAGGAGCCGTAATCGGCTCCGCCCTTGCATGCATTACCCCGCTGCAAGTCCTTTTGGGGAGCGATGTTCTGTCTCTGCGGACAGAATGGTCAATTCCTTTTGGGGCCTTCTATATTCAAATTGACTCACTCTCTGCCTTCTTTCTGCTGCCGATTCTGGTGCTGTGTGCTTTGGCCGCTGTGTACGGAATGGAGTATTTGAGGGCTTATCAATCCCAGCGGAATCTCGGGCCAGTCTGGTTTTTTTACAACCTTCTTCTTGTCTCTATGCTCCTGGTGGTTTCGGCCCGAAACAGTCTGCTTTTCCTGATTGCCTGGGAACTCATGACGCTGGCCTCCTTCTTTCTGGTTACCTTTGAACACAACAGACCCGCGGTTCGTCAGGCAGGCTTTCTTTATCTGCTTGCAGCCCATATCGGAACGGCTTTTCTGATTGTCTTTTTTGTTTTACTGGGCAGCCGTACCGGTTCTACCGACTTTGCGGCTGTCCCCAAAATCCCCTCGGCGGCGGCCGATATTCTGTTTGTTCTGGCAGTAATTGGGTTCGGCATCAAGGCCGGCTTTATGCCGCTCCATATCTGGCTGCCCCATGCTCATCCGGCCGCTCCAAGCCACGTCTCGGCCGTTATGAGCGGTGTAATGATTAAAACAGGCATTTACGGGCTGGTTCGAACCATCTGTCTGCTTGGCATTCCGCCCGCCTGGTGGGGCTGGACGCTAATTATCCTCGGAGCGGTTTCCGGCCTTTTGGGAGCCCTCTTTGCAGCAACTCAGCAGGATATCAAACGGCTGCTGGCCTATTGCAGCGTAGAAAACATCGGCATCATCGCTCTTGGGCTTGGAACAGGTCTCCTGGGCATCCATCAGAACAATGCAGCCCTGGCTGTGCTCGGGATAGCCGGAGGGCTGCTTCATGTGCTGAACCATGCGTTTTTCAAAGGACTTCTCTTTCTCAGTGCCGGCTCTGTCCTTCACAGTACCGGAACCGGACAGATAGACCGGCTCGGCGGTCTGATGAAACAGATGCCCTGGACGGCTGCTGCCTTTCTAATTGGGGCGATCGCGGTTCCGGGCATCCCGCCCCTGAACGGATTTTTCAGTGAATTCCTCATCTATCTGGGCCTCTTCAAAAAAGGAATGAACAGCGGACTGGAAACCGTCATTGCCGTGCTGCTGACTGTCGGAGGACTGGCCCTGATTGGGGGTCTGGCTCTGGCCGCTTTTACCAAAGCCTTCGGCATCATTTTCTTAGGAAACCCGCGAAGTGTCTCTGCGCAGTACGCACATGAAGCCGGTCCTCTGATGAAAACCTCATTTCTTATTCTGGCTATGCTTTGTCTGCTGCTGGGACTTTTTTCTCCCCGTTTGATTTACGTTCTGCGACCGGTGCTCCTTTCTATCACAGGCCTGGCCGGCGAAACAATTCAAATCGAACTGGTTCAGGCCTCCTCCATCTTATCCCAAATTGTAAAAATCGCCGTTCTTTTCGGTCTTTTGGCAGGGGGTCTGTTTCTGGTGCGAATCCGTCTGCTGCGCGGGCGGCAGGTGGAGAGTGCCGTTACCTGGGACTGCGGCTATGCTCAGCCGGATTCAAGGATGCAGTACACCGGAACCTCTTTTACCCAATTTCTGGCTGACTTATTCGGCCGGCTGCTGCCGACCCGCAAAAATGTCACCCCTCCAACAGGACTCTTTCCGAACAGCGGACAATACAGCGAAGAAACAGATGACATCTGTGAAAAGCACCTTTTCCGACCGGCAGCCAGACAGATTGTACGCCTGTCGGCCAAACTCCAGTGGCTCCAGCACGGTCGGCTTCAGGTTTACATCCTGTATATTGCGTTAGCCCTTTGGATTCTTCTGATATGGAAACTGATGTAGCATGCTGATTCTGGGAAAACTCATCAACCTGCTGCTGTGTTTGGCCGCCGCCCCCTTCTTGGGGGGAATCATCAACCGGACCAAAGCCTTTTTTGCCGGCCGAAAGGGGCCTTCCGTTTTTCAGCCGTATTACGATTTGTTCAAGTTGTTCCAAAAAGGGGCCGTGTACAGTCAAACCGCCGGCTGGGTTTTTCGAGCCGGTCCCGTCGTCGGTCTGGCCTCTGCGGCGGCCGCCGCTTTACTGATGCCTCTGGGTGGGCTGCCTGCTGTGCTGGCTTTTGAAGGAGATTTAATTGTCTTTGTCTATCTGTTCGCTCTCCTGCGGTTCTTTCTGGTGATCAGCGCCCTGGATACCGGGTCCAGTTTCGAGGGAATGGGTGCTGCCCGGGAAGTTACCTTTTCCGCCCTGGCCGAACCGGCCTTTCTGCTGGGTCTGGCAGCCGTTGCAAAATACACAGGACATACCTCTCTTTCACAAATTTTTTCTTCCCTCGACCTGGCTGACTGGCCTGCCGCAGGCCCTACCCTCGTTCTGGTCGGCATCTCTATAGGCATTGTCTTTCTGTCAGAAAACTGCCGAATCCCGGTCGATGACCCCAACACGCATCTGGAGCTGACGATGATACACGAAGTGATGGTGCTCGACCACGGCGGACCGGACTTAGGAATGATTCTGTACACCGCCGCCCTGAAGCTGTGGCTTCTGGGGGCTGTTCTGGCGGGCATTCTGGTTCCGGTCCACACCGGAAATGTGTGGCTGGATACAACGGCCGCCCTGCTGTTTCTGGCTCTGCTGGCTGTTCTGGTCGGCGTTGTGGAATCCTCTATGGCTCGTCTTCGTCTGCTCCACGTTCCCTCGCTTTTAATCGGCGCCGCCGCTCTTTCCATCGTCACCCTGATGCTCGTTTGCGGAGGTTTGCTATGAACTCGGCCGTTGACCTGATTCTGATTTTCCTGATTCTTTCGAATCTTGCTCTGCTCGGATTAAGCCGTATGGGCACCTGTATCCGCGTAGCCGCCCTTCAGGGAGTTGCACTCGGACTGCTTCCGCTCTTTCTGGTCGAATCAGGGCCGGCGGCGCATCAGCTGTTCTTCTCTGCTCTTCTGATTGGCCTGAAAGGAATTGTTTTTCCCTGGCTTCTGACGGTTGTCCTTCGGGAAATTCAGGTTCAGCGGGAGATTGAGCCGTTTATCGGATACGGCAGTTCCCTTGCGTTAGGCACAGTCTTTTTAATTGTTTCGCTGTGGCTGGGCAGCCGCCTTCCGCTGCCGGTCTCGATGCAGTCCGGTCTGATTGTTCCTTCGGCCTTTTTTACCATTATGTCCGGATTCTTTCTGATTATTGCCCGCAAAAAGGCCCTCACGCAGGTGCTGGGCTATCTGGTTCTGGAAAACGGCATTTACGCCTTCGGCGCAGCCCTGTCGGAAAATCAGCCGGTTCTGATAGAATTGGGAATCCTGCTGGACTTGTTTGCAGCGGCCTTTGTGATGGGCATTGCCGTCTTTCATATCAACCGGGAGTTTGAACACATTGACACGGATAAATTATCCGGCCTGAGGACCTGAACATATGATTTATGCGATGATTTTCATCCCTGCTGCGGCGGCGGTTTTGTCGCTGATGATTCAAAATGACAGGCTCCGACGCGGCCTTCTCGTCGGGGCGGCGGCCGTCCATACGCTGCTGGTGCTGGCGGCCTGGCACACGGGAGCTGCACCTCAGTGCAGCGGATGGCTTGTATTGGATCAGCCCGCTCTTTTATTCCTGACCATTACGAGCATTCTGTTTTCCGCCTGTTCGGTCTATGCCGCCGGCTATCTGGCCGGGGAATCCGGCCAAACCATCCAGGATTTTGAAGAGGGTTTGTTCTTCCGTAACGCTCCGGAAGCCGTCTTTTCCGCCTGCCTCCTGGCATTTTTAGCCACAATGACTCTAACGGCACTCAGCCAGCATCTGGCTCTGCTGTGGGTGGCCATGGAAGCCACCACGCTGGCCAGCGCCCCGCTGATTTATTTTCATCGACACCACCGGTCCCTGGAAGCCGCCTGGAAATACCTTTTGATCTGCTCTGTCGGCATCGCCCTGGCTCTTCTGGGTACATTCTTTATCGGCATTGCCGTTTCTCACTCCTCCGTGGAAGACAAATCTCTGGTCCTGAGCAATCTGATTCATCAGGGAAGCCGGCTGAACCTGACCTGGCTGAAAGCTGCGATGCTGCTGACGCTGGTGGGATATGGGACGAAAATGGGGCTGGCCCCTCTGCATACCTGGCTGCCGGACGCTCACAGCGAATCGCCTTCGGTAATTTCCGCCCTGCTTTCCGGAGCTCTGCTCAATTGTGCCTTTTTGGGGATATTGCGGCTTGTTCAGGTCTGCCGGGCAGCAGGATTAGAAGATTTTTATCAGCCGCTTCTGATTTTATTCGGCCTGCTTTCGATGGGATGGGCCGCCGTGTTTATCCTCGGACAGAGGGATTTCAAACGAATGCTGGCCTATTCGAGTGTCGAACATGTGGGGATTCTGGCATTGGGCATCGGAATCGGAGCCGGAGCCGTTTTTGGTTCGATGTTTCACGCCGTCAACCATTCGCTCACCAAAGCCATGCTGTTTTTGGCCGCCGGAAATATCCTCGGCGCCTTTAAAACCAAAACCATTTCGCAGGTCAGCGGGGTTCTGGAGCGGCTGCCTTTGACGGGAATCCTCTGGCTTGCCGGCTTTCTGGCGATCACCGGGATGCCTCCGTTTGGACTTTTCCTGAGCGAGTTTGCTATCATAAAAGCCATGATTGAACAGGGCCGGTTCGGCATCGCCGCGGCCTTTCTGGGAGTTCTGACCCTGATTTTTGCCGGCATGGCTTCGGCATTTTTGAAAATGGCTCAGGGGCCGGTTCCCCGTGAAACGACGGAAACGTCTCATCCCGAGTCTTTTACGCATGTGCTGCCGCCGCTGGCTTTAGGGACTTTGACACTGCTGCTCGGACTGTACGTGCCCCCTGCGGTAAACCGCCTGCTTCACGAGGCAGCTGCTGCTTTCGGAGAATTGTGATATGGCTGCCTTGTCTCGTTTGTGGTTTTACAATAATCAGCCGCTGGAAGCCGCACAGATACCGGTGGTTTCTCTGGAAGAATTCACCAACGCGGTGCGAAACGCCGCGGCGGTCGGAATGCGGATTGCCTCGTTCTTCGCCGCCCTATCTGGTCCTCATTTGGTGTGCTTGTATGCCGTGATTGCCGATGAGAATACCGGACGGCTGACGGTTCTGTCCGCTGCGGCTCAAGACAAATATCCATCGCTGACGCCGGACTGCCCGCAGGTGCACCTGTTCGAACGGGAAATTGCTGAACAATGGGGCATCCTTCCCCAAGGGCACCCCTGGCTCAAGCCCGTCCGGTTTCATCCCTGCTATCGAAGCGGAAAGGAGATCTGGAAACAGCAAAACAACCCAAGCATCCTGCCTTCCGTTATGAACTTTTATCGGCTCGAGGGGGAACAGATTCACGAAGTGGCCGTCGGTCCGGTTCATGCCGGAATTATTGAGCCGGGGCATTTTCGGTTTCAATGTTTGGGAGAGCATGTTTCCCATCTTGAGATTTCCCTGGGCTATCAGCACCGCGGCATTGAACGCCGTCTCATCGGCGTCCCGACCCCCCGCACCTATGCCTTGATTCAGACGGCTGCCGGAGATACCACCATCGGCCATACCACCGCGTACTGTCAGCTGCTTGAATCGATGGCGGATATCCAGGCGCCTCCGCGTGCTCAGGCCATTCGCGGCATTGCCCTTGAACTGGAACGGCTGGCCAATCACACCGGCGATCTCGGGGCGCTGGCCAATGATGTCGGATATCTGCCGACCGCCTCGTTCTGCGGACGCATCCGCGGCGATTTTCTGAATCTGACCGCCCTGCTGTGCGGCAATCGATTCGGGCGAAATCTTCTCTGCCCGGGCGGCGTGCGGTTTGATTTAACCGCCGAGAAAACGGACCAGATGCGCCGCCGCCTTCGGCAACTGAAAAAAGACGTCACGGTCGCCGTGGAACTGCTGTGGAACACCCCATCGGTACTGGCCCGATTTGAAGAAACAGGCAAGATTGATGAACAAACCTGCCGGCAGCTGGGGCTGGTCGGCGTGGCAGCACGGGCCTGCGGCATCGAAACGGATGTGCGATTCCGCTTTCCCGCCGGCGTATACCAATTCGCCCAAGTGCCTGTGTCCACCTGGCATACAGGCGATGTATTCGCCCGGGCCTACGTCCGCTGGCTTGAGATTCAGCGGTCGCTGGCCTTTCTGCTGGAACTGCTGGAAAACTGCCCCGGCGGTCCCATTCAAACCGATTGGAACGGCGCCGCTCCCAACCGCTTCTGCGTAAGTCTGACGGAGGGATGGCGGGGAGAGATTTGCCACGCCGCCGCGACAGACGCCCAAGGACGCCTGGCCTTCTACAAAATTATAGACCCGTCTTTCCATAACTGGACGGGGCTGGCGATGGCCCTTCGCGGCCAGCAGATTTCCGATTTCCCGCTGTGCAATAAAAGTTTTAATTTGTCCTACTGCGGACATGACTTGTAAGAGGATAAACGGATGATTCGTGCCCTTCTGGCCCGCCTTCAGCAGAAACACCGAACCGTCGGTTTCCCGAAAACCGAACCGACATTGCCTCCGGATTTTCTCGGACGCCCGGAGCTCTTTCCCCAGCGATGTTCCGCAGACTGCCGGCGCTGTATTGAGGTCTGCCCCACCAGTGCCGTTCAGAAAAAGGACACTGTGGCACTGGACATGGGCCGATGCCTCTTCTGCGGACGATGTGCGGAGAAATGTCCTTCCGGAGTAATTCGATTCTCGCGGGATTATCGGCTGGCAGCCTCGACAAAAGCTGACCTGCTTTTAAAAGGAGAAGAATACAAACGAGCTGAAACATTGGGAAAAGAGCTGAAACGGCTCTTCGGCCGCTCCCTGAAACTCCGGCAGGTTTCCGCAGGCGGCTGCAACGCCTGCGAGGCAGATACAAATGTGCTGACGACCGTCGTTTTCGACTTGAGCCGCTTCGGCATTCAGTTTGTGGCCTCGCCGCGGCACGCAGACGGCCTGCTGATTACAGGTCCGGTGCCGGAAAATATGAAGCTGGCTCTCGAGAAAACCTATCAGGCCGTGCCGGCTCCGAAACTTGTGATTGCCGTCGGCTCCTGCGCAATTTCCGGCGGCCCCTTTGCCGGACATCCCGAAGTGCACAACGGCGCTGACGGGATTGTCCCCGTGGATTTGTATATCCCCGGCTGCCCGCCTCATCCGATTACAATTCTGGACGGTCTGCTTCGGCTGTTGGGCCGAATTGACTAATCCGCACGGCTGGTAAACGAAGCACTGCCGGATGTCAGGCCCGATGCGGAAGCCGTCACGGTAATCAGCCCCGGCGTTTCGAGAACCCGAATCAGGCCGGTTGCAATCCCCGCCTCGGATTTGACCGCAGCCGGTGAAACCAGCTCCGCCGGCCCGGAGACGGACAGCGTAACCATGGTACTCGACGCTGTCGGAACCAGTGTTCCATTGGCATCCAAAATGGAAACATAGACAAACACCAGCTCCGAACCATTCGCCGGCACATCCGTCGTATCAAAGGCCGGCGACAAAGACCGGGCTGCACCGGGGGTTCGGACCTGATGCTGGGCGACCACCTGTCCATCGATGAGCCCCTCGGCCCGCAGGACGCCCGAACTCCACGTCAGCCCGCTGAAGGTAAACGGCGGATGCGGCAGATTCGTCCCTGTATCCGGAGACCGCTCGTCTATCAGAACATCATTCAGAAACAGCCGCACTCGCTGACAATTGCTGTACACCGTGACCGTCGTCGGCGAAGAAGACCGCCAGTGATTGGCGATAAAGACCATCGGCCCGCCGTCAACCCCCTCGATTTGCACATCGGGATCCCGCTGGCTCCTCCAGAAATAGTACGAAAACTTCGGCAGCCGATAGATATCCAGCACGCCGGACGGATACGGCCCGTAATCGATACCCGCCCACAGCCCGTCGCCGCACAGGTAAGTCATTCCGAGATTCTGGCTGTAGCCGTCCATATGATTGACGACCTGCGCCAGCATCGCCGTTTCGCCGTAGGCATATTTATCCCCCACAGACCCTCTCCGCACATCGCTGGCACAGCCGTCGCCGCCGTATTCCCAGTGGCCGTATTCGCTGATAATCAGGGGCTTGGAACTGCTGTAGGTCCGCGCCCCGGCCGTGGGAGTGGCAATAAAAATATCGTAAATCCAGTCATACAGCCAGCCGCTGATATACGCCCCCGGGTACTCCGCCCGTCCGATATTCACAGCGGTCGAAGCATAGGTCGAGTTGAAATCCGTCTCGTTGAGCGACAGCTCCCAGGCAATCACCGAAGGCCGATTGCGGTCCCGCCGAATCACCTCCCGCATCATCTGATAGGAATGATTGCGGAATGTCGTGCCCCCAATGTACTGAAAGCCCGGAATCGCATTCATCACCAAAATCCCCAGTTCATCGCAGGCGTCCATAAACGCCGGGTCCTGCGGATAATGCGCCGTGCGGATATAGTCAAACCCCGCTTCCTTAATCTTGAGGGCATCGCGCCGGTGCCCGACATTGCCCATCGCATACCCGACAAACGGATAATCCTGCAGCCGGTTGGCCCCCGGAACTTAAACGGCTGGCCGTTAATTCGAAAGCCGTCGGCCTTGCTGAACGAAATGCTGCGGACGCCGATTCGCGTCTTCTGCCAGTCCGCCGGACGCTCCCCGTCAAACACTTCCGTATAGAGCGTGTAGAGATACGGACGGTGCGGATGCCACAAATTCGGCTGCTGGACGGTCATTGTCTGTGTAAACGTGAAGGCCGCTCCGGCGGCTATGGTCTGGGAAGAGGCGGCTTGGGCAACAATTCGCTGCTGTTTGTCCGCAAGATACGTTCGAACCGTACAGCTCCGTGCGGCTCCGTAGTCATTTTTCACCTGGGTTTTGACCTGCACCTGGGCCGAGGAGCTGCTGACGGACGGATACGTCACAAAAATTCCGCCGCCGGCCGGCGTATTGGCATAGACGGCATCCGTCACATAAAGCTTGTCCATATAATGCAGCCACACATCCCGATACAGCCCGCCCCAGTTAAACCAGTCGGCATTGCCGATCGGCACATCCGGATTGTCCGTATTGTCCACCTTAACGGCGATGACATTCTCTCCGCCGTAAATCAGACAGCCGCTGAGGTCATACAGAAACGGCAGATACCCGCCGTAATGGGTGGTCAGTTTTGTGCCGTTAATCCAGACATCCGTAACGGTATTGGCCCCTTCAAATTCAAGGAAGACCTTGCCGTCCGCCGCCGCAGGGTCTATCGAAAACCGCTTACGATACCAGCTGACCCCCTCATAGCTGTAGTTCGGCCAGGCCGGACGCAGCGGGTCCGGACCTGTCTGGCCGCTGATGGGCGGATTGTGCGGCAGACGCACGGAGACCCAGCTGCTGTCATCATAGGAAGGAGCAGAGGCCGCATCGCCCGAAATGCTCCCTTTATAAAATTTCCAGCCGAGATTGAAGGACACTTTCTGCCGTCGGGTTGAAATGGGAACGTAATAAACATCCGCCGGCTCCTGGAGCCACTGAAAAGCAAACACCGCCAAATCCCCCATCCCGACCTGCCCATCGCGGTCCAAATCGAACCGGGCGTCAAACTCCGCCTGACCGCTTGCCGTCTGCCAGGCACAGGCCATCTGTCCGAGGTCGGCGATACTGATTCTCCCATCGCCGTCAAAATCCGCCGTCAGCGGCCCGGCATAAACCTCCGCCAGCAGCCAGGCGGCCAGCAGCATCGTCCACCCTGTCTGTCTTCTCATCGGCAACCCCCAAGTGAAAAAAAAATTCGAAATCCGAAATACGAAACTCAAAACAACAAAAAATTATTGTTCCTGTCGGACAGAACGGACAAGAAAAATCCGTTCGATTTCCAGGGCGTGCGGCTCGTTGGCGGCCTCCGGAAACAGCCGGGCCCCAAAGGAGACCTGCACGGCCTCCAGCCGGCTCCAGTCAACCGGCCCGCCGCCGCTTCGGTCCGGCTGGTCCCAATAATCCAGCCCCACCGTCGGATAAGGCCGCGGCAGCCAGCTGGCCGTCATCGGCTCCAAACGGCTCAGCGGGATTTCGTGCTCCTTCCATTCATCGGTCAGCGGGATCCGAACTCCGCGCACCCAGCCGTCCCGCCCAATGAAAAGCAGCTCCATTTGCCTCGTCTTGGGCAGTCCCGCCCGAACCCGGACCCGAACCGCATTCAGCCGCTTCAAATCCTCCCGGCGCGGCTCTATCCGCTCATCCAACAGCAGACGAAACGAGACATCCTGCGGCGCCGGACGAAACGTCGGCACATCGACCCGCAGCGCTGTATTGTCCGCCGTCGTCCCGGAGGTCAGTCGGTGCCGGAAAGAAACCCGGTGTTCCGAATTGGGGAAAATCAGTCGGCCGCTGTCCGCCGACGCCTCAAACAGCACAAACTCCGACTCCGCCGCCGCAACCGGCACCTGCCAAAGCGGGGGCGAAGGCCGTACGGCAATCTCCTCCAGCTCAAAGCCGTGAGAGGCCCCTTCAGACCCCGGAAACAGCCACGCACCGAACGTCAGCCGTGCCGTTTTCAGATTTGCAATGCAGACATCTTTCAGCAGAATCTCTGTGCGGCCTTTTCGTCCGTCCAGCCGCAGCAGATGCTTGTTCTGCATCCCGTAGCGGTCAATCAGCAAAAGCTCCAGCCGGTCGGTCTGCTCGCTCAGCGGCCGTCCCTTGAAAATCAAAACGGCATCTTCGTAGGTTTCCTTCTCAAAAACGTCGGGACCTTCAGACGGGGGCGGACTGTTCAGGGCCAGTTCAATGCTGACGGCCCCATTGGCTTCAAATCCGGCCGTCTGCACGCGCAGCCGCCGCCGTCCGCCTTCTTCCGGCAGCGAAACGGACGCATGACGGGCGGACCACTGCCTCAGCTCCGGCGTCTGGGAAACCGCCGCTGCATCAAACAGCACCTGCGGGGCCGCTTCGGCCTTCATTGAAGAAGTCGGCGGTCCGACAATCCGCGCCGGAAACGTAAGCATTTGCCCTTCCTGAATCACACTCACCGCATATTCGATAAGTTGACCCGCTTTGCCCTCTATCGACGCCTCATAGTCGAACCGCGAAAGCGGTTTCATCGGAATCTTTTCAAACTCCGCCCCCGCCTGTCTCCGCACCCAGCAGACCACCTCCTGCGGCGGCTGCTCCCACACGCCTTTGACCCGAACCGCAAACGGTCTGCCTTCTGCAATCTGCCGAGGCGGAAGATGGTGAATCACAACCGGATTTTTCTGCCGGGCGGGTACAATGTACTCACGGCTGAAATCGGCTGCCGCTGAAACGGAGGGTTCTCTCTGGAGACGATACACTCCCGGCTGGATTTCCAGAGTTCCCTGAGCAGCCCTGCCGGCAAGAGAATTGCCTTCATCGGCCCCCTCATACGTAAACGAGGTCCCTAAATCCGGCACGGCAATCTTCATCCGCCTTGTCCCACAAGCTAAATATGCCGCCTGACGGCCCCTGCTGGGCCGGCCGAACGGGTCGCGGATCCACACGACATCCGGGTAGACCTCCAGCCGCCAGAGCCCTTCAGTCTGTCTTTCCAGAAAATATGCCCCGGTTCCTTCATACTCGACCACAGGCGAGCAGCCGCAGCCGATGACCCGTTCCAGCCGCTCCGGTTTGGGCGGAGTCGTCTGGGTCGTATTGGAATAGAAAAACTCCCGCTCTGTAACCAGCTCGCTCAAATCCTCCTCGAAACTGACCCGCACCGGCCCGAAACGGTTTGATTCCGATGCGGTAAAGCTCCTCGGCAGACGGCGGAAGCACTCGGCCGCAATCAGCAGACTGACGGCCTTATTCGGCGTATAAACCAGATTAAGATAATGAGTCTGATATTCGAGATTTCTCGAGGCCAGCGGCAGCGGGTCATAGGTGAACATCGCCGCAAACTGAGCCCCGCCGCTGCGAAATGTGCGGGCTATCGCCGGATACAGATACGAGCCCGCCACATCCGCCGTATCAAATTCGTAAACGACTTTGGGCTTGTTCTTTAAGGCCGGGTCAAACAAAAGCCGATACGACTCCACCCGCAGCAGGAAATTGCTCGTGAGGGTAAAGCCGCTGACCAGACCCGTCGGATACCAGCCGAACGTGGCCCCATCGGCTCGGGAATCCCGCACGGCCGGTGCAATCGTCATATCCTGACTGACGTTGAAAACAATCGGCTTGTTCCAGCCGGCGTCCCGAATCGCCTGAATCAAGACATTGATATACTCCACGGGCTTTTGGCCCGGGTGATGATGCGGCTCATTGACCGGTTCAATCATCACAATCGCCGGCTCATCTTTGTAAGCACGGCCCGTATAGCGATTGACATGCTGAACAATCTGCGAAAGATACCGCTGCTGAACGGCAATCGCCTCCGGATTAATGCCCAGTTCGCGCTTGGGGAAAAAACGCGGGAATCCCTGACAGGTGTTCATTTCCTCCGGCTCTGGCCAGACCGGACTGTACAGCGTAATCGGCGTCAGCAGAATGGATATCCCTCTTTTCTCGGCCTGGGCAATCACATAATCCAGCAAATCCAGATGCTCATTGTCAATGAGATTGCCCTGCCGGTCGCTGTTTTCCCAGTCTCCCCAGAAACTGAGCCGAAGCCCGTCCAGCCCCAGCCGAGCCAGATGGGCCATATCCGCCTCCACCGTCTTTTTGCGGTCCGCCCCGACATAGCCGGCGGCCCGGAAACTGTAGCCGGACGGCAGACAGTAATTCACCCCAAACAGGGCGGCCTCCTGCTGGGTGTCCTGCCGGCGAAGCACGCCTTCCGCATCTATAAAAAGACCCCTCTGGGCTTCGGACCGCCCCGCTCCTCCGGCATCCAGGGCACAAACCGCCGCCGTCCAAAGCAGCACAGCGACTGATTGAAATCCTTTCTTCATCCGCATCGATTGTATCATCTCCATCCGAGCTGTTCATCTGAAAAAAAGTCCCTGTCCGCCTCTGGGACAGGGACACTGTTTTTTAAAAGAAATCCGCCTTCATCCCTGAAAAGCCGCCATCAATAATCCGGGTAGCGTTTCATCCATTCCGGCCACTGACGGCTTTGATTATTATTCCACCGCGTGTTCCATTTCAGCCGCCATAACTCTTTCAGACCGACTTTTCGACTCTGTCCATCGACAAACAGCCAGTTGGGACCGCCGTTGTGCCGGTCCAGACAATACGTGCTCAGACCGCCGCTGTTGTAGGCGTTCTTGCCGGCTTCGACTCCCCGCGACGGCGGCGGCGAATCCGTATCGATGGCATTGGCCCCCTCCCACATTCCGCCGCCCATCAGCGGCACGGCGGACGGCACGCGGATTCGGCTGATTTTCCGCCAGTAATAGTCCCGCCAGGCCGGAGCAATGTTATATGTACCCGGCACACCCACATCCAGCGGGTTGTGTGCCCAGCCGTTCACGGAATAACTGCCGTACTGGCCGTGTTCTCCCCAATAAGGCACAGAAATGCCGCCATACCCATACCGGCCCCAGGCCGTCAATTCTCCCGGAACCTGACCGGGCACCGTATCCAGAAACCGCGTGGCCCGCGGACAGAGCCGCAGGTCGTCCGTATTCTGATAATACGACAGCAAATCCGTCATCCACATTTTCCCGCCGTTCCAGCCGATCGGAAGACTCGAGTCATTATCCTGTGCATAGAGGGTATAGAGGATCCCCCACTGCTTCAGATTGGAAAGACACACAACTCCCTGGGACTGCTCTCGGGCCTTGCGAAGACTGGGCACCAGCACCGACAGCAGAACCGAAATAATTGCAATCACCACGAGCAGTTCAATCAGGGTAAACGCACGCACTCTTTGCTGCATACGGTCTTTCATGGTTTTGCCTTTCCTTTCTATCCGAGTATTCCGTTATAGGGGGAAGAACCGCTCAAGCAGATCTTCCCCCTTTTCCGGTTTCAATCAGGATAAACAGCAGCCTGCAGCCACAGTCGAGCCAGTTCCGCTGCATCTTCTAAATCAATGCGGCTGTCGCCGTTAACATCTGCCGGTTCAATGAGCGGCTGAAGCATCGGACTGGAGGCCGCACCGCCCTCCTGAGCCAGCTGGAGCACCTCTTCCGGCGAAAGGGCGTAATCATAGACGCGGAAGTCATCAATCCAGCCGTCCACAAATCCGCCGGCGCCGCCCGACCACCGCCAGGCCCCGATGGAAAAGAAGCCGTTTGTGTCATCCACGGCCGGTGAATACGTGCTGAATGCGGGCATTTCAACGACTAATCGGCCGTTCTGGTAAATCCGCATCAGGCCTGCCGAAGCACTCTTCACAAAGGCATAATGCACCCATTCGTCCTGCGGATGAGACGGATTGCTGTACAGGTCTGTTGACGAATAATATCGGCTGCCGGTCCAGACGAGCGTATCGCCGCCCGCTTCATACTCAAACTTGCCTGTGACATTCATCCAGTTGCCCAGAACAGCTCCATCCTGTCCGATTTGGAACAGTTCGCCATCTGCATCGCTTTGCCCGGGGTCTTTGACCCAGAGCGAAATTGTGGATTCGGCGCCCAGCGCCGGCGGGGCAGCATTTGGGTCGCCGATATTGGCCGCCGCCGCAGGCACCTGCACATAGGCACTGTTGTTCAGATACAGACAATTTGAACCGCCGATACCGCTGCCGACTCCGCCCCAGACTGCGTTGGGATCCGCACCCGGTACAATCGTTCCGTGATAGCCGAAACCCGACAAATCGCTGACAGTTGTGCCGGTCCCCTCGTCAAAGGCATACCAGAGCACCGGTCCCCGCGAAGGCGTCTGAGCGGTCACCGAGGCGGCTTCCTTCAGCCAGTTCCTGGCGATTTCGACAAAGTCGTAAATATCTGCTACGCAATCCTGATTAATATCCGCCGGCGTATAGCCCCGCAGACACATCGGAGTGCTCAGCCTCAGGTTGTTTACCAGAACCGAACCGGCTCCGCCGGGAGTCGGAGACGCTTTCGTCCCGACACCGATGATAATCCGACTCACGGCCGTCAGGTCCACCCCCTGCGCCGCAAATTCCTGCAAAGCGATGGGCCAAAAATGGAACCACTCATAGCCCGCCTGCTGATTGAGTTCTCGGACATCGCGATACTGAACGGTGCCGCGTTGGACTCCGCCGTTGGATTCAAGCGTTACATAAATTGAATCGACCATGTTATCATGGCCCTTGACATCCAGCGTCAGCAGCCCGTTGCCGCCGCGGGTCCAGTCCGTTGAGCATCCGAATAAATCCGCATCCGCCGCCACTTCTGTCAGATACGAACTGCCGGTATGGTCATAGGCAATCTCCATCGCCCCATTGTTCAAAACCGCTCCGCTGCCCCAAACCGCCTGGAGAGCGGCCGTTGAAGCATAGTCAAACAAATCCAAATCCGTAAACGGACTGATGGTAAACCGCCAGACACCCGCCGCCTTGACTACCCCGCTCGATGTGGTTTCATCCACACGCCAGTAATACGTCTGCCCTTTGACCACCTGTCCGAGCGAAAGGACAAAATTCGGTTCGCCCAGCGGAACCGTCCCCAGAAACTCCGGAGAGGAGGTTGTGGCATTCGCCACCGCCTCCTCGCTGGTTCCCAGATACACATAATGAACGCCGGTCGCCTCCTGAGCCGCTTTCCACCGCAGCGTAGGTCCATAACCGCATCGGGTCGGGTCCTCCCACGGAATCGTACTGTTGTTGGCTGGAGAAAGCCACTCTGCCTGCGTTGTTCCGGAGTAGCTGAGCGAAATATTATCCCAATACACCCCTTTGAGCCAATCGGAGCCGCGCAGGACCAACGTGGCCTGTCCGGCACCCGGCGGAACGGTAAAATCATGATTATACGCTGTCCACACCGTCGGAACCGGATACTGATTATTCGCGAAAAGGATGAATTCATCATACGCCAGATACGTTCCATTCGGCTCGCGATAGGTAATCTCAACCGTGGCATCCCCCCAGTTGTTCGAACTGTACCAGCGTGTAACGACTACACAGCTGAAATGGAGGACCGAAAACGAATTCGGCTCAAAAATTACCGTCTGTCCCAGCTCCACCCCCGGCCATTCCCCCTGGCTGGGATACATCACCGCACAGGGACTTCCGTCATACGTAAAGGATGTTTCCATGGCAAACCAGGCCTGATTAGGATTGCCGATATACACATACCAGCCGTCCGGCACACCGCCGGTCCAGCTGTTCAGATTCCCGTTGACCAGCAGTTCCACCGCTCCGGCCTGAGCCGCCAGCATCACCGCCAGAACAGCCAGCCCCATCTGTATTCTTCGCCTCATAACACGCACCTCCCAAAACCTATTTCTCTTTATCCTGCCGGAAAACAGGATTCTGTTTTCACAGATTTTCTCTTTTAGACCCGTGTCTGGGCCATAGAAGTCTTTTTTTTCAATACCGGCTGCGGTCGTTTCACCGCACCGCAGCCGGTTCTTCTCATCGTTCGATTACCGACGCCGCACCAGCGCCAGGCCGCCCAGTCCGAGCATTACCAGACTGGCCGGTTCAGGCACCACGCTCACATTGTCCACATACAGCGTGCCCCAGCCGCCCATCGCGAACTTCACCTCTGCATAGGCCGCCCCTGCCGGTGTGGTGAAGGTCTGGACAAACGAAGTCCACTGACCCGAATTCGGCGGCGTCAGCAACGGTATCCACTGATACCCGACATAGCTCCAGCTCGAATCCCAGTATTTCAGATTGATGCCTGCATTGGCCCAATCCGTAGCATTGTACACCAGACTGAGCACATAATTCGCTCCGGCCGCCACCGCAAACGACTGCCCCATTTCCTGCCAGGAGCCGTCCGTTGCCGACCACATCTTCGCATTCGGCGTGGAATCATACGTATAGGCGGTCTCAATCGAAATGGACTGATTGACCGTATCCGGCACCCACGTCCACCAGCCGCTCAAATCACCTGTGTTGAAATCCCCGTTGGTCAGCAGATTCGCCCAAACAGAGCCGCTGAGCATCAGTCCTGCCGCCAGCAAACAGATCATTCGTTTCTGCATCGTTCACACCTCCTCAATTCAATTAGGTTTTCTTTCCATCCATTCTCACACACACCACACTTCACACTTTTTATCGGGAGAAATCGGCCTTGAAGCCGTTTTCTTCTTTTTCGTTCAGTCTTCCATCACCAGTTCCAGAACCGGTTCGACAAAGACCACCCAATCTGCGCCGAGGCTGTCGCCACTGTCCATCACTGTCAGAGTCAGAAACCGATGCGTTGGTTCGATCGGAATCTCAATCTGCTCCGGTTCGGAAAATCTCGAGACAGACCGTTTTTCAAAGACAAGCCGACCGTCCAGAAGAACAAACACATCCGCCAGCGTATTGCCGACCGCCAAGCGAGGACTTTCCACCGGCGACAAACCGCAAACGGCCCGAAACGCTCGGACCTGACAGCCCGGAATTGCCCGCCGAACCGCTTCCAGATCAACTGTAATTCCGGCATTGCCGTACATGCAAAGCGCCGTCCGGCTTCTCGCTGCGGGGCTTTCCTCCCATACAAGCCGGAAATATTCCTCCGGTCTGTTCTGTTCAGCCCGTCCGCAATACACCCCTGCGAATCCCGCCCCGCTGCAGAACAGGACCTCTTGAAAACGAAGACCTGTTGAAGTAATCATTCCGCCGCCGGAGGACGTTCGGCCCGGAACAAACACCCCGTCAATGAACGGATGCTCCGGGGTTCTTGCAAACACCGCCGGCCGACTGTTTTCAAGTCGGGCATCCTGAAGCATCGACGCCCGCCCCGTCTGGGCACTTAGACCCCACCCCGACCGACCGCCGCCAAAGCCCGTCCCGCCGCCGACCGCATCCGCCACATCCAGCCGCTGACCCTGCCAGACGACACCGGCCCGCGAGGAAATCTGACGGGCAAACAAATCTTGCTGAAGACGAATGTCCTGAATCGCCCCCTCAGGCCCTGCCTGTTTGGCCTGTCCCTCCTGGACAAGAACACTCTGACGCGGTCCCCCCTTGGTTCCGCCGACAATCACCGACGCCCGGCCCTTGAGCATATGCACCTGGGCGCTGCCAACCCCGCTGACCTTCACGCCGAACTCCGTGCCCAAATCAATCACTTTCATCGCCGGGGTCGATACCGAAAAACCGGTTGCCGAAACCGGACAGCGTACATAAACCTGCCCATACGAAAGCCCCAGTTCTTCCAGTCCCTTAATCTGAAACCGGGCGGGCCCTTCAATTACGGCCTCCACTCCGTCTTCATACGTAAGCCGAACATATCCTTCTTTCAGCACAAACGGCCTGCTGCCGGCATACAAAAGCCCCTCCGGTTCCTGTCCGCCTTCTCCTTCACTATCCCAGACGGCCCCGAGCGCATCAGCGATCCGCGCCGCCGGCTCTTCCGCGGCTGCCGGATGCAGTTCCAGCCAGACCAGCAGGAGCACCATCGCCGCCAGAGCAGCTGCCGCAGCGGCCAGCGAAAACCGGCTCGTCCGCTTTCGCACCTGCACAGGGGACCTCGTTTCGACGGGAATCGTCTTTTCCTCCGGCTCTATCAACACCGCCGGAGCAGTTTTTTCATATTCTCCCAACGCCGCCAGAAACTGCGTATCTTCTCCCGATTCGCTCTGCATCGCCTCTGCATACAGCAATTGTGCCCGCCACATCAGTGCCGCAGAGTTCATCACCTCTTCCAGATACTGCTGAGCCGCCGACGGGTCCGACTGAAGCCGCTTTTCCAGCTCCGAAAACCGCTCCGGGGTAATCTCCCCTTCCAATGCCTCCACAATCAAAAGCCCCAATTCAAATTCATCGCGGGTAAAGGCCTTCATCTTTCCCCTCCTTCCGCCTGCAGATGGGCATTGACGCAGTGTCTCAGAAAAAGATGAATCCGGTTGAACCCTCGGTACAGACTGTACACAGACCGCCCCAACTGCTGAGCAATGTCCTTGATGGCCATCCCCTGTTCATACCGCCGGTAAACCAGTGCCCGGTCCGACGGCTCCAGCCGCTTGAGGCACTCTTCCAGCCACTGAACCCGCTGGTCAATCCGGGAAATCTGCCGGCAGGTCTGGTCAAAAAGCATCTCCATCGTCTCGCTGGAAAACTGCACACGGCTCCGCCGCTGGGTCTTGCGGATATTGTTCAATTCATAGCGGGCAATCTGGAGGGCCCAGGCCAGAAAACTGGTTCCCGGCTCAAACTCCCCGAATCGCCGGCACATAATCATCACTACCTGCTGGAAAAGGTCCTCTGCATCCGCATAGTTGGGCACCATCGCCAAAATAAACCCGTAAATCCGCTTCTGATAAACCAAAAGAAGACGGACAAACTCTTCATTCTGCGACGAGCCGTTCTGATGTGCATAATCCATATAAAAGGCTTCCTGTACTCTTTCCGAATAGGATAACGTACAGTCGGAGCTTTTTTTGCGGTTTATTTTTGGAATGGCACTAAAAAGAGATTCTCAATCCTTTTTGGCCTGTTTATAGTCGATTAAAATGTCCTTTGGCTTGTTCCAGCTGGCTCGGCAAAGCCGGTCATTGATAGTCCGGCCGATGCCTTCATTGGGCACTGCAACAGCAATGATTTCCTCCAGCCCGCAGCGGTCCAGCCGGCGCATCGCCGCATACAGATTGCGGGCCGCCTCTTCTAAGTTCCCTGATACCGAAAGCACTTCCGCCGCGGCAAAATCCCCCGCCTCCGACAAAGGCCGAAACGTCAGCAGCCCAACCCGACGTCCTTTCGGGGGACGTATCAGCTCCGGCGCCAGAAACAAAGGCGTCCGCGGCGCATAATGATGCTCCAGACGGCCCGGTGCCTGCGGAGTATGCTCCGTAAACCCAACACGCTGCACCGGTCCGATAACTTCTTCAATCTGCTCGGCGGAAATCCCCCCATACCGCAGCAAGAGAGGCGGCCGCACGGCCAGCGAAAGAATGGTGGACTCGACCCCTACTGAACAGGGTCCTCCATCCAAAATAAAATCCACGGCATCCCCGAGCTGTTCCCGCACATGCTCGGCACAGGTTGGACTGACATGCCCGAATAAGTTGGCACTCGGAGCCGCCACCGGTACATCCGCCCGGCGCAGCAGGGCCAAAGCCGCCGGATGCGCCGGCATTCGAATCGCCGCCGTCGGCAGCCCGGCCGTCACAATATCCGGCACAATCGGCTCTTTGGGCAGTACCAGTGTCAGCGGTCCGGGCCAGAACCGTTCCGCCAGCAGTTCCGCCTCCTTTGGAAAATCCCGCACCAGACGCCGGGCCTGTTCAATTGTGCCCACATGCACAATCAGCGGGTCAAAACTCGGACGCCGTTTGACTTCGAAAATCCGCCGAACTGTCTCTTCACTCAGCGCATTGGCACCCAGTCCATAAACGGTTTCGGTCGGAAAGGCAACCAGTCCGCCCCGGCGAAGACAGTCCGCCGCCTGCGCAATCTCCTCCTCATTCGGCAAAAACTCCTTCGAACCGATTCTCCGGAGTATCCACTCGGCCGCTTCTCCGATATGCCGAGCAATCGGAGTCCCCGCCGGCACTTCCCGGCAATGCTGCTGTCCATGGCCGGTCAGTACATAGACTCCTTCGGCACCGGCATTTCGGGCCAGTTCGATATCATGCGGATGGTCTCCAATGCAGAACGAACGGCTTAAGTCTATTGAATAATCCTGAGCGGCCTGCCGCAGATAAAACGGACGCGGTTTGATGCATTCACATCCTTCCTGCCGCTGATGCGGACAGACATAAACCTGCGTGATGCAAATCCCCGCCTCCCGCAGCGTGTCCGTCACAAAACTGTTGACGCTCTCAACCTCCTCGGCACGGAGAACCTGCTGGGATATCCCCGGCTGATTGGTCACGATAAACAGAACGAAATGTTCCCCAAGACGCCGAAGCGCTTCGAAGGTTTCGGGGAAAAAAACAACCTCAGACGGTTGACGTACATACCCGATGTCTTCAATCAGGGTGCCGTCTCTGTCCAAAAAAACCGCCGGGCGACGTGTTTGACTCATTTCGGATTCCGTGCTGGCTGTCTGACCACTGCGAGCGAGAGGAGTCGAACCCCCACGTCCTTACGGACACAAGGACCTAAACCTTGCGCGTCTGCCAATTCCGCCACGCTCGCCTGTTTATCCTTTCATCCAATCGCTGTCTTCCTCCTCTTCAGGGCCGAATTCTTCCTCCGCCTCCCCGTCAATTTCCCTCGCCAGGGCCTCCAGTTCATCCTCATCAGGGCGTGCCGGGGTCTTCGGCCCTGCGTGCACTTCTTCAATCTGGGCAATTCGCTTTTCGGCCTCCTGAAGAATCTTTCGGCAATGGGCAATCAGCCGCATTCCCTTTTCGTACTGCTCCAGACTTTCCTGCAGGGGCACCTGCCCGCCTTCGATTTTTTCGACAATCTGGGAAAGGGCCCGAATCGCCTCTTCAAAACTCAGTTTCGACAGGTCATTTTGATTCCCGTCGGTTGTCTTTTTGGCCATGGGTTACGTCTCCTGCTTTGCCGGACCGCATTTCTTCCACCCGGCTCGTAAACTGCAGCCTTTGGGCAAGTTCCGTCAAAATGACATCGCCGACATCAACCTCTTCCAGCCGGCGAATAACTTGTCCGGTCCGCATGTTGATTGTAATGGTATAACCGCGGCGGAGGACAGCCCGCGGGTCCATCGCCGTCAGTTTATTCTCCGCCGCCGACAATTGCAACCGCTTTTGCTCGAGCACTTTAGACAGCCCCTGACGTGCCGCCGCCTGCATCCGCTCCAGACGAAGACGCTGGCCGGCAATCAGCCGCACCGGTTCCAGACGCCGCACGATGTCTTTGGCCTGCTCCAGCCGTCGCCGCAGGCGATCAAACCGCTCCCGCATCACCCCGGCCAGATGAAGCGCAGCCATATCTACACGCTGCCAGGCCCGTTCAACCATTCCCTGCGGTTCCCGGAAGACCCAGCTGGCCAGAATCGTCCGCAGCTGCTCCCAGGCCGTCCGATACGCCGAATGCATCGAATGCACCAGCCGACGCTGAACCATCCCCAGCTGTTTAAGGACTTCGTGCTGGTCCGGTACAGCAAGCATTCCTGCTTTGGTTGGTGTCGAAGCCCGGGCGTCTGCCGCCAGGTCGGCAATCGTTGTATCAATCTCATGACCGACTGCACTGATAATCGGGATTTTCGAGCGGAAAATCGCCCGGGCCAAAACCTCTTCATTAAAGGCCCACAAATCCTCCATCGAACCACCACCGCGTCCGACAATCAGCAAATCCAGCTGCAGCTGCTTGTTATTGCGATTTATCCAATCCAGTTTCCGGGCAATTTCCTCCGCCGCCCCTTCTCCCTGAACCGGCACATCAAACAAAAACAGCCTTACAATCGGCCAGCGATGCCAAATACTGTCAGCTATGTCATGAACAGCCGCCCCGCTTTTGCTGGTGACAATTCCTATCCGTTGCGGAAATTGGGGAATCGGCTTTTTGTACCGCTCCTCAAAAAGACCTTCTGCCTTGAGTTTTTCGTACATCTGCTGAAAAGCAATCTGCAGGGCCCCAATCCCAGCCGGCTGCAAGTCTTCGGCGTAAAATTGAAATTTGCCTTGTGTAGAATAGACCTCGACATGACCGGTCGCCAATATCTCCATTCCATTTTCCGGCTGAAATTTCAATTTCTGGTACTGTCTGGCCCACAAAACACAGGAAATTTGAGATTCTGTATCTTTTAATATAAAATAACAGTGCCCGCTTTGGTGCCGTTTCCAGTCGCTTATTTCCCCTCTGAGGATAAAACGCGAAGGCAAATGCCTGCGGATGGCTTCATTGACCATCGCATTCACCTGAGAAACGGACAAAATGAGTAATTTATCTCGGGCCATAATCAATATTATTGTTGTTATTGTTTATTATATGCGATGTCGAATTTTGAACAATCTCTATATCTGAAGTCAGACTATTTGTGCACCATGAATGTTAAAATAGGAAAAATCTGAAGTCTTTTGCAAATTATTTTAGAGAATTTCCCTTTTTTCTATCAATGGCCCCCTCATCAGAAACGACTTATCTACAGAAGGTCCACGCCTACCAAGCGCATGTGCCAAACCTTCACAAGGCCGAAACAATCGTCACGATTGTTTCGGTTTTTTATTTCTCTTTTCTTCATTTGTTCAAAATCCAAACGAACTTTTCCGTTCCTTCCCCCAACCCTCTGTTCTAAAAACCCGGCTTTTTAGGCCAAAAACTCGACTATTCCATCAAAAAACGCGTCTGTCGATTTGCTGGCACATTCCTTGCACATCCTCCACTCGACTGATAGTGCCTTTATGGAGAATCTTCAATGATTCAGGACAATACCATACTGAACCTTCTGGAAGCAGGGATGCGGGCGGAAGGCATTCGCCAGCAGGCCATTGCTCACAATATCGCCAACATCAATACTCCCGGTTTTCGCCGTTCCGACATCAAGTTTGAAGAGATCCTCCAGGAAGCCCTGAAAAAAAATGAATCCATCGACCCCGATTCGCTGAAACCGGAGATTTATCAGCCGCAGAATACCCCTCTGAATGAGTTCGATAACGATGTGTCTTTGGACAGTGAAGTCGGAGAAATGGTCAAAAATACCATTAAGCACAGGACTTATATGCTGATTTTGAAGAAAAAATACCAGCAGATGGATGCCGCCATAAAAGTATCCGGATGATTCGAAAGGATTGAGAAATGAAAGTGGAGCACCCCAACCTGTTCAATCCAATCGACATCGCCACATCGGGGCTGCGGGCTTACAATAAGCAGATGGAGGTCATCGGCTCCAACCTGGCGAATATTCAAACCACGGACGCTGGCAACGGCCAGCCTTACCGCCGGCTGGTTGCAGAATTCAAAACAAAAGAAGAAGACAGTCTGGCTGGTGTTGAACTGAGTGATATTGTCCAGGACCAAAGTGCCTTTCAGCGGGTCCTGATGCCCGGCCATCCGCAGGCAGACAAAGACGGCTATGTGTTGATGCCCAATATCAACTGGCCTACGGAAATGGTGAATCTGAACCTGGCCAGCCGGGCCTATCAGGCCAACGCTGCCGTTCTCCGGCGCTACCAGAGAATGGTCGAATCGAGTCTGGAACTGTTACGATAAGAAAGGGATGCGCATGAGTGTGCAATTCAACCCAAAAATCCATTATCCCAACACGACGGCTCCCGCCGTATCGAATCTCCCATCCGTTCAGCAGGAGAAAACACCGTCTTTCACAGACAAGATTCTTGAGTCGCTGAACAAGGTCAACGACCAGCAGAACCAGGCCAATCTGTCCATTCTTGACCTGATGACCGGTAAACAGCAGGACATCAACACCGTTGTAGCGGAGGTCGCCAAGGCGGATATGAGTTTCAAACTCCTGGTCGGAGTACGCAACAAACTGGTCGAAGCCTACAAAGAAACCATGCGGATGCAAATTTAGTTCTTTCCGGGGAAGACCTTCAGGGATAACGGAGCGGTATGGGGTTCTTGGATAAAATCAATGCAGTCTGGCAAAAAGTCGGCTTGGTCCAGCGCGCCCTTCTGGCTGCCCTGGTCCTGACGTGCATTCTGACGGCCGTTCTGCTGACCCGCTGGGCCACTCGGCCCGAAATGCGGCTGCTGTTCGGCAATCTCTCTCTGGAACAGGCCTCCAAAATCGCCGACAAAATCAGCGAACAGAACATTCCCTACGAAATCCGCGGCGGAGGCAGCAGCATTTTTGTCCCTGCCGACAAAGTCCACGAACTTCGGGCCCTGGCCGCCCGTGAAGGACTGCTCCCCAAAAGCGGCGAACCCGGCTACGAAATTTTTGACAACGAAAAACTCGGCGTCAGCCCTCTGGTTCAGAAGATGAACTACAACCGAGCCCTGCAGGGGGAGCTGGCACGCACCATTCAGGTCTTTGACGGAGTTCAATATGCACGGGTTCATATCGTTCGGCCTGAACAAACCCTCTTTACCGGCGGCGAGCAAAAAGCAACCGCCTCCGTGATGCTCCAGCTCAAGCCCGGCTGGCAAATCAGTCAATCTACAGTCGCCGCCATTGCCAATCTGGTTGCCGGCGCCGTTGAAGGACTTACACCGGAGCAAGTGACCGTCGCTGACAGTCAGGGACACATTCTTTCCCAAGCCGGAAAACTGGACAGCCATGCCGCCGGAGCCAATACCTATCTGGAGTACCAGAACGCCGTGGAAACGGAGATGGCAAACCGCCTTCAGCAGGCCCTTGAACGCGTGCTCGGCCCGAATCGTTCCACCGTGATGGTCAAGGCCGCTATCGATATGAACAGCGAATCCATCGTCCGCAAAACCTACGAAAAAGGAATCCCCGTCGAGGAAACCATCGACGAAACATCCACCATCAAACAGTCCGCCGGCAGCTCCTCCGAAGAAGGAGGAAGCAATACTCCCTCCTCCACAGAAAAGAAAGGAACAACAACAACCCAATACCAGCTGCCGGAAACCGTCACTACCCAAACAAAAATTCCGGGGCGAGTGACGGCCTGGTCGGTTTCCGTGATTGTGGATCTTTCCAAACCCTCGACGGAAAATCCGGCAGCAGGAACAGAGCAGACTCAGCAAACCGCTTCGCCGGGAAATGAAAACAGTCTGCTGATGTCTGTGGAGGATGTGAAGGAGATTATCCGCACCGCAATCGGTCCGGACCTCCTGAGCGAACAAAACCTTACTGTAAAACATGTGCCGTTTTACCGCCCTCCGGCGGAACCCATCCAGACGGGTCCCAACTGGGAGGGTCTGATTGAAATCGCGCGTCAATTGTCCATGGGGATTCTGGCTGTCAGTGCCCTGCTGGTGCTGCGGATTTTCACCCGCGCCACGGCCAAAGCCGCCGCCCAGCCGGCGTCGGGCGCTGAAATGATGCTCGGCGGCGGAGGAATGCCGATGCTGCCGGCCGGACTGGATTCACCGGCGGCCATGCGGCGAATGATTGCCGCACAGCTTCAGCAGAATCCTGAACAAGTACGCACGCTCTTCAGCAGTTGGCTTGCGGAGGAACAGTAATCCATGCGTCTGAAGGGGATTCAGAAAGCAGCTTTGCTTCTGACCAGTTTGGATGCGGCTACGGCCAAAGAACTGCTCAAGGGCCAGCCCTAGGAGGTGATTCAGAAAATCGCCATGGAACTGTCCCAACTCGATGCCCAGGGCAAGCAAAACAGCGAACAGGCCTACCAGGTGGCCCGTGAATTCTGCGGGCACCTTCAGCAGGCCCAGACAGGCACCCTGCATATCAAAAGCTTCGTCAATTCGCTCATTCACGGCACAGCCGGCAAAGAAAAAGCCGCTGAACTTCAGGCCCGAATGCAGCAGGCCGTCCGGGAAAAGGACCCCTTCCTGGTCATTGCCTCCTCGTCGCCGGCCCACATTGCCGCCGCTCTCGAAAACGAGCCGCCTCAGGCCGTTGCCTTGGTTCTGTCGGCGCTGCCGCCGAAAGTCAGCACCGAAGTCCTCAACCGGCTCCAGCCCGAAAAAAGCCAGCAGGTCATCTGGCGAATGACGCAAGCCATTGAAGTATCTCCCAAAACCTTGCGGCGCATCGGTGAAATCCTCTGCAAGCGAATTATGGACCTGAACCGAGAGGAATCACCGATTGTCAAAGAAACGGTTCCAAAAGAAATGCTGCGCAAGGTGGCTCTGGTTCTCAGCGGACTGGACAAGGAGAAACGGGACGCCCTTTTGAAAGAAATTGAAGCCCGCGACAAGGAGACCGCCAAAACCGTCAAGGCCCTGATGGTAACCTGGGAGGATATTGTCAAAATCGAAGACCGTTCTCTGCAGCAGGTTCTGCGAAATGTGGAGCCGACCGTTCTGGCCAAGGCCCTTCACGGAGCCGATCCGGCGATTGCCGCCAAAATCCGCTCCAATATTTCCGAACGGGCCTCGCAGATGGTCGATGAAGAAATCTCCCTGATGGGCGAACCGCGAAAGAAAGATGTTCTGGCGGCGCGTGAGGAAGTCGTCAAGCCGCTGCGGGAAGCCAATGAGACGGAAGAACTGCTCTTTATCGAGGAGGAAGGATGAAAACGACGGTTGTCCATCTGCCCTCCGGGGCACCGATTTCGTCCGCCGCCCCTGTGGCTCGTCCGACGCGTCCGGAACCGCAGGCCGCACGGCCTGCACCGACCCCGTTGAATCGGCAGATTCAGCAGGCCCTGGCCGCCCTCCAAAAGGCCGCCAAACAGATGCAGGAAACCGCCCAGCGGCTTTTTGCCTCTCATCGCGAGCAGCTGATTCGGCTCAGTATTGAAATTGCCGCCAAAATCCTGGCCAAAGATATTCAGGAACACAACTATCAAATTGAGTCCATTCTTCAGCAGGCCCTGGAAGGAATCGGTCAGGACCGCCCGATGACGGTCCGGCTCAACCCGCAGGACCTGCAGACGATTCAGCAAACCGCAGAAAAAACCAATGAAGCACCCTCCGCCCTGATTCGGTGGATTCCCGATCCGACCGTGAAACCGGCGGAATGTGTGATTGAAACCGAAGAGGGAATCATTGAATGGATCATCGAGGAACATTTGAAACGAATCTCCGAGGCCTTAACTGCCGGGATAAGAGTTCATGACGAAAACGGAAGAGAAAACCTGCTGCATTGATTTTCAGCCGCTTCTGGAAACCGTGCGGAATCTGCACCTGGCGGAACCCAAGGGTGTCATCGTCCGCGTCTCGGGCCTGATTCTCGAAAGCAGCGGTCCGGCGGTCGGTCTGGGAAAACTGTGTCAAATCCGAATGCGGTGCGGACGGACTATCGAAGCCGAAGTGGTGGGGTTTCACGGCGGTCACGTGATTCTGCTTCCTCTGGATACCATCGACGGCGTGGCACCGGGGGATGTGGTCAGTGCCCTGGACAAACCGCGAATGCTTCCGGTCAGCCGCGCTCTTCAGGGACGCGTGCTGGACGGTCTGGGCAGACCCATTGACCACAAGGGCCCGATCCCGGTTGAAGAACTTCGTCCCCTTCAAAGCACAAGCCCTGACCCGCTTCGGCGGAAAATGATTGATCAGCCGCTGCCGCTGGGCATCCGGGCGATTGACGGGCTCCTGACCTGCGGCAAGGGACAGCGTATCGGCGTCTTTGCCGGCAGCGGCGTCGGCAAAAGCGTCCTGCTGGGTGAAATTGCCAACGGCAGCGCCGCCGACATCAACGTTGTGGCTCTGGTCGGTGAACGCGGACGCGAAGTACGCGAATTCATTGAAAAAGACCTCGGATCGGAGGGACTGGCTCGAAGTGTCGTGGTGGTCGCCACGTCCGATTCCGCTCCCATTCAGAGGGTCAAGGCCGCTTTTACAGCCGTAACCATCGCCGAATATTTCCGCGATTTGGGCAGCCATGTGCTTTTTATGATGGATTCCTTAACGCGTTTTGCACAGGCCCAGAGGGAAATCGGTCTGGCCGCCGGAGAACCGCCGGCAACAAAAGGATACTGCCCGAGCGTTTTTTCGATGCTGCCTCGACTCATCGAACGTCTGGGCTGCTGCCCGCACGGAAGCATCACGGGCATTCTGACGGTTCTGGCGGAAGGCGACGATTTGAATGACCCGGTGGCCGACAGCGCCCGGTCCCTTCTGGACGGACATATTGTCTTAAGCCGCAAACTGGCGGACCGAGGACACTACCCGGCCGTGGACATTCTTCAGAGCATCAGCCGGCTGATGCCGGCCGTCGCTTCTGAACCCCACAAAAAGGCCGCTTTGAAACTTCGGGAAATCTACGCAACCTATACGGACGCCGAAGACCTGATTCAAATCGGCGCCTTTGCACCCGGCAGCAATCGGCGGATTGACGGCTCGATCGCGCTGATTGACCGAATCCGTGATTTCCTGATTCAGCCCGTCCGCCAGCGGGCCTCCTTTGAACAGACTATACAGCAGATGAAAGAAATCGCCGACGCCTGGGAACGGCTTCTCTCTGACGGAAACGGCGCCGCGGCGGAAAAACCGAGTCCGAAACCCAAAGCCCGGCTGAACCCGGCCTCTCAGGGGAATCCTAAATGAAAAAGTTTGTCTGGAAACTCCAACAGCTGCTGACCATCAAGGAAAAACAAGAAAACGCCCTGCGAAGCGAGATTGTCGCTTTGACGGAACAGTCGATGGTGCTGCGGGGGCGGATGATGGCTCTTCAGATGAGTCTGCGTGCTCATCAGCGTCAAATCCAGTCTCTTCCGGAAGACCAGCGCATCGCGGCACAGGCCCTCTATTGGCGGCATGCCCCCGTAGTTGATTCCGCCCTGCGGCAGCTGGCCGAACAGAGACGGGCTCTCGAGCAGCGCCGCCGCCAAAAATTGGATGATTATTTGCAGGTACAGAAATTCCGCAAGGGTCTGGAACGGCTTCGGGAAAAAGCCCGACGGCAGTACGAATACGAGGTGAATCTGGAAGAACAGAAACAACTGGATGATTATACGCATACAAACTGGAACCGTCCGACGGCGGCCTCTGTCTAAATCCAACCCGCTTTCGGACAGGAGAAGAAACGTATGAAAAAAATTCATTTGCTGATTCTGATAATGACCGGACTGCTGTGCTTTGCAGCGGCATTCGGTGTCAGCTGGCATCTGAAAAAGAAACGTGCAGCGGCTCTGCCCCAGCCGGCTTCTTCTCCCGCTGCAACCAACAGCTCCGCCGACGCACCTGCTAAAACAGGTCCTTCGTACCTTCTGGCTGCCTCTGATGAATATACACCCGGTTTATCTGAACGGCAGCTGCAGAACCTGATCGAGGACATCCGGGCACGGATGCAGGAATACCGCACCAAAGAAAAACAGCTGGCTCAGGAGGAACAGCGGATTCAGATGACCCAGCAAACCCTGCAGGAGGAAATTGATCGGCTCAATCAGCTGCGGGCCAAACTGGCTGTATTAGCTCAGGAAGTCGAACAAAAACAGCAGGAACTGCAGAAGAGCATTCTCCAGATTGAAGCCCTCGAGCAGGCCAATTTCCAGCGGCTGGCCGCCACCTACGACAAAATGGATACCACCCAGGCCGCCCGTATCCTGGCGGCGATGGCGGCCGGGCCTCAGGCGTCTGATGCCATCAAAATCCTGTATTATATGTCGGAACGGACAACCGCCAAAGTGCTGGGGGAAATCGGGACCGCCCAGCCCGAATTGGCTTCGATGATCAACTTAAAACTGAAACGCATTCAGGAAATACGCTGAACAAGTATGGATATTGCAACAATTATTGGTTTGGTTCTCGGCTTTACAGTGATTTTTGTGTCTGTCGCCATGGGCGGCGGAGTCATGGCCTTTATTGACATTCCCTCCGTCTGTATCGTGGTCGGCGGGATGCTCTGCGCCACAATGATTCACTTTTCTCTGCCGCAGTTTCTGGGGATTTTCTCTGTCATCAAAAAAGCCGTCCTTGTCAAAGTGCCGTCCCCCAACGAACTGATTCAGCAGATGGTCAATTACGCCGCTATCAGCCGCCGGGACGGCGCTCTGGCTCTCGAAGAGCATATCCGAAAAACGGACAACCCGTTCTTGGCCAAGGGCCTCCAGATGCTTGTGGACGGCCAGGATGAGGAAAAAATGCGGGAGCTGCTGTCGCTGGAAATCGAGTCGCTTCAGGAGCGGCACGCACGCGGAAAAAAGATTCTCGAGTTTATGGGGGCCTCCGCTCCGGCTTTCGGAATGCTCGGAACGCTGATTGGGCTGGTCCAGATGCTCCGCAATCTGACCTCGCCGGACCAAATCGGCGCCGGAATGGCCGTCGCCCTGATTACGACCTTTTACGGAGCCATTCTGGCCAATCTCATTTTTATCCCGCTGGCCGGAAAGCTGGGGCTGTATTCCCAGGCGGAAATCACCGCGATGCAGATGATTCTGGAAGGCATCTGCACCATCAGCCGGGGTGAAAATCCCACCATCGTTCGGGAAAAAATGCAGGCGTTCCTGGCTCCGAATCATCGTGAAGAAATCAAAGCCAACATTTAATCTATGGCCGGGTTCAAAAAAAAAGAAGAACAGCAAGGCGCACCGGAATGGCTGGTCACCTTCAGCGACTGCATGACGCTGCTGCTGACTTTTTTTGTGCTGCTCATCAGTTTTGCCACGTTTGAAAAAGAAACCTTCGAGTCGCTGGCCCAGTCCTTTGCCCAGTCCCTGCCTTCAATCGGCTGGAGCCGAATCAGCGACCGTGAATCCTTCCATAAAAAACAGGAATCGAACGACCAGGTCCAGCAAACCAAAGGAACGGAAACCCGAACCAACATCACCCGGATGACCAGCAACTTTATGAAGGAAAAAAAACCGCTGGATTTTCGAAATCTGAAGGTCTTTACAATCCCCTCGGAACAGTTCTTCTGGGGACAGGGAACCGCTATTTCTCAGCCCGGCCGGGAAGTCCTGGAAGCCCTGGCTAAGTTTCTGGGCTCTGTGACGGGCCGGGTAGTCATCGCCGAAACCGGACCGGTGGAGAATACCGAACTTTCTCTGGCCCGCTGCCTGGCTGTTCTCGAATACCTCACTCAGGAAGGGGGGCTGCCCCTGGAGCGGTTCAGCATCTCGCCGGCCACCACCCTGCGGACGCCGCCCCAGAATCGCCAACTGGAAATTACACTGCTGGAACGGAGCATCTACGAATGAGCACCAAGAAACCGCAGGAAAGCCCCGCCGGAGCACCGGCCTGGATTGTCACGTACTCGGACATGGTTACTCTTTTGCTGACCTTTTTTGTCATGCTTATCAGCATGGCCGATACCCGTGTCGATAAACACAAATTTATGGCCGGCAGCAATTCCATACGACGGGCACTGGCGGATTTAGGGCTGAGCGGTTTCCTGATTGAAAACAAAAGCGGGCCTGAATTTAAACATCCCAAGCCGGCCTACAATATTGACGAAGGGATGGATGAGGAAAAAGATCGTTCCATCGATGCCCGGATGGAAATGCTGCGGCGGGTCTTGTTCCAAATCGAAACCAAAATGAAAATCTCCCCTTCTCAAATCGACGGCATTTCCAAAACCTTCCTTCCAATGAAAATCCAATTTGCCCCCAAGTCCGCCGTACTGAATGAAAAGGCCCAAAAAGAGCTTCAGCTGGCCTGGAACCAAATCTGCATCACCACAACCGGCCATGAAGCCATGGTGTATATCCTCGGCTTAGCCGGGGAGGAAAATACACCGTCCGGTCAAATGATTCTTTCAGCCCGCCGAGCCAAAGCCGTAAAAGACTATCTGGAAACTCTGAATACTGCCGACAAAAAATTGCCTATTTTCTGCTGGGGGGCCGGCAGCGGCGGAGAATGGACCAGTCGAAACGGTCTGACAACCCAACAAACCCAAATTCTGATTACCCTGATTATTGAAAAATAACCCGTAAAGCCATTGTACAATAGATGTTCGTTTTCCTGACGCCGGACTTCTGCAACCCCCTGAAACCGGCGGAAAACACCATTTTGCCTAATCGGCACACCTTTTGCATAGTCCCTCTCCACAGACATAATTTCTGTCCTGCAGGAGACGGCTTAATGCTGAAAAAAAGACTGATATGGCTCGGATTGATTCTGGTTTTTTGCCTGGTGGGACAATGGGTTTTGTCCGCCTCCCAACCTGCTGAAGCCGATCCGCCCCAAACCGCTCAGCCGGTCTGGCTGGAGCAAAAACCCTCTTCCCAATCCCAAAATCTGGACAATCTGCATCAAAATCTCGTCCGGCAGCTCTTGATTATGATTCTTATTGTTGCCCTTTTTGGAGGCGGATTGTGGTGGTTCGTCCGCAAATACAGCAAAGGACTTCTGGTCAGCAAAGGCAGATGGATCACTGTAGTTGAAACAGTTCCGCTTGGACCGCGCAAGATGCTTCATCTTGTGGAAGTGGGGCGCAAAAAACTGCTGCTCAGCAGTACGCCGGAAAGTATCCGCTTTCTTGCCGAGCTGACGGAAACCTCTCTGCCGACCTCCCCTCAAAAGGAGCCGTCTTTATGAGAAAGAGCTGCCTTCCGGCTGTTCTTGTTCTGGCGGGTTGGCTCCAATCGGCTTGCCCGGCGCAAAGCCCTGCCCCCGAGCCGGCTGCTTCGGCCGGGCAAACAACCATGCCCACCATCGAAGACCTTCTCAAAATGATCGACAAGGCCTCGACCGACCCGCAGCAGCAGGCCCCGACTCCCTGGAGCGGACCCATTCGGCTGGTATTTCTCTTTACCCTGCTGGCTCTGCTGCCCAGCATTTTGGCAATGATGACATCCTTTACCCGTATTGCCATCGTCCTCGGTTTTGTCCGGCGGGCCTTAGGAACCCAAACCATTCCTCCCAACACCGCCCTGCTCGGTCTGGCCCTCTTTCTGACCCTTTTTACGATGGCCCCGACCTTTTCCAAAATCCATCAGGAAGCGATTCTTCCTTATTTGAATAACCAAATGGAACTCCAGCAGAGCACGGAAATCGCCAGTGACGCTTTGAAGGATTTTATGCTTCGCCAAACTCGGACCTCTGACCTGGCCGTCTTTGTCAATATGGCTCGAATCACCCCGCCGGCCCAGGCATCGGATTTGCCCCTGCACATCATCACCCCGGCCTTTGTCATCAGCGAATTTCGCACCGCCTTCGAAATCGGATGCCTGATGTTCATCCCGTTCCTCCTGCTGGACCTGGTAATTTCGAGTATTCTGCTCAGTGCCGGGATGATGATGCTGCCGCCGGTCATGATTTCACTGCCTTTCAAACTCATACTGTTTATCCTCGTGGACGGCTGGGGGATTCTGGCTCAGGGATTGAGTTTAAGCTTCAAATAAAGGATTGAACCTATGACGGCTGATTACATTCTTTATCTGGGACGCCACACAATGGAAACCGCCCTGCTCGTCTCGGCACCGATTCTCATCGTCTGTGCCGGACTGGGCATTCTCATCTCGCTGTTCCAAACGGTTACCTCCATCCGGGATATGACGCTGGCCACGGCTCCCAAAATCATCGGCGTAGGCGTCACCACCCTGTTTTTCGGCCATTGGATGCTTCAAATCCTCATTAAATTCACCTACGAAATTTTTGCGCAAATCCAGACCTATGGACAGTAAAGTATGGACCTGTTCGGCGGAAGACTCTACGGTTTTTTCCTGATTCTGACTCGGCTGGGGGCCTTCTTTGCCGCAGCCCCCATCTTCAGCTGGGACGTGCTTTCTGTTCAGCTGAAAATCGCTGCGGCCATTTTGCTGAGTCTTTTTTTCACTGTTTTAACCCCTCCGCCGCTCCTGAATAACCCCGCCCCGATTGAAATGGTGCTGCTGCTCGGACAAGAAGTCTTTTACGGACTGGCCATGGGGATTGCGGCCTACTGTCTCTTCAGCGTTATTCATATGGCCGGCCAGTACATCGAACAGGAAATGGGCCTGAGCATCGCCCAGGTCTTTGACCCCTTCAGCGGCGAAGAAGGGCACCCGCTCGGGCTGCTGCTGGAGATTCTTTTCATTCTCCTTTTGTTCAGCACCAACAGCCACTTTCTCCTTCTGGAGGTTCTTTCCCGCAGTCTCGAACGATTCCCTCCGACAAGTACCCCCCATATAGGGGCCCTTATGGAAAGCATTCTGCGCTCCGGCTCCGCCATGTTCCTTCTGGCCCTTCAGCTGGCTGCGCCGATTCTGGCAGCCTTTATGCTGCTGCTGGTCGTTCTGGCCTTTATGGCCCGAATTGCCCCGGAATCCAATGTCCTGTTTCTCAGTTTTCCGCTGCGAATCGGAATAGGACTGCTGATTATCGGTTTCTTCATCCCGTATCTGAATGAATATATCCAGCAGTTCGCCCAGTGGCTCAATCGGCTGCTGCCGTTTTAACCTTCTATGGCTGAAGCCAACAAAACAGAACACCCAACCCCGCGACGTATCGAAAAGGCGCGTCAGGAGGGCCATATCCCTCAAAGCCAGGAGATGCTCGCTGCCATCTCTCTGATTGTGCTGACCCTGATGACCGCCCTGTGCGCCCCCTGGTTTGTGCAGTGGTCCAAACAGCAAATGCTCTCGGGACTTTCCTGTCAGCCGCTCTGGCTGGACAATCCTCAATCCTTTCTGAAATATGCGAATTCCCTGATACTGGAAATCATGAAAATGACAGCCCCTTTTCTGCTGGCTTTGTCGCTGGCGGGAATCGGCGGATGCATTCTGGTCAGCGGATATAACTTCGCCCCCAAGGCCCTCGCCTGGAAACCGGAAAATCTCAATCCGATGCGGGGTCTGATGTCGCTGTTCTCTCCGGAATCCCTCGTGCGGCTGGGGCTGTCCACCGCAAAAATCCTTTTTCTGGCGGTCATTGTGTGGCTTTACCTGCACAACAAGCTTCAATTCCTGACCACATTCCAGTGGATGCCTCCCGACCAGATTCTATCCTCGATAGGACGTCTGGTTTTCGGGGTCGTCATCCGAATTTGTGCAGGCCTGCTGATTCTGGCCGTTCTGGACCTTCTTTATCACCGCTGGCAGTATATTGAAAAACTCAAAATGACCAAGCAGGAAGTCAAAGCCGAATACCGCGATACAGAAGGAGCTCCCGAAGTCAAAACCAAGATCCGCCAGAAACAGATGGAAGCCGCTATGCGGCGGATGCTTCAGGAAGTACCGAAGGCCAATGTGGTCCTGGTGAACCCGGACCATGTGGCCGTCGCTCTCAAATACGACCCCGCTCAGACACCGGCCCCGATTGTCGTTGCCAAAGGAGCCGACCATCTTTGCGAAAAAATCAAAGAAGTCGCCCGCGCCTACGGCGTTCCCATCCTGCGGCGGCCCCCGCTGGCTCGTGAACTGTACGCCACTGTCAAACTGGGCCAGCCCATTCCGGAAAAACTTTACACAGCGGTTGCTGAAATCCTCGCCCTGCTCTATCGGCTGCGTCATACCAGATAATCCTTGCCCGCTTCCGCCGGCCGGCTATACTAAGGGCAATTTCGGATGAGGAAAACCCAAATGAATGCCCCGGTATCAAGCGGACCCTTTCAGGACAGAGCCGGCTGGAGCCGCACAGAACTTCTGTTTGCAGGCATGGCCGCGATGCTGCTGACCGGTATTTTGCTGCCCTGGTCTTCCCCGGCGCTCGATGTTTTATGGATTCTCCAGCTGTCTTTGACAGCCGCTGTGGTTCTAATTTGTCTGAGGGCTCAAAACACCAGTCAGCTGGACGGCTTTCCTCCGCTGACCGCTGCTGCTTCGATGCTGAGTTTTTTGACCGTTGCGGGCTGCCTGAAAGCGATCGTTTTTCACCGAGAAACCTGCGGACGGCTGGTTGGAATGATTGGTCGGACCGTCGCCTCCCTGGAGCCCCTGCTGGCTCTGCTGACGGTTTTTCTCCTCGGTTTTTTTCTGCTGTATCTGGTCCGGCTGGCAAGCCGAAGAATGCGCAGGGCTGCTGAAGACTACTTTTTCCGGATTTTGCCGTTCAAAAGAGCTGGACTGGAAACCGACCGCTCTCTTCAAATCCTCACCTCCGAACAGGCACAGCTGCTGGCCGAAAAAATCCGAAAAGAAGTTCGGTTCTATGCTTCGATGGAGCAGATTCGAAAACTCTTTCTTGCTCAAATTACAGTCAGTGTTTTTCTCCTCCTGACGGCCTGGCCCCTGGCTTGGCTGTCGGAATGGCTTCAGTCCGCTTCCGCCCCATCCGGACAATCTCCGCTGGAAACCCTGGCGCCCCCGTTGGCCGGAACGGCTCTGCTGGCCTGGATTCCCGCTGCCGTAGCCGCCGGCGCCTGTGCCGCTCTGCTTTCCAGAGAATCCTTGGCCCTGCCTCCTGCGGACAGCAAAAGTGAATCCGCTCAAAGCCGCACCATCCAAATCCGCTCCTGTGTTTCCGGCCGAACAGAAGAGATTGAAATTCTGAATCCGCAATCTCTTGCAGAACCATCCCGCAATCCTCAAGTCCCTGAACAAATCGCGGACTTCGAGCTATCCGGGACAGCATCACAGATAGAAATCCGTCCCCTTCCTGTTCAATGCTCTTCCTGGGAAGAATATTACAGATGGATGGAGGAGTTTTTCACTCAGCCGTCTTTCCGGCGGTCCTTTCTTCTGCTGACGTCGGAATCCGTCAAAGACCTGCCGGTCAACACCGTTGTTCACCCTGCCCTGCATTTGGCACGCAGACAAGAGAATGTCCTTCTGCTGGATGCAGACCCTCGAAATGCTGTGGCGAAAGTCTTCTCACTCGACCCGGCTTCTTTGACTGTTCCTGCGGCTGTCCCCCAAATCCGGCATCTCTGGATTCAGACAATCCGCCTGGAAGAATGGATGCGGAAAGCGGCGGAACCGCTTTCAAATGATTTTGCCTGCCGCCTTGTTTACGCCCCCCAGGCATTGCTCCCTCTCGCCTCAGAAACATGGCCTCCTTCCGTTCACGTCCTCTTTTTCAGCACAAAAACGCCCGCCCAAGTTCAGTCTTTTCTTGCAGGATACCCTTCGATTCACCGCGTATACCTGCTCCCGCCGCTGTCCGCCGTCATCCGGCAAGCCGATTAACCAAGCATGTTCAGGCCGGACATCTGCTGCTGAATCAGCTGCAGCGTTCTTTCCAGCCGTGCATATTGATTTTTCAGCCGCGTCTCAACACGACTCAGCCGTTCTTCCTCTCGGCTGATTTGACTGTCCATATTGTCAATGCGGCTCTGGACGCTCTTTTGAACCATGGAAACGCGTCCGGTGCCGACCTTCAGCATGTTGTCCACTACATCATACAGATTGCCTGCAAAGCCCTGCTTGACGCTTACGGACGCATCAAAGCTTCCGTTCTGCGATGTATCGACCGTTAAAACCAGGCTGTATTCAGGATAAGCCGGATATCCGCTGCTGAGGGTATCCGTACTTCCGTACAGAGTATTGCCTTCGATTCGCATATCCCGTGCTGCCGACCAGTCCTCCGTGTTCAGCTTAATCTGCGCCGATGTGATCACGCCGCCTTCCACTGTAACCCGGACATCATACTGGCCGCCCTGCGTATAACTGCTGGCCTGATAAAATTGAATCGTATTGGAATTGCTGTAGCCCGTCTTCTTGGCTCCAATCAGAGAAAGCACCCCCTGATAATCATCTACGAGGGCCTCTTCCAGAATTGTGCTGTCGAGAGTCAGAGTGCCGTCCGCCTTAAATTTGAGGCCGATATCCGCCGGCTTGACAAAGGTATCCTTGTCTGTAAACCCGGCTGCATTAAAGAGAAGCGGAGAACGGATCAGACTTGTAATGCTGGTTAAACTGTACTCCGAAGACAGAATACCGGTCTTTTTCTCCTCTTCATTATAGGTTGTTTTTTCCTTTAAATAGGAAACCGCCGCATTATACGCATCAACCATCGCCTGGAGTTTATCCTTCAGCGTCGTCGTATCACGGTTCAGGGTCACTTCTACGGACCGATACCCATCGGTGTCATTCCCGGTCGCACTGTGCAGATTCAGGGTGACCCCGGCAATCACATCATCAATCGTGTTGGTGCTGCGGCGAATCCAGGTATTTTCATCCGTATCATCCCCCGGCGGATATCCATCCACCTTAATCATCGCATCCTGAGCCGCCTGGGTTTCCAAAAAAGTGGACGGCGCCAGCAGCGTCAGATTGGACGTAATCGAACCGCCGACCGTTGTTTCCGTAAAGGTTGGAGCCGTCCAGGCCGCCGATGACCCCTCTCCGGGCACCAGCTCAAGCGTAATTGACAGGTCACTGGCCCCGCTGGTAAGGTCTGTAAGTATCAGAGTCCCTTCTTCCAGCCGAAGCTTGACCGTATCTCCAAATGCATTTTCAATTTCGGACATCAGCTCTTCCACGGTCGTGTACTGGTTCACATCGAGAGAATAGTCCACCGGCGTACCGTCCCGAAGGGTACCCTGAATCCGAATCTGATCCGATGTGGAACCCGTCCCAAAACCGGAACTGCCCTGTAATTGAGACAGACGGGTCGTCAGCGAAGCGTTGTCCCCGTTGCTCGTTTTCAGGGCCGAAGAAGTATGAACATCCGTATTGCTCGTGTTGATAGCAATCTGATAATCCGAACCGCTTTCACGACCGCTCAGAACCAGATGATACCGTCCGCCGGCCGACTGATAATCCAGAATGCTGGCCGTAATTCCCGGATTATCCGGGTCATTGTTTATCAGAGTTACCAATTCCTCCAGAGTCGTAGTGGCCGTGGTCTGCACTACAAACTCCTTGTTATTATACGACAAAATCAGATTGCCTTCCCCGACATACTGAGTTTTGTAATTAAATCCATTATGCACCCAGCGGTTGGCGGTAGCCAGCTGTCGAATTTTGATATTGTGCGTGCCCTCAAATGCACTGCTGCTGGCAGTTGCGCTCAGCAGGTCCTCATCACTGGTTTTGGCCTGATATGTCCTCAATTGGCTCGAATCCGACAAAGCACTCAGGGCCGAACGAAAAGAAGTCAGCTTGCTGTTCAGGTCGGTCACGGCCGTTCGTTTGTCCTTCAGCGTTGCCAGGCTGGACTGCAAACTGGTCAGTCGGCGTTTTTCCACCTTCATCAGCTGCTCAACAATCGCCGCTGTGTCAATTCCTGTCGAAAGACCGGTCAATTGGATAGATGCCATGGTCTTCTCTCGCAAAACAGAATCGGTCTACCTTCCAATAATCCTATTTTTATTATCGGCTGAAAATAATCTTCCTGTAATCACCCAATTACCCCAAATCTCTTCATTTAACGGCATACTCTTTTTCCGGGCACTTTGCTTCAATTGCCTCGAGAATCTGTTGAAGAGTTTGCCGGCTGTCGTCCGCCAAACAAAGAGATTTATCGGACAGTAATTGCCGACATAGCTGAGCCGCCCCCAACAGGTTTTTCCGTTCCAAATTGACCTGCACTTGTTTAAAACCTTCTCGGACCAAAATTTCAGACCTCCTCTGTCTGTATTTTTCCGCACACTGAGCAAAAATCTCTCCCTTTCTTTGACGATACGTCTCGGCATGCTTTTCAAAAATGGAGATGATATAATTCCAGAATTGTTTTTTCCTTTCAAAATCATCCCCCTTTAAAAACGGATATAATTGCTCCGGGCGATATCGTTCAATCATTTCCTCCAAACACTGTGCTGTAATGCGATGGCGCTGTTCATAACGTGCGTTATTGCTTCTATCCATCCTTCGATAAAAATATCCGCAGCCCCCTGCAACCCTTCGGAAGCGAATCTGAGGTCCGCATCGGCACAAAAAATCAAAATCCTCCACATTATCCAGTTCCCGATACAATCCGGTTTTTTCGAACAGAGCCCGCCGCTTCAGCGAACCGGAATTCGGAATCGGTGAGTTGCCTCGGGCAAACAGAAGAGCCGGAAGAATCTCAGGATTTTCGATAGAATCGTATTTCCATTCCACTCCCGTCGGCTTTTCGGTTTCATCCACCAACGTTAGTTTTTCCGGATAATAATAATCATAATCCGGATTCTGTATCACAAATGTAATCATTCGTTCCAGATAATCCGGGGTGATAAAATCATCCGAATCAACCCCCAGTACAAATTGCCCACGTGCCTCCTGAATCGCCCGGTTGATTGCCGAAGCAAAGTTTTTATGCGGCTGGGAGAAAAACCGGATTCTCCGATCTTGAAAAGACTGCACCACCGTCGCCGTATCATCCGTACTGCCGTCATCCACAACCACCAGTTCAAAATCTCGATACGTTTGAGCCAGAACCGACTCAATCGCCTGCCGGATAAACGAGGCCGTATTATAGGCCGCCATACAAACACTCACCATCAGCCGGACGGCAGGACCGGAAGCCGGCACCGCAACAGATGGACCGGCCGCAGAATCGGACTTCGATTCCGGCAGAAACGGCCTGCGAATGATTTGATTCCGGTTTTTTGTGTACAATTCCCGAATGAATTGGTCTTCCTGATGTCGGGTCCCCGCGCTTCGCTCCAAACCGCCCGGATTGCGGTAATACAGCCCCAGCGGAACCCGATTGAGCAGAAACGAATGCGTCTGTGAAACCCGCAGGAAGAATTCCCAATCGCCGGAGACCTTAAAGGACGGGTCAAAATAACCGTATTCATCGTGGAGAGACCGTCGCCACATCGGCTGAGGCCCCATAAAATTGCCCTTCAGCAATGCTTCACGGGAAAACGGGGGATGCCAGTCCGCCAATTCGGAAGGCGTTTTGGTCTGCCAGGTCCGATGAGGCACATCCGTAATATAAAAATGAGAATAGACCGCCGCCTGGTCAGGATTTTTCTCGAGCAGGTCCGCCAATACTTCCAGCATCTCCGGGGCATGGCGGTCATCGGTATTCGCATTCGTCAAATACTTGCCGCAGGAAGCCCGGATGCCCCGGTTCCAGGCCGCATAAACCGTTTCCCGCTCCGAGGTTCGAAGATAAAGAATGGAACCTGAGCGTTTCTGGAACTCCTCCACAATCTCCCACTCATTCTCCGGCGAGCCGCTGTCCACCACGACTATTTCCAGGAGCCCTTTTTGAAAAAGGGTCTGATTCGTCAGATCTTCCAGACACCCGCGAAGAAACGCTTCCGACTTGTATGCCGAAACAATCGCTGAAACCAGATAACTCATCGGCCTGCTGATACCTCCAATTGATGAACATGGTTTATGCCGTTTTCAAACCGGTCAGAAAAAACGGCATCTGCCGTTGAAGGAACAACGGGTTCCAAAATTCGAACGGAACCGCAGATGATGCCGAAGATAAACTCACAATAAGCCAGGTTTCTCTGAACTACCTCCAAGGGAACTTTTTTTTGAGTCAGAATAATATGATAGCATTTCCAGGCATTGCCGAATACTCCGGCCAGATTCTGAAACGGATTATACCCCGTTTTTTCAGCACACAATTCCAAAAGCCGTTCATAAAAATAACGGCCCATCCGGTACCACAGTTTCATATCCCAATTCAGAGGATGTTTCTGGTGATAGGCAATCGGTTCCTGAAAACGAACCAGCGGCACCTGACTCAGAATACAGACGATCGGGAAATAATAATCCCACCAAGGCACTCCCAGACAGAAAACAGAAGGCGGAATCTGCTCCAGAAGGCGGCGATGAAACAAAAAAGCATCCACACCTCCGAGAAACATATCTCCTTTCTCTTCATCCAAATTCTGCACGCCTATGCGATGGACACAGAGGACGGCCTTTCGGGTTACTTCCCTCAGAACCCTCCGATGTGCCGGTGTCATTTTCAAATGAATATCCGAATTAATCAGGCCGACAATCGATGCCCCCGTCTCCTTCAAAGCCGTCAGCAAATCATCAATATAAATCAGCGGTTTGCCGAAATGCTCCTTTCCGTTTCGCCGCGCAGGAACAAACCCTACCTGCGGAAACAGCGGACGCAGCAGCTCAATTTCTTCCGGATTATTCACACTCATCACCGAAAAGCCCGCCTTCAGCCAAGATTGAACCGCCCGCTGCTGAAGGTCCAGGTTCCGGGGCGATATGCTCGTTGCCAGAACCGCATCTGCATTCCGATTGGGAAAACCGCTCCTTGTCATTTCCAAGATTCAACCTCCGTTTTCGAACATCCTGCCGCACTTTCCTGCAGGGCCCCAACGGCTCCTGTGTCAACCAGCAGGGTCTGGCATCTTTGTTCCAGAGAAAGGGGAACCGGCTGGTCAGAACAGAGAGACCTGCAGATTCGTATCTGCTCCATCGCCAGTTCCGCCGCCGACTGAACCAAAGGTGATAATCCGTTTTTCCTGTACTGTTCCGCCAGTGAAACAAAGACTCCGGCCGCCAGCGAGCGGAACAGATACTCCTTTTTCCAACCCTGATAAGATTCCCAATGGGCCTCCGGAAACAGCTGTTCCGGTGCAAAGGTATCCAGATACCTCCGAAGAACGGAAAAATGCGTCGCGGCTTTCTCCGGCGTAACGGTCTTGGACCAGGCATTTCCTCGGATTCGCCGCCCATAAAACGATTTGGGCCAATAGCGGAAAACCAATCCCTGTTTCAGAAACCGTCGCCACATATCAAAATCCTCCGCCACCCAAAGCGACGGATCATACTCGCCGATTTGCTCAAATACTCTCCGGCGAATCATCGTACGGAACGGAAGAAGCGGAAAACCGGCATGGAAGAACTCCCGAATCAGCTGATTCGAGTCGGAAAATTCCCGCTGCTGATGAACCCGAATCGTCCTGCCTTCTTCGTTGATCAGAATCGTCTTGCAGTAAATCAGGTCGGCCTCCGGATGCTCGTCAAAAGCGGCCAGCATCTGTCCCAAATGATCCGCCGACAAATAATCATCCGCGTCCAGCATCACAAAATACTCTCCCTTTGACCGACGGATTCCCTCATTTCGAGCCGCCGAAGGCCCCCCTCGTTCCTGAACAAAATATCGAATTCGCTCGTCTTCATACCGCTTGACAACGGCTTCCGTATCATCTTCTGAGCCGTCATTAATGACCAGCAGTTCAAAATGCGGATAATTCTGAATCAAAACACTCTCAATCGCCTCCCCGATAAATTCTCGGGCATTATGAGCCGGCAGAATCACCGACACAAGCGGATTGTCCTTTCGGATACAGCGCGGAATTGTGGAAATGTACGGATTGCCGTACCGCCTGCCGACCAGATACCGTTCATACAGGGAATGAATCGGCTTGCGATGCTCCGCGCTGTTCGGATTGTTGTAATAGATTCCCAGAAATTCAGGCACTCTCTTGAACGGATAACGGGCGGCAATTCGAAGCCAGAAGTCCCAGTCGCCGGCGACCGTCAGCGACTCATCAAAATACCCCAGTTCCTCATGGAGCGACTTTCGCCACATCGGCTGTGACCCCACACAGCATCCAAACAGCAGCCGCTCATACGTATAATCCGGACGCGGAATCTTCTCCCCCCACTCCAGTGTAAACATTTCCTGGGGGATAGGGCTGATAATCTGATCCCCGTAAACAAGGCCGACCTCCGAATGAGCATCGAGCGTATCCGCCAAAATCTCCAGGGCATCCGACCGATACCGGTCATCCGTATTGGCACTGGTCAGGTACCTGCCTGCCGCCAGCCGAACCGCCCGATTCCAGGCCGCATAAATTGTCTCCCGCTGCGGCGTACGCAGATAACGAATATTGGGATACTCCTCCTGATATTCCCGAACAATTTGTCCTTCATTCTGCTGAGACCCGCTGTCAATCACAAGAATTTCAAGCTGCCCTTTTTCATAAAGAGTCTGGCCGATTAAATTCTCCAGACATCCTGCTATATAGGCCTCCGAATTATAGGTTGAAACAATGGCACTGACACGAATCTCATTCGAGGAGACAACCTGAACAGTCTTCTTCGGCTTCACGCTCGGCAGCGTTTTTAGATAACGGCTGATTTCCAATTCCGAAATCGGCGGGGGAGCCGGACGCAGAGGGGGGCGCAGCTCCGGCGGCTGTTTTTCATATTCCTGCTGCTCGGCTTCTAAAATCGCTTCGGCTTCCCGATTGTATTGCTCAATAAAATCGGCGGTTTTCTGGCCGCTGTGATACCGAAATGCCCCCAGATAAGCCTCTGCGGTGAACAAATCAGCGTATCGGAAAAAACGCATCCACAGCTCAAGGTCACCGGCCAAATACGACTCCTTTTTCAGACAGGCGCCCGCCTTTTCCCACAAACTCCGACGCCAGAATGTCCCTTCCTGCTGAATGTATTTGTAGTCTTTCTGCAAATAGCGAGCGCGATTCCAAAGTTTCACATACGGATTTGCACAAAGGATTGTCCCGTCTTCCCGAAGGGTACATATCTTTGCCGTAAGCCAGGAAACATCCGGACGATTTTGGAAAATCGCTGCTGCCTTGAAAAAGGCATCGGGCAAAAATATGTCGTCGGAATTCAGCCACGCCAGAATTTCCCCGGTCGAACGCCGAAATCCCTCTTCAACCGCCGCATACTGACCTCCATCCGGCTTGCTCTGCCAGTATGTCAGATATTTCTCGTATTTCTTAATAATCTCCACAGAGCCATCCGTACTGCCCCCATCCATAATGATGTATTCCAGATTCGGATAGCCCTGATTCAGGACCGACTGAATACACGCCTCCAAATACTTGGCCTGATTAAAGGACGGCGTCACCACCGTGATTTTCGGCCAAGTCGATTGAGGGGCAATCTCCGCCCGGCTTGATTTGGAACTCTGACCGGTTCCTCCCTGCGGTTTCGGCTTCGGCGCCTTCTGCCACAAAACCTGATAAGAAAACGGTCGACCGAATGACTCATAAGGAATATGGTTAGACGGCATCCACCATTTCTCATAAGCCGACTTGGACATTGTGTACAAATCGGGGTCGTTGATGAGCTCTTGAGGCACCACCCACCGATTGAGGGTTTTCTGCGTAAAGAAAAAGTTTTTAACCTGCCCGTGAACCCAAACCCCATTGGGCCTTATAATTGTGTCAACAAGATAAAAACTGTAACCGCCCGGTTTTAAGACTCGATTAATGTCGTCTCGTATATTCTGATGAATCTTCGGATTCTCCGGGACATGTTCCAGGGTTGAAATAGAAAAAACAAAATCGAAATAATTATCCGGCAATTCCGAATTGAAATTGCCCATATAATCTCGTACTAATTTATAATGGCCCTTTGTATCCAGTTCCAATGGACCATGCCCATCTCCCTGCAGGGGATCGATATTCCAGCATTCGTAATCTCGATAAAAATGCTCTAAGATTCTCGAATGTCCTCCGCCTACATCCAAAATTCTTGACCCCTTCGGAATATGACGCTTAAGAAATTCACAAACCAAAAGGTCCTGATACCGCTTCAGATCCCAGTTATCCGGGTCCACCGGCCTGCCGAATAATTCCTGAGACGACTGCTGAAACAATTGAAAATGCCATTTTTTTGAATAGGTAAACTCATCCGCGTTGTCTATGATCGAAAACTCCATCGGATTGTTGAAAACAAGAGTTTTCTCCTTTCCCCGCTGCGACAAGGGCTTCCTATCCGAAACAGAATAAATCTCTACATTCTGAAAAGGAACAGCATCCTCAAAAAGTTTCCACTCCGGTCCACCGACTGATTTTTGGTAAGATGCTGAATCGGGAATGAAAATCCGCGGTTTGTCGGCGGATGATTCCAGCGTTTTTTCGACGGCTTCCGATAAAACAAACGGCTGCAAATCCTGGACGCAGTAGGTCTTCTGCTGGCTGTAGCGGCAATTCCAGTTGCATCGATAGCAATCCAGCGGCAAGGCCGCCAATGTGGTTTTTGGGCTGTAGGGCATAAACCGTCCGAAATGCCCCCCGCCGATAACTATCACATGCGGCACTCCCAGTGCTGCCGCAATATGAGCCAAACCGGTTTCCGCACCCACAGCCAGTCGAGCATATTTTATCAAAGCAGCACTCTGACGCAGGGTAAGCCCTCCGCATAGATTGAACGTCTGCACCCCGATTCGGTTCAGCGGATCCAGATTCCGCTGGTTCATCTCAGAATCGCTTTTGCTCCCCAATGCAATCACCGTCATTCGACGGCTGAGGGCCGTCTTTTCCAGCGCCCTGCCATATTCGTCATAAAAACGAAGATGCACCCGAGCCCCGGCAAACAAAATCACCGCCCGCTCCGGCGCCACGCTGTGTTCCTCATACCAGCGGCGGGCAAACGCTTCATCCTCCTTTGTCAGCCAAATCATCGGGGTTAAGGATTCTACCTCACAGCCAAGCCCTTTGAGAAAATCCCGGTGCCGTTCCAGCTCCGGCTTCCAAGCACCCGGACTTGGAATCAACTGTGTGTACCAGCAGTCTGACTCGGCTTTTTGCTCCGGTGAAATATTGGTGCAGTCTCCTTCCATTCCAATCCGGACAGGAATTTTGGACAGATAAACCAATCCGTCCATTAAATACTGCCGGGAATAGACCGAATGCAGCAGCCAATCCGCCCGCAGCTTCCAAATCTTAGGAGCCCATTTTTGAAGGAATTCCGACGGCTTGTATGTCTCTTCCGTTCTGAAGCGGAGAATCTCATCGACATACGGACAGGCCTCATAAAGCGGCGCCGTTGATTCCTGAATCAGCACGGTCAGCCGCGCCTTCGGAAACCGCCTGCGGATTACCGGCAGCATTGAGGCGGAAAGCACCGCGTCCCCAATGGCATCCGGACGCAGCCAGAGAATATGTTTCGGCTCCGGCAGCGGCTCAGCCGTCATCCGGGGCTTGGGCTGGGGCTCAAAGCGGGCGATGCAGAACCCAAACTTTTCTTTGGAAGCCGTCAGAATCTCGAACCGTTTGTCGTTCTGCATCTGCTGAAAACTGCGGTAATGCTTGACATGGTAGATATCATCCAGCGCAAGAATACAGGGGCCTTTGAGCCGCTCCAGAAGATATTGAAACTCAATCCAGCCCAGATGCCCCGCACTGTCGAGGAGTACAAAATCCGGCCGGCCGTCGAAGGCCTCCAGGCACCGTCCCAGCAGGTCATCCGGTACGTCCGGAAAATCCGTCTCCTGATAATACCGTTCGGCCCGTACCGGCTCCGGATGGTCCACAAAAATCGATTCGCCGCCGGCTGTCTGGGAAACATAGGTCTGAATCTGGTCACGGGCAGGCAGCAGCCGTCGCGGAATCGACAGACCGCACAGCGGTTTGACCGGATAACCTCTGCTTTCCAGATAGGTCTTTGCCTGGGCATAGTAGTTCGGATTGACCTCTATCGTAAAAAAGGTTCCTTCGATGCCGCTGCGGCACATCGCCTCCGCCAGAATCGTGGTGGTTCCTCGGCCCAGATAGGTTCCGGTTTCGATAATCTTTCGCGGCCGCCGTTCCTGAAAAACCCGCGCAATGGCTTCTGCAAATGCTGAGCCGTTTTCCACCGCCATTCCGTTTTTGACATACTCCTCCGCCACCTTCAGCGAAGAACTCTTTGCAGGAGTCAACTCGGCTTGACGGAGAAACTCTTCCGGAAGAATCCCCTTCAGAAAAACAGCCGTCCCGTTGTCCTGTTTGGTATTCAGCAGAAGTCTGAATTCCAAGAATTCCCGTACAAACCGCTTTGCTGCCTCCAGCAAATAAGAGAACTGCGGATGAATCAAGTCATCGAACACAATCACCCCGCGGTCCGCCAGCAGCTTTCTCGCGTCGAGCAGATCCTCCCATGCTCCCGCTTGTGAATGGTCGCCGTCCACGGTAATCAGGTCGAATCGTCGCCCTTCCTGAATCAACTGTTTGAGAACCTGACGGCTGTCGCCCTGAATCAGATGAATCGCAGTTCGGAGGCCTGTTTTCAGCAGAAACGTCTGAAGTTGTTTCTGAGTATATTCGCGGGTATTCGGCAGGCCCGAATAACACCCCGTCCACAAGTCCACACCCACCGCAAGGTCAAGTTCACTTTGTCCCAGCACCTGAACCATCGAAGCACCGGTCCGCACCCCGATTTCCAAATAGGTCTTTGGTTTCAGCCGTGCCGCCGTATAAGCCAACGCAACGTGAAGGTTCCAAAACGGTTTTCCTTCAGAAAGATACTTCTGTATCATCGCAATCCGATTGCGGATCGGCTCATCTGTTTCAATCATCTGCCAGTTTTGAAGCACCCGAGCCGCAACAGCCGGCGAACCCAGAATTGGGAGCGTCTTTTCCTCCGGGAAAACCGCATCAGCCGTTCTGATCTTTTCCATAAAATCCCTCATGACCTCTGGATGAATCCCCGTAAACCGTTCGGTGTGCGAATCCCGATCGCCTGTCCAAACAGGCCATTTCTTCTCAATTTCCTCCCGATTTTCCGGTGTCCACTTCAAAAAGCACTCCTCATACCACGCCTGCAGGTCCAGATTCCACATCCGCCCCCAGCCGTACCGGCGGTACAATTCTATTTTCTGGCGAACCTGCTCCTCCGTTACATAACTGTAATGAAAGGGAATGATGCCCAGCCGACGCGTCGTCTGCCCGTCGAGCAGCTTCATCTGTTCGGTGGTCTGACTGCAGCCGGGCCAGCGTAAAGTCGGAGGCCGATGGCTCGTAAACACTGCTCCCGGTTTGTACTTGAACAGACGACGATAATGATGAGCCGGTTCAAAAAACTTAGGCGAGACGAAAATATAATCCAGGCCTTTCCAGAAATTGTCCGGAATAAAATTCACCTGCGTGATGGAGGGGTCACTCTTCAGGAGAGTCCGTATTTTTTCCAAATCCTCCCGCTTATAGACCTCATCTGAATCAATCAGCCAGACATAATCGCCGGTCACGTACCGAAGGGCCTCGTTCTGCATTTCGCATTTTTCCGGCCAGCGGCCCTGAATCAGACGAATCTTATGCGCCGGGTCCGGAAAGGTTCGCAGAAATTCCACCGTGCCGTCTTTGCTCGAACCGTCCGGATTGGCGGCAAACAGACACTTTTCCACCGCTCCTTCCACAATGATAATCTCATGAGCAAACTCATAAATAGACTTCAGACTGTACTCAATAAACGGCATTCCGTTGAGCACAATCATCACAAATGAAAACCGCGGCTGCGTGGATGACTGGGTTTTCTGCATTTGCCAATACTTTTTCCACTTCTCGTTGAATTCGTCGATTTCGCGGAAATCAATGAGTTGAAAACCTTTTTCAAAAAACCGTTCGATCCCATACTGATTCAGAGCTTTAGACAAAGTTGCCGGTTCACAATCCCGCGTAGGGAAGTAAACAATATGATAATCCCGAAACCGCACAGGCGTCTCCCGGATGCAAATTTCCGGATGTTTTTGGAGCCGGCAGCGCAGCACACCTTCCGGATTCCGTTTGGCTTCCAGATAAACTCGATAAATGTCTTCCATCGCTTCAAAACGCCACACCGAAAAAAAGTCCCGTACCGTTCCGAAACAGATATGATCACAAATCACTTCTTCCGGGATAAAATAGCTTTTAGCAAAAGTCAGTGTTTTCTCGGAACCGTCCAGCAGGAGAGGAAATTCCGGATTAAGAACCGCACAATCCGTCCGCAAGCGCAGAATATAGCGATAACGGGAAAAATCAGGCAGCTGCTCCAAATAATGACAGAGTACATTGACAGAAAAAAACATCCCCATCGTGGCATTGATGGACGAATTGGACCCTGTCTGAAGTCCAACAGCCTGTGCAAAATCCTCCGGTCGATAAGGTTCCTGCCGAATCAGGACTTTGGTGCGCGGATTTTTCTGGACCTCTTCCAAATCCTCCACTTCTTGAGCCCGGACTTTATTGCCGAGGTCCTTTTTCCAGATATGGTAAAAACAATCATAATCATATCCGCGGAAAATCCGGTCAATCATCCTCGACACATAGACGGTATAACGAACCGGCCCGCAGACAAAGATTGCAATCTTTCCGTCAGAAGGTTTCATAAAACCTTTATCCCCGTTTCACACATCCACGTTTTCTGAAACCGTTCAATCCCTTCCACACACCCCAAATCGTATTTGGCCCGGACCGCCGTCGGAATCAGCTCATAGCCGCGTTCAATCAGATAATTGAAAGCCGGTCCGACATAGTACTCCTCACCGGTTTTCGGTCCTTTTTCAAACTGCATTTCAAGGGCCTCCCGCAAAGCCCTGCCGCAGGACAGGGCATAAACGCCCGCACTGGCCAAATTGGAAATATTTTGCTTTTCCACAACTCGAACAATCCGGCCGTCCCGGATTTCGACATAACTCGAACGGCTGCCGAAATTGGCGTATACAGGCAGAAATCCCTGCCGCTGTGAGGTCCATTCAAACCGTTCAAAATCAATAAATTGATCGCAGTTCACCACCGCCGCCGGCAAAGGATTGTCAAAATGATTCCGAGCGGCATACACAGATGCCGAAGGGCCCGGCGGCGTAGTCGGACAAGTCACCAGGTGAAAGGGTCTGCCCGGCACAATCGCATCCAGCATCTCGGCCAGCTGCGACTCGACTTCATACTCCGCCGCAAACGACTCCGTCGTAATAAAAACCAGCTCATCTTCCGGAAGAATATGGCGGCGAATCGACACAAGAAGCCATTCAATAACCTTCCGACCTCCGATTTCGATAAAGGGCTTAAAAGCCCCCAGCGTCTGCGTACGGCTTCCGCGTCCGGCCATTGGGAAAATCCAAATCATGCCTCGACCCTTTCCGTCTGTGCACCGACCGTCTCATTTTGTCCGGAATTCGTAAGCCGTTTGGACGCAAAACGGTTCGGTCTGGTCAGAAATATCATTTGCCCATCCTGCTGAGGCAAATCGATAAAAGTCCGTCCAATCAAAGGCAAAACATATTCCAAATACGCATCCGTTACATCATACTCGCCTGCGGCAATCCATTGCGGCGGCATTCGACGCGAATAATCCTGAATCCGGGAAAAAGAAACGCATCGAAACTCTGCCCGGCCCTCTCCGCCAACCGAACGAGCCATCGAGCCCAGAAAACTCCGTTCTCCCTCCAAAAGAGCCCGCATGGTCAAACGGCCTACTTCATAAGCCCGCATCAGGTCCAGTTCTGATAGAAAAAGACTGTCGCTTCTCTGATCAATCGTAGGAATAAAGGACCGGGCCTGAATCCCCATATCCGCCAGATGATTCACCAGATTTTGGGCCGCCGTGGTGCGGCTGCTGCCGTACATTACCTGGCCGCTTCGATCATATCTCTCTCCCAAATCTCCCACATCATAGCCCTCCGACATTACTACAACAGCCCTGCCGCAGCGAATAACGATCTGTTCAATCGCCCCCAAAACCTCCTGAAGCGGCCGCTGGTCCTCCGGCAGCAGAATTAAAAGCGGCATCTGACGCTCCGGGTCCGCCAGACGGGCACAGCCGGCCAGAAAACCGGTCTTACGTCCGAAGGTCTGCGCAATCAGAACTGTATCATGTTCACACGCCCCCTGATTTTCCTGATCCAGAATCAATGTTTTATGACGCCAATAATGAGCACAGCTCGGAAATCCCGGCGTATAGAGCACATCATCAAATTCCGCATCTCCCAAATCATTGTCCACCGTCTTGGCAGCCGAAGCAACCTGAACAACCTGCCCAAGACGAGCGGAAACAGCAATTGACTGCTTAATGGTTCCATTCCCCCCAATATTGATAAAATATCGAATTTGATAGGCATCGAAAATCCGGCCCAGCTGGTTCAGTTCCGACTCTTCGAGGGGTTTAATTCTCGCCGTACCGGCAAATCCCGAAGACGGGGTATACGCCAGAAGCTCCAGCTCCTCCGGGGTCATCTCCGTCAAATCCAGCATGGATTCCTTCAGCACCCCCTGAATGCCGGGACAGCCGACGTAAATCCTCCCCACCGCTCCGGAACCCTGAGCCGTCCGGATGATTCCGGCCAGGGTGGCATTAATCACACAGGTCGTGCCGCCGGACATCGCAATCAGAAGATTTCCAGACATTTTTTGACCCCGTCAAAAAACAGGCATCTCCAAACCCTCACCGGCCGGCATAGGCGCCGAGCGCTTTCAATCCCTCCCGAATCTGCCGCAGTTTTTCCGCCACCTCCTGCCGTTCGGCGGCAATGACCAGACAGATGTCCTGATAAAGCCCCTGAATCTTCTTCTTCTGCCCGGCATAGCAGGGACGCTCCAAAATCTTCTGTCGGGCAATCTGTGCGGAGATCGGCTGAGATTCCTCCGCCAGCCGAACTGCCCCGTCCAGGTCATACTTGCGCAGTTTCTCCAGCTGCCGCTCCAGCAGGTCGGTCAAATAAGCCAGCATCTGTTCGTCCTGTCCTGCCGGCTCCTCTGTTCGGGCCGGTGCACATCCCATCGCCTTGGTCATACTTCGTTCCTGCCTTTCTGTAGGGCCTTGTGTTCCAGTTCCTCCAGCAGCTGGCGGGCATCCTGATGCCCCGGCTCCAGCGCCAGAATATCCTTCAGCAGGTCCTGCGACTGCCGAATCTGACCTTCCTTGGCGTACAAAGCCGCCAGACAAAACATCACCGACGTATCCGCCGGATGCATCTGCAGATACACCTGCAGATAATGAATCACCTGCCGGAAGGTCCCCATCTGGCAAGACACCTGAAAGAGTCCCAGAAGGGCCGTCAGATGATTGTTGTCCAGTTCCAGACTTTTCAGATAATAATCAAAGGCCTGCTGCAGCCGTCCGCACTGCTGGGCAATCATGGCCAGCCCCGCCCAGGCCCGGCTGTTGCATCCGTCCAGCCGCAGCGCCACCCGAAAGGCCAGTTCCGCATCCTCCAGCCGTCCCTGCTGCAGTTCGATGACGCCGGTGCCCACATACGGCCCCGCCTCATCCGGTTCCAGCCAGGAGGCCTGCTCATAGCATCGGCGGGCACTTTCATATTCGCCCACGGAGGCATAGCAGTCCCCCAGTTCCTTAACAATCTCATACCGCTGCATCCATCCCTGATCGGGATTGTGCAATGCACCCGCTAAGTCCATACTCGGCTCTCCTCAGTTGACATCTCCGGCTCGTCTGCTGCCGGTTTGACTGCCTTTCGTCGAATCGGAGGAGTCCACCTCCTCTGCACCTCCGTTCCCTCGACAATCCTTCGGGCCTGCTCATAAAACTCAATCGCCCGACGGTAGTTTTTCTGCTTCTGATAGATGCGGGCCGCAAGCATCAGGCCGGACACGGTCGGCCGAACGGACAGCACCGGCTCCAGCACCTGCAGGGCCTCTCCGCAGCGTCCCGCCTGAATCAGCGCGTGGGCCTGACGCGTCCGCATCCACAACCCGTTGCCGAAATGCTCCGCCAGATACGCATAAATCTGGGCGGCATATCCCCAATCTCCCTCCTGCTGAACCTGTTCAGCCGCCGCCAGAAAATGGTCAAATCGAAACGGATATTCTTCAAACTTCGGCTTTCGAACGGAAAAACCCCCCGCCTGCAAAGACGCCCGCAGCGGCAGATGTCCATACTGCCGGCGCACCCGCCGGAGTTCCTCTGTTCGGAAAACCGCTCCCCAGCACGTTTCCGTCGCTTCGACCAGCTCAAAGGCCTGATAGGGCTGCCGGCACTCCAGCAGCGGACAAAGCGACCGCTCCAGCCAGGCCGCCTCATCCATCTCCGCCGCCAGTCCCGTCGGCACCAGCGCGGTATAGGCCCCTTCACAGACCGCCAGCATTCGGTCCACACGCTTTTCAAGGGAAGAAGCCGGCTCCGCCGGCACCACAACCACATTCGGCACCGCCGGCCGCCATCCGGACGCCTGCTCCGGACCGAGCGCCACATAAATCTGCTGCGGATAAAAGGTATGGGACCACAAATCACGAAGCGTTTGCTCCAGCAAGGCATCCGCACGTTCAGCCAGAACCAAAACCGACAAATCCTCCACACACGGCCAGGGTTTGGGCGGACGAGTCGTGCGGATAGTCAGCACATTCCGCAAATAGTCCTGGACATTCTTTCGGCGCTGAACGGAAATCCGGTCGCACTCCCCAACCGGCCCGTAATATTCCCCCGTAATCTGGGGGACGTGCAGAAAATCCGTATAAAAACACAGTTTGCGATTCAAATCCCAGTCAATCAGCACATTCAGGTTTTCGTTGTATCCTCCCGCCCGCTCCAGCAGGTCTTTTCGATGCATCACACTCACATGCAGGACGTGATTAAACTGAAGCATCAGCATCCGGTCGAAGTCCCGCGAGATTTCCAGATTTTTTGCCAGCGCAATCCGCCGCCCGTCCGGCTTGACCCGGCAGTGCACCTTATACAAATCGCTGTAAACAGCGCCGCAGCGGTCCTGGCTCTCGATCGCTTCGACCAGCCGCTGAACGTGATGCGGATAAAACTTGTCATCATCCCCCAAATAACAAATGTACTCGCCGCGGGCATGAGCCAGGGCCTCGTTAAACGAATAGGGAAGTCCTCGATTCTCCGAGCGATTGATAAAGGTCAGCCGCCGGTCATCAAATCGACGCACCACCTCCTCGACATCCGCCCCGCCGTCCCGGACCAGCACCACCTGCAGATGCGGCCAGGTCTGCCTGAAAATACTTTCGAGCGCCTCGGCCAGGTATTGCGGCCGGTTGTATGTACTGATCAGGATACTGACCAGCGGACCATGTTGGGGACGTCGAAATGTCATCCTCTCACGAATCCGATTTCTCTGTGGTCTTCGGGGTTGCCCATGAAATAGTCAATCGTTCAACGGCCTCCAAAACGTCCTCCGGCTTGACCGGACAGACAGAAACAACAGCGGCTCCTTTTTTCATCGGCCAGCAATCCCACGAATTCCTGCCCAGATAGACCACCGGCAGCTGAATGGCAGCCGCCAGGGCCGCAATTTCCTCATCCTCACTGATGAGCAAATCACACTGCCGAAGAACCGTCGCGATTTCTCGAGCCGTCAGCTTCCCGCGAAGGTCTTTGGCCTCCTGCGCCGCTGCACCGCCTCCTCCTCCCACATACAGAAGCCCCGCACCCCATTTCTCTTTCAGCTGGCGGCTCAGTTCCGCCGACTGAACGGACAGCCAGCTGGACGAATCCGTCGAAATCGGTGCCAGGGCAATTCGCGGATGAGCCAGTTTTGACAGACCGAATCGCTGCGTGCGGACAAAATCAAAACTGTTTAAGATAATTTGAGGTGTCTGCTGCTGTTCCAGGCGAACTCCCAGTTGTCCCGCCGCATCAAACATCCAGTCCATACCGGCTCCTTTCTGCGGAGCTCCCCGCAGGTAAATCACTTTGTCAAAGGATTCCTTCAGCTCCCCGGCATCTCCATAAGCCAACCCGTGCACGCCGGGATGCCCGATGTATAAATCTGCATATTCATGACAGATTGTAATCTCCTGTTCCGATGCGGCAGCTTGTGCATAAATCCGAACAGCCGGCTGAGCCCACAGCGCCGGCAGCAAACCGGCCGGCGGAACAAGCAGAACCTTCATCCGTTTGGTTCCGGTGCCGTCTGACAAAATCGGCTGAGTCGGCTCACCGGACAACGGAGCGGAATCCTCCGTCAAAAAGGGACGGCGGACGGACTCCTTCCCGAACAAGAACAAACCGTTCCTGCTTCCGCCGGTCCCGCGGCTGTTCCTGAAATGGCTGAGAGCCGCTGAGCCGCCTCGAGGGCCTTCCTGGCCAGCTCCTCAATAGAGTCCGACGCCGAAACAGAGGAAGATTTGGCAGGCGCCGGCTCCTGCGGCCTCGGTTCGAAAGAAGCCCCCGAGGGAACAGAACCGCTGATGACAGAAGGACTTTGAACACTTGCCGCCGGTTCAACAGACGGCTGAGATTCATACGGAACCCCGCCGGAACGAAGCGAAATCTGATGTTCTATCTCCGAAAGGACTCGAACCAGCGGCAGATAAACCTGAACCGGACAGCAGCGGTTGACGACCCACTCCCGGTACCGCCGCGGCTCATACGCCCCTTCAAGAATCTGTCGGCAGAAATCCTCCGCCAGCACAAACACAAACTCCTTTTCCACAAACTCGCAGACGCCCGGGAACTGATGCACAACCGGACGAAGCCCCGCCGCCATCGCCTGCAGAACCCCCGGCATCGCCCGCCCGTCCACCGCCGTGGAAAGAATATAGTGCTTGTCCTTCAGCCACCGTGCCCAGCTGCGGGGAACCCCATCCAGAATCACCGCATTGTCCAGCCCCATCGTTTCAATCATCGATTCCACATAGGCACGAATCGTCTCATCTTCAAACTCGCCGGCCAGATACAGCCGCATATCGGCATCCAGATAATGCAGCTTCTGCATACATTGCAGCAGAAACATCGGATTCTGATGCGCCGTCCAGGGTCCTATGGCCGCCAGCCGCTTGCCTTTTCGCCGCTCTGTAAAACCAATCGTTTCGGGATCCACGCTCGGCCCCATGGACAAAACCTGCATAGACGAAGGAAGGGTCCCCAAACGCAGGCGAATCTGTTCTGCCGCCGCCTGGGAAGGAACAAACAAAGCCCGGATTCCCATCCAGTCAATCTGTTCCAGAGCGGGGTGATTCAGGTCTTCATAGTCCAGGAAAAGAATGGCAGGAGCATGCGGATCGCGTCCTTCCAGCAGGGCTCGGCCGATGCCCACAAAAATCGGAATGCTCCGCACATAAACTTCATCCGGCACCGCCGGCGGCTGTCCCCCCACAATCAAACGGATCGGATAGCGCAGTCCAAGATAGTCCTTGAGCCCCTCCAGACGACGTTCCTGCTCTGCATAGAGAAAAACCGCCGTCCGTTTGCTGCGGATAATCTCAATCATCGGACGCAGGATTTCCTGATTCGGCGCCAGCCGCAGCGAATACAGCAGCATTTCAATCGCCGGCCCAAATGCATGCTTTTCCACAAAACAATTGGCGATTCGATTCAGCGTATCTACATTCAGGATTTCCCGGTCCGCCATCTCGTCCAGCAGTCCGACCGCCTGTTCCGGCTGACGCTCCGCCAAATATGCTTCACAAAGGTTAAAAAGAACCTGGGTGAGCATCTCTCCCTGACTGTGCAAACGGGCTTTTTGGAAATGCTCGATGGCCTCCCGCCCCCGATGAAGACAGTACAGAATTGTACCGGCATCATTCAGGGCCTCGGGGTCATTGGGGTTCTCTCTCAAATACCCCTCCAAAAGCCCTAAGGCCTGCTCATATCGTCCCCCTTCCGCCAATTCCGTCGCCTGCATCAGCACTTTTCTATCCATTCCCGCCATTGTTCAACTCCCTTAATTGATTTTTGGGTCCGCAGTGTTCCTCCTTTTCTTGTGCAAATTCTATGCCTTAAAGTCAAAATCGCATTTTTGAGAGAGAAAAGACCAAATCCTGCCGCGTAAAATTAAGAAATGTCAAAAGTTCAAACACCCCCCCTCAGACGCAGGCAGTTGAAGCTTCCGTCTGCCTTGCCGCTGCTTTGAACGGCTGATTCTCAAAAGAAGCCAAAAGCTCATCTACAAGCCGCAGAGTACGACTTAAAGGATATCGCCTCTCCACAAACTCTCGATAAGCATTCGGCTCATATAGGTCCGATAATATCTGCCCGCAAAACTCTTCAGGAGTTGTAAACAGGTACTCCTGCCCGTAGATTTCCTCCGCACCCGGAAAATGATGGATAACCGGCTTTAGTCCTGCCGCCATTGCCTCGAGTATCCCCATTCCCTGGCTTTCAATAACACTGGCAGACACTAAATAATGCTTATCCGCAAGCCAGGAATCTATATCTTCCACCCAGCCGTGAAAATGAACAACCTCCTCGAGCCCCAGAATTCGGACTTGATGCTCCAGATACTGCTTCAAAAGCAAATCATCCAACTTGCCGGCAATGTGGAGATGATATTCCGGGTCAATCTGGTGCAATTCATACATACACTGGAGCAAAAACATCGGATTCTTTACCAAGCGAAGGTTGGCAATAAAAGCTATATTTTTCCCTTTTTCCCGCCGAATGAACGGAATCTTATCCACATCCACCCCGTTTGGAATCCGGACAATTGCTGTCTGCTTACGAATATCCGGCACCCAATGTTCCAGGGCCCGGAGTACATAGGAATTGCCTACCGTGACCAGCACATCCACATTCGGCCAATGAATCTGCTTCGGCCAGGGCAAATAGGCTTCATACCGATGAAGTCGAACGATAATGCGGCAGGTCTTTGGAAAGTTTGTGCCGATCTGGGCCAGATTGCTCGCCCACTCGAACCAGGAAATATCACTCCAGTTCATCAGCGACCGGATTTCATCGGACCGGCTGCCGCTGAACACGCGAACCGGGTAGCGCTGCTGCAGGTAGGACAAAATCGGCTTCAAAAACGTATCTCCATCGGCCCCGCAGAAAAAGGCAATTTTCGGACGATGAACTTTTAACTGCTCAATCGGCTCATCAAAAACAGAAGGAGTTTTCGAAACCGCCCGCCCCATCTGAAAGACCTCCATTGCGGAGGCCGGCTCCTGCCGGCGGAGGAAACAACCGGCAGCTTCCAGCACCAGGGAGTCATTCCAGCAGCCCTCATTCCGCATCATCCGAAAAAGCCGGACTGCCTCATCAGGACGGTTCAGCTTCAGCCAAGCCGCAGCCAAATCCGCCGGAGCTTCCTTGGGTCCATCCAGCAAAGAAAGGCATCGCTGAAAGCACCGAACGGCCCCCCGGAAATCTCCCTGCTGCATCGCCAGCCGTCCCGCCAGATGCCAGCCGGGCCCGTAGGTCGGGCGTGCCTTCAAAAACTCCCCAATTTGACGCCGAGCCGAATCAATTCGTCCGTCTTTAGCCGACTGAACGGCCTGCTGATACAGCTGCGTTGGAGAAGCCATTCCTGTCATTTCATGTCCTTCTATTGAAGAAAATCCAGCAGAGAGGTTGAAAAAATCTTTGACGCCGCCGTCAGCGACATCTCATAGAGCAGCTGATGACGCGCCAAATCAATAGACAATTGTGTGATATCCGCATCCAGCAGACGGCTGACCTCGTCTTCTGAATTGACTTTCATATCCTCCATACTGTCTTTCAGATTGCTGAGCGTTTCAATGCGGCCTCCGATAATCGGAAACGACCGCACCAGTTTCTGTTCAACCTCCTGCATGGACGCCAGAGTCGCGCCCATCAGACTGTCCAGCGTTTTGTCATCCAGATTCTGCGTATTGTTCAGCAAATCTCTGGCGTAAATCAAAATATTAAAAATATCATACGTTCCGGGAACACGAATCGGCTCCGTGCCGGTCTGTTTAATTCCGGTGGCATCCACATAGAGGACTTCCCCCGTCTCGGAATGGACGACGGCTGCATTGGTTTCCGTCCCGTCCACCGTTACCCAGCTGGCTCCGCCGTCAATCGACAATTGGTAATTGCCCGGACTGCCGGCTACAGTCAAATAAACATCTCCCCGAACACTCGAGGTGCCGGTGCCGGCGGCGGCACCGGTTGACCCGTAAAAAACCGGAGTCTGACGGGTATCATCCCGAAACAGCCGATCTCCGACCAGCAGAGCCGAAATCTCCATTCCCTCAATAATTTCGACATTCTGTTCCTGCTGACTGCCCTGATAGGTCACGCGGACAATCTGCCCATTGCTGTCCCGTTCAACCTGATAAGGTGCTTGTTCCGATTTCGCTCCGGCAAACAAATACTGGCCAAGCCGCTCAGAATTGGCAAATGAAACAATTTGTTCCAGCGCATTATTCAGTTCCGTCGCCAACGTACGCCGCACCTGGGTACTCGTTGTGCCGGACATCGTAGATGCCATCGAAGCCCGGGCATTCGCCAATTCACTCATAATGCTCTGAACAACAGATGAACTTAAATCCAAAATGCTGATAGCCTCCTCCATCGTTTTTAAATAAACCTCTTTTTCTCGCTTATCCGTCTGGAAACCGAGGATCTGGTTTCCGCGGCTCGGATCATCCGAAACCCGGTTAAGGTCCTGCCCCGTGGCCGCCTTCTGCTGAAGAACACTCAGGGCCCCCGAATGGCGGCTGATGGCCCAGTAGGTGGCCTTAAATATAGATTCCAAGGAATAACTCATCGCTTATCCTCGCTTGATTCCTTCACAAAATTCTTCGAACCGCACCTCTGAACCGAAGGCGTTTTCAGGACAAAATAGTCATAATCGTGTCAATGGAGTCGTTCACGGAATTCAGATATTTGGCCATGGCCTGAAACATCCGTTCATAGATAACCATCAACCCGGCCTGTTCATTGACATCCACACTGCTGATATTGTCGCGCTGCTCCTCCAGACTTCGCAGAATTTCCTGTGTATTGCTTTGCTGCATATCCAGAACGGAAATCTTCTGTCCGACATCCACCGCCAGCTGCCGATAATATTCCTTGGTCGTCATTCCGTTCAGTGCCGTCAGGGTTTGGTCTCCCAGACTTGCCATTGCCAGGCAGTTCCGGTTGTCCGTACCTTCTACGCCGGTCGAAACGGCAATTCGAGAGGCGTCCGAGCGAATATCATCCGTCACATCAATCGAGGAGGCGTCCCGCCCGCTGAAGAAACAGTTGATGCCCACGGCCGCCAGAAAACCCGATGTATCCGAATTGGCCAGGGCTTCAATGTTAATGACGTCACCGTCGTTTAAATACCCCGGGCTGGACCCGTTTGTTCCCAGCGTAATGGAAATTCCCTGCTCCAGCGGAATGGCCGTCCCCGGAACATACTCCTGCCCCAGCTGAACCGTCGCTACGACACTGCCTGAGCCGTCCCGAACTTCCAGCGACATTGTTCCGTTTCCAATCGCCAGCGTCTGACCGGGCGGATTGGTGTGGACGGTGCAGGTGTACGTCTGATTGACGGTACCGGTATATTGACCGGAGATGGCAATCGTCGGCGGTTTCTGGTCGTCACCCGGGCCGGCGCCCGCCAAAACAGGAGGAACGGTCGACGTCGGCGCCGTTAAAACCCCCGGAAGAAAATCGAATTTATAGCCGGTATTGGCCACAATCTGAAGACGCCCTGCATACAAACCCGTTGCCTCATCCAGTCCCGGAATCGACGCCAGGTCCGCTGCCACGCTTTCCAATGTGCTGGTTTCATCCACCGTGACTGTATAGCGAGTGGAAACACCGTCCGGGTCAATCACCCGAACATAAATTGTCCCCGACGTCACCGGCGGCACAAATTCCGCGACACTGCTTTCCGTCATCGTCCAGCCCGTCAGACTCGTAAACGAGCCGCTCGAACCGATGCCCTGGACATGCAGGCGGTTGATTTCCGAAATCAGCGTCACCGCCAGCGTATCCAGCTTCTCCATAAAATCCGCCAGTGTTTCATTCCGCAGCTCAAAAATAGCCCCCAATGTCCCCGATTGCAAAACGGTTTCGTACTGCTCCGTGCCGGCCGCAGCAATTCCCAGCAGGGTCTGCCCCCCCTCCTCCACCAAACCAAGCCGAATCGCACAGACATTTGAACCAATGACAATCGGAGTATCCGCCACCGCTACATCCACCACCCCATAATCACGGGTGGTGGTTCGAACCGTCACATATTCTCCCATCTGCCCAATCAGCAGGTCCCGCTGGTCCATCAGATTTCCGCACTCCTGCCCTTGAACCTGAAGAGAAAAAATCTCCTGATTCATCTGAGCAATCTGTTCTGCCAGCTGATTAATCTTCGAGACAACCTCCTGACCCTCTGTATAAAGAGAATCCTGAAGACTGTTGACAATGGAGGCGAGGTTTCGGAATTGACTGGTTAGTGTCTCCGCCGATGCCAGCACGGAGGTCTGATAGTTGACATCCTGCGGCCGAAGAGACAGGTTATAAAGAGAGGCATAAAAATTATCCAGACTTTCACTGATGCTGCTCAGCGACAGCTCCCCCATCGCACTTTCCACCACCCTCAGACCATCCAGTTTTCGGGACAGTGAGGATAAAGTGGAGTTGTACTGAAGCAGCTGCGCCTCCAGAAATTCATCCATTTTGCGCCGGATACCGGCAAAATCCACCCCCTGTCCGGTCATCACGCCGTTCATATAGGAATCCCGAGCCGGCCGCAAATCCACCTGCTGGCGGTGATAGCCCGGCGTGGCGGCGTTCGCCAGATTGTTGCCGATGACATTCAGCGCCTTTTGCGCTGCGCTGATTCCGCTCATCCCTATATCATAACCGGCCATCGTCCGCGTTCCTTCCTGCTGTCTTTCTCTATCCTTTCATCTTGACCAGCCCGGTTGAGTTCATTCCACCGACACGGCCGTGCGCATCATACAGTCCTCCCCCCGCCGGCTGCCCCGTGAGAACTTCCAGCAGCCGCCGATTCAGCCGCGCGCATTCACGAACCAGAAGCTCCGTCGCCAGATGCTGCCGACGAAGACGAGCCGTCAGTTCCTTCAGGCGTTCCTGCCGCTCCCGCAGCGGCACCTGCTGCATAGGCTCACATCGTCGGCAAATCTCCGACAGACACACCTGTTCAACCCGGCAGCCCATCGCCGCGGCGAACTGCTCCATCAAATGCCGACGGCGGGTTTCCATTTCGGAACCGATCCGTCCTTCCTCGTCCAGCTGCTCCCGCATCCGCTCGAGAGCCCCGGTGTCCCGCCGAATCAGAGCCCGGCGAAACTCATCCAGGAAGACCAATACCCGCTCCAGTGCCAGCGCCTGGCAGTCCAGATAGACCAGAAGTTCATCAACCTGCTGTCGGCTGATCGGCTTCATAATCGCTCATCCAATCCGGCCGGACCCGCCGAGTCGGCCGCATCCCTAAAAGATTCTTCTCTCATCCACTGCTGAACCATTTCTTTCCACAGCCCCACGCCGCCTTCCCGCGAAACCTGCTCTCCCAGAAACATCCAGAACATACTTTGAATTTGTTCTCTGAATCCGGTCTCCTCTCCTTCCTCCTCGTCATTGACTTCAAGGGATTCTGTGGCCTCTTTCATCTGTTTAAAAACCTGCTGGAGGAGTATCCCTTCAAACTGTTTGGCCGTTTCCTCCAGCTCTTTGGTTCGACCGACCGACTCCTGCCCTGCTCCCAGACGCTCGACAGCCGTCAACGAAGGCAAAGGCACAGGAGGAATCAGAGAATCAGATGGAAACTCTATCGGCATCACATCATCTCCAGCTTGGCCTGCAGGGCTCCGGCTCGGTTCAAGGCGTCAAAAATGGATATCAAATCCCGCGGTGAAGCCCCGATGGCATTCAAGGCCCGAGCCAGCTCCTCCACCGTTACCGTTCGGGGAACCGAAATGAGATACCCCTGCCGTTCCTCTACCGAGAGTGCAGTATCGTCAATGACGGCGGTCGTAGCCGACTCCGTAAACGGCGTTGTCGGCTGGGATACGTACTGCTGCTCTTTGATTTTGACCACCAGGTCACCCTGCGCAACGGCTGTCTCAGAAATACTCACCGTTCCGCCGACGACAATCGTTCCCGTCCGTTCATTGATCACGACAATCCCCGGCAAATCCACCTCCACCTCCAACTGCAGCAGCGAATCCACAAATTTCAGGATATCGGCATCCGCTACCGTATCGGGAATCCGCACCCGTATCGTCCCGGGGTCCTCCGCAAAAGCAGACTCCGGATACAGCCGGTCAATGGCCGCCCGAATCCGCTCTGCCGTCGTAAAGTTGTGATGCCGCAGCGACAGCGTGATATACCGCTGATTGCCGATCAATTGAACAAATCGGGATGTCTCCGCCCGCTCCACATAGGCACCGTTCGGAATCCGCCCGACTGTGGGATGATTTTTGGCGACCTTGCTGCCGGTCTTGCCTTCCACGGTCCACGAACTGGTTGAGACCGACGCCACCCGCGCCACAGCATAGACTTCGCCGTCCAGTCCTTTCAGTTCCGTCGCCAGCAGTGTCCCGCCCTGCAGACTCTTGGCGGCACCCAAAGCGGAGATGTTAATATCAATAAGAGAACCTTCCCGGTCCCACGGCCCCAGTTCCGCCGTAACCATCACAAGGGCGATATTCTCCGACCGAAGCATCTCCGGAGACAAACTCACCTGCCCTTCCCGCTGGAGAAGACTGGTGAGCATTTGAGCACTGGGCAGCGACCCGTCGCCGGTTCCGTTCAGGCCGACAACCAATCCCGTTCCGAACAGCGGGTTTCCACGAATCCCGTGCACCTGCACAATGTCAGCGACGCGGGCTGCAAAACCGACAGTCGCCCATCCTGCCAGGCAAAGGAGGGCAGCGGCCGATTTCTGTATTCTGCTGACGGTCTTCATTCTCATTGTCCTCTTTAGAACGGCCAGATTTTATCGAGAAATTTCCCCAGCCAGCCGGGTTTGGTAAAATCCTTTGTGACCCCTTCATTGACGGCAATCATCTGAAAATTCGCCACCTGTTCACTGCGAATCGTATTGTCAAAACTGATATCGCGCGGACGAACAATCCCGCTCACCTGAATCGTCTGGGTGTCGCCGTTTAACTCCCGCGTCCGCGTGCCCATCACCACCAGATTGCCGTTCGGGTGAATATCCATCACGACGACGGTAATTCGGTCTTCGATTTTCCGTTCGTCCTTGTAGTCCGACTTTCCGCTCAGACTTTTGCTTGAATCGACATCCACCTTAACCTTGCTGACGTTCGGAAGGATATGGCCGACTGAGATATCATCCCCGCCCAAATCAAAACTCCGATCGCTGGTACGGCTCAAATCCTGCTTGACCTTGTTGTCCACCTTGTGAATTTCGCTGATAATAATCGTCAGGACATCTCCAATCTGATTGGCCTTGTCATCCGCATACATCGGCTTGGCGGCGGTTGTCCGTTTGGCCCAAATCGAACCTGCCTGAAGCGAGCCGGAAGACAAGAGAAGCACCATCAGGACGAATCCGCAGTACCGGGCATGTTCAAACCAGTCTCTCTTCATTTGTTCTCCTTTTCCCATAAAGGCTGAACTGTGCCGTCCGCCATCACACGGCCCAGCACAATCCGTTCATCCGGACGTTGCCCTCGCTTGACCCGGATTATCTGGCCTTCCGCACCTTCATCGAGGGCCTCGCCGCCGGCGGTAATCTGCATCAGACCTGTATCAATTTTCAGCACAACCTTTTGGCGTCGCTGAACAAGAATCGGCGGTGCGGGCTTCTGAAGCCATTGGGGACGAATCACCGTTCCGGCTGAAATGGCCCGTCGGGCCGTCATCCCAACCACCTCGGCCAATTCCACCGTCTGCGGCTCCGGGGTCTCCGCTGTTTCCAAACGAACCGCCTGCGGAGAAATCACCTGGCCGACCGCAATATCCGACGCGGCAACGACCTGACGGCTGCGAAAGCGAACCTCAAATGGAATCAGAACACGGCTGATTTCCTGCCCATTTTCACGAAAGGACAAAATCACGGTCCGCCGACCCGGCGTCCGGTCGCTTCCCAAGAGCGGCACCACCTCACAGGATTTGCCGGCCTCCAACACACGGCCGGACAGCACTGTCGCCGCTTCCCCAATCACGGCATCCTGTCCGGCCAGCTGCGACTGAAGATACGCCCGGGCTGTTTCCAACAGCGATGCACCGCTCAGTTCCTGACCCTTTCGGCTCACCACAACTCGTTCCGCCCCCATCAGGCGAATCTTCTCCGGAGAGACTCCGCCTGCCGCCAGACAGCTGCGAATGGTCTGCTGGTCCAGCGTAATCTGCTGGCCCGGCATCGAAAAACGCCCCAGCGAAATCTTTCGAACAGCGGCCGCCAGGTCCTGTGACCCCTGCAGCAGACCGATTTGTCCTAATTCGATAACCTCTGTTTCAACCTGAGCGGCTCGAGGCAGATAAATCTCCAAACCGGCGTCCTGAGAAACCGCCGTGCACAGCAACACCCCGTTCAAAAGCATCCAAAGCTTCATTTGTTCACCTATTTTGACTACCGGATCAGCTGGCTCAGCTGCTGAAGCATATTGTCCCCTGTGCGAATGCACCGGGAGTTGATTTCATACCCGCGCTGCGCCGTAATCAGATTCACCAGCTCCTGCACCATTTCCACATTGGACTTTTCCAGATACATCGAAAGAATCGTTCCGTAGCCGTTCTGACCGGCCTGACCGGCCACCGCCGCCCCGCTGGCCTCCGTTTCCCGGTACAGGTTGTCTCCTTCCGCACTCAGGCCCGCCGGGTTCGGAAATCGATACAACTCAATCATCCCGACCACCTGCACGCCGGAGGGCGTCTGCACGGTCACCGTTCCGTCCGTGCCGATGTCCACCGCCATTGCATCCGTCGGAATGGTAATGCCCGGGCTGAGCTGATACCCGTTGGCCGTCACCAGATAGCCGTTGGCATCCTTCTGAAAGGCTCCATCCCGCGTGTACCGCAGTTCTCCGTTCGGCAACGTCACCTGGAAAAATCCCTCTCCCTGAATCGCCATATCCAGCTCATTGCCCGTATTCTCCAGCGAACCGGGGGTAAAAACACGGCTGGTGGAGGCAATCTTGACGCCGCTGCCGACCTCCAGACCGCTCGGTGCAGTCACGCCGGAAGTCACTTCCCGGTCGGCCTGCCGCATCTTCAAATACAGCAAATCCTGAAAATTCACACACGACCGCTTGAATCCGTTCGTATTGACGTTGGCCAGGTTATGGGCAATGATGTCCACCATTGTCTGCTGAGCATCCATTCCCGTGGCCGCCGTTGAAAAAGCACGCAGCATAAAATCTCCTTTCACGTATTAACCGCTGACAAAACGGCCTGCGAGGCTTCCCGCTGCTGACGCAGCACATTCATATTCGCCTCATACAGCCGGGACAGCGTCATCATACTGACCATTTCCTGAATCATCTGAACATTCGAGCTCTCCTGATAGCCCTGCCGCACCTTGACCCCCGCCGCAGGCATCGGCTGAACATCCGCCGGAGCGGCAAATACCCCGAATCCCGAAGGAATCAGCCGATGTTCATTCTCCCCAAAATCCGCCAATCGGAGCTGCCCGACCTGAACAGTTCCGATCCGCACCACACCATCCTGCGAAATCTGAATATCCCCCCCCAGTGCATCCGCCGGCAGATTAATCGGGCCGTTCTGTCCGGCTACAATCCGCCCCTGACTGTCCGTCAGCTGCCCCAGGGCATTAATCTGAAGACAGCCGTTGCGCGTATACATCGGCCCATCCGGCGTCTGAAGCGTCAGAAACCCACGTCCTTCCAGCGCTATATCCAGCGGACGGTCCGTCTGAATCAAACGTCCCTGCGAAAAATCTATTTCCTGGCGAGTCTGAATGGGATTGCTCCGGAGCGAACGATTCCCTGACAAGGCCTCCAAAGACTTCTGATACTCCTGTTCAAACGTCAGCACGCGCCGCTTGAAGCCGGCCGTTTGGGCATTGGCAGCGTTATGCGCCACCACCTCCAGCTGCCGAACCAGCCCGTTCAGTCCTGATGCGATTCGTTCCGCTCCGTCCGGCATTTAAACGTGAACCTCCGCTTCCGTTTCTTCCCAGGAATCTTCTTCCGATTCCGCTTCCAGACCCTGTTCAATCGCTGCCTGATTGGTCAGCCGAATCATCTCATCCTCACTGCGGGCATCCAGCCCGATCAGTTCCGCCACACAAAACGGCCCTGTTCCGGAGCACCCGACCCGCTGAACCTCGGCGATATCCTGCACTACACGCCCCGGCTCCACTTCAAAAATCACCAGAACCCGCTCCCGCCGGCTCACATTCAGAGCACCTCGAATCCGCAGCGTCGGCCCCGAAAACTCCACCACCTCCGCCTGCTGAAAAACCGGCATGGCGGGCTTGTCCGTCTGGACAAAAACCGGAAACTTCGCCACCCAGATCGGCTGATGAAGCGGAACCCGCACAAACCGCCGCCGGTTGATATACCGCGCATGGTCCACATGGCAGACCTTTAAATGCGTCCCTTCAGAGCTGATGACAACGACATCAAATCCCCACAGAACCGACCCGAGCATATACTGCAGGGTGCAGGCATCCCCCGCCTTCAGCGGAAACGGAGCGACCCCTTCGAGCGAAATCCCCGTCACCTCATTCGAAACCACCTTGCCCCGATAGTCTCGACTTTCCATCGGGAAATTCGGGACAATCCCCACCTCTGCATCTGTCGGAATCTGACGGCTGGTTAAATATTGACTCCGGCGATACCGTCCTTTAGAGGATGCACCGGTTTTTACAAACCCAATTTTGTACTTAATGGATTCAATCACCGTAATTTGACGTTTTCGCTGCTCCTCATCCGCCGCATCAGCCAGTGTCCGGCGCAGCAGCCGCCTCATCCCCGTCTCAAATTCCTGCGGGCGGAAATAAATATTGACCAGCTGTTTCATCCGGGCCTGACGGGCGATGGATAAAAGAACCTGACGCTCCTCCGGTGTCAGCCCGAAGAGGTTGGCCTTCTCTTCAAACAGACGAAGCTGCTTCTGGCGATTCCGCTCCCGCTGCTGCTGACGAATTGCCGCCAGAATCAGCAGCAGAACCGCAATCATCGACCATCCCAGAATAATGAACCACTTATTGGTCAGCAGAGCCGTCAGACCCGACTGGCTGCTGCGGTCCATCTGACGCATTGCTTCAAACCGCTCATATGGCGACAGCCCCGCCAGAAACAGCACAATCGGTTGAAGTCGGCTCAAAAAAACCATTCCGTTCGTTCCCTTTTTACCGAATCAGATTGGTCAGTTCACGCAGCACATCGTTGGCAACCCGAATCGTTCGGGCATTGGCCTGATAGCCGTTCTGGGCCTGCATCAGCGTCACAAACTCCGTCGCAATATCCACATTCGACTGCTCCAGACTCTGGCCGGTAATCTTGCCCGCACCGCTGCTGGCTGCCATCGTGGCAATAGGCTCTCCCGAGTTGGCCGTCGGCAGAAAATACCCGTTGCCGATCGATTCCAGACCGCCCGGGTTCTGGAAAATCCCGATTTGCAGCGCTGCAATATTGACTTTCACGCCGTTGGTAAATGTCCCCACAATCATCCCCGACTGGTCAATCATCACATTTGACAGGGAGCCGGCTGCATATCCGTCCTGTGTCAGCGCCGCCGCACTCGACTGCTGCGAGGCAAACTGCGTCAGCCCCGTAAACTCTCCCGGTGTCCCCAGCACCAGCTCAATCGTCTGAATCGCAGAGGGATTGCTCTCGAACTGAACTCCGATCACCGCCTCCTCACCGGGAACGGAAATTCCTTTGAAAGAACCGTCCGGATTAAACTCAATTCCGGAGATGCGGCGGTTCAGGGCGCTCGAATTATGAATATCATAACTGTCCCACGAACCTGCCATTTCGCCTGTAATGGAATCAATCACCAAATCCCAGGTATTGGTCGTATTGGTCTTGACAAATGTGCCGCTGAGCACATGCTGTTCGCCCATGTTGTCATAGACCGTAATCTTGAAGTTCTTGGTATCATTGCCGCCGATGGTCACATAGTCAAAAAACGTCGGCACAGTCATCTCATCCGTTCCGGCCGGCACATACGTCATATTGGTAATCATCGCCAGGTTATAGCCGGCCTGGTTGGCTGTAACGACAATCTTGCCGTCCGAATTCAGGGTCGCCGTCGAATCCGTAAACAGGGCGGTAATCTGGTCCAGCAAATCCTGAATAGTCGGCCCCGAGCCGGAAGCAGCTCCAACCCAGGTAATCGGCTGGTTCGTAAACTCTGTCCCGTCCTCCAGATATCCGGATACAAGAATCGTTCCGGTCGCACCGACCGCCAGCGGCGTGGTCCACTGGTCCAAATCAGACAAATAAGTATTGGCCGTTGCCACACGCTCCCCATTGCTGGTCGTAAAGGCCAGATTGGACACAATCTTATGCACCGTCGCTGCGGTGCTTTCCGCCGAAGCCCGGAGGTTGCCGTTCAGCGTAATCTCCGTCGTGGCCCGGGCGGGCATCGAGGCATCCCAGGGAATATGAATGCTCGTATCGCCGGCGGTCTGGAAGCCCTCACTTTCTCCGTAGTTGCCGATCCGCTGAACCCGGTAGCCTGTCGCCGGGTCCACAAGGGTATTGCTCGCATCCACCGCAAACGAGCCGATGCGCGTATAAACATTCTGCGAGCCGTTATTCAGCACAAAATACCCCGAACCGTCAATCGCCACATCCAAATCCTGACCGGTCGTAACGATGTTTCCCTGCGAGGTATTGACCCGAATCGAAGCAATCCCCACACCGCTCCCCATCTGCTGCGGATTGACTCCGCCCAGATTCCCCGCAGGACCGCTGGCCCGACGCAGGGTCTGGCTGAGCAGCTCGGCAAATGTTACTGAGCTGCCCTTAAAGCCGACCGTGTTGACATTGGCCAGGTTATTGCCCGCCACATCCAGCATCGCCTGATGGGCCTTCAGGCCCGATACACCCGCAGATAGTGCTGAACCCATATGCTCACTCCCTTTTGATTATTGAATGCTGTTGATTTCATCCAGAGAAACAGTAAGCGTTTCCAGAGCGGAACCATTTGCCGGATTCTTGGCCTCCACCTGCAAAACCGGCTCGCCGTCGACAAATCGAATCCCCTTGACGCTTCCTTCCAGCGTCTGCTGATAGGTCTCGTTATAAAAGGAAACCGTGTGCCCAAGAAGGGAGCGGGCATACTCGATTTCCGCCATCAGCATCGCCCCGGTAAATCCAAGATTCATCTTGCTGATCGTGTCGTTGATTGTCTCCAGATTGTTGTTCATCTTTTCCGACAGTTCCAGCTGGGTAAACTGGGCAAGTTGCGCCGCCATCTGCTGGTTATCCAACGGCTCCAGCGGATTCTGATACTGAAGTTCCGTTACCATCAGCTTCATAAAATCCAATTTCTGTTCTGCAGCAGACTTCACAGTCGCCATCTTGTTCCCTTCCATCAAAGGCACGTTATTGAACTGTTCAGACCTTTCCAAAAAGGATTTCCTTGCAACATCTATGCCAGCTCTCAGGATAAATCCGACATGCAGAAGCTCTAACCTCTTAAGGAAAAACCAGTTAAATGTTTTCTCCAAAACTTCCTGAATCCCGTTCTCTTTTCCAAACCGAGGTCAAAAATTTCGCACCTGTCGGAAAATTATTCCTCCCGCTCCGTTTCAATCTTTCGTTTCACCCGCCCAGCTTTCCGGAATAAGTCCGATAATCTTTCCCGAAAAAAATCCTTCTTCACATTCTTCCTCTTTTACCAGTTTTGAATTATTGGACCGTCCCATAATTTATTAAAGTTTCCTATTTCCGCCTGCCGATGGTAGCAGTACGCTGATTTGAACAAACTGAGGATGAACTGTTCCGTGAGTAAGTGCATATGACTTTGGAAAAGATTCTGGTCGTCGGCAGACAGCCGAACACGCAGCAGGCAGCCAGACCTTTTGCAAAGAAACTTTATGCCGCCGATGAAGTCGAAGACGTGTGGGAACTCCTGGAAGCCGTCGATCCAAACCTGCTAATTTTCGGTCAGGACGTGGACCGCACTGATATCCTCCAAACCCTTCAATCTCTCCGGAAAAATAACCAGCAGCGGCCTGTTCTGGTGCTCGGTCCGCTCAATCATCCCCCGCTGGAAACGTACTTGGCCGAATACAAATCCGCCGAGTGCGTTCTTAATATTGAAAACAATGATCAACTCGCCGATGCCGTCCGACGGCTCACACAAAGCGAAGAACTGCCGGCTTCCGACAACCGCTTTTTTATGGAAGACTGCCCCTCCTCGGTTTCCATTGTCGGAAAAAGCCGGGCCATGCTGCAGACGCTGCGAATGATTCGCCTGGTTGCTCAGAGCAACTGCAACCCTGTTTTGATTGTCGGGGAAACAGGCACCGGCAAAGAATTGGCCGCCCGTGCGGTCCACATCCTCCGCAACGGCAGTCAGCAGCGGTTTGTCGCTATCAACTGTGCCGCCCTGACCGCCAACCTGCTCGAAAGTGAACTCTTCGGTCACACCAAAGGTTCGTTTACCAGCGCTGACCGCGAAAAAATCGGCCTCCTGGAACTGGCCGGCACCGGTACCGTCTTCCTCGATGAAATCAGCGAAATGCCTCTCGACCTGCAGGCCAAACTCCTGCGGGTCCTTCAGGAACGAAAATTCCGAAAAGTCGGCGGGCTGGAGGAAATCGAATGCAAGGCAACCATCATCGCCTCCAGCAACCGAAATCTGTTCCAGGAAGTCGAAGCCGGCCGGTTTCGAAGGGACCTCTATTATCGGCTGTGCGTCTGCCCCATTCCTCTGGCTCCTCTGCGGGCCGAATCCCGAAGGGAAGATATTCTCCTGCTGGCCGAGTATTTTATCCAGACCTCCACGATCTGCCCGGAAAAGAGAGGAAAAATCAAAGGGCTGACCTCGATGGCCGCTGAAATGCTCACACGCTATCACTGGCCCGGCAATGTTCGGGAGCTGAAAAATGTGATTGAAAGAGCCATCCTCCTCGAATCCTCAGACCGAATCGGAACCAGCAACCTATTGCTGAATCCCGCCTTCTCCTTTGAGACTGATCAGCCGCAGGAGACCGCTCAAACCATTTCCATCAAAGATTTTTCCCTCGAGAAAGCGGAACGGGAACTGGTCAAAAAGGCCCTCGAAGAAGCCGGTTGGCAGAAAAGCCGTGCCGCTTCTCTGCTCGGAATCACACGGGCCACCCTCTACGCAAAAGTCAAACAGTACAACCTTCAGGAACCCGAAAAAAAGCCCCAGCCCGTTTCCTGACCCATCCTCTTCCGGCAAAATTTTCTGTACTGTCAAAATAGATAAAGTTCAGTTCCCCTTTATTACAGACCACTGAATATCCGTTGCCCTGCTGTCCGCAATCCCCTGTAAAGCATATTTCGCTATTCCAAAAGGAATCTCCTTATCACAGCGAAGCCGAACAATTTTCTTGGAAGAACCGTTCTTTCGGGCTGCCTGCCGGTCAATCAAATCGGCTATCACCGAGGAAACTTCTTTCACTTCTGAGACTTCTGCTGATACTCCATCCACCCTGAAAAACACCTTCCCCTCGCTATCCCTGCCGACTGTAACCGTTGCCAGAACATCCTCCTCCGACGGCTGGGCCGAACGAATGGACTCCGGCACCTGTACATCCGCTTTTTCCGCTGTAATAAACTGAAAAACCAGCATAAAAAAGATAATCAGCAGAAAAACCACGTCAATAATCGGCGTCATATCAAACGAACCTGTCGGTTCAAAGGGGAGATTCAAAAAACCTTTTCTCATTCATCTGCCTCAAATTCAAGTTCAAGAGGTTCATCATCCTCTTCGTCCGAACTTTCCATTTCCTCCGCTATTGGAGTTCTCGTTGGTTCCTCGTGGATATTTGACGGACCTTTGCGGAAACATCCCATCTCCGCAAGCCGCTCCAGGAGAGCCTCCATTTCGAAAGCTGCCTGACCCATCAGAGACTCAATCCGCATCCGGAAAAATCCATGCAGAACCAGTGCCGGAATTGCCACCAGCAATCCCCAAAACGTTGTCACCAAAGCAACGGAGATGGACTGAGCCAACTGGTCCGGACGGGGCTGTCCTTCCGAAGCCCCCAACACAATAAACGCCTGAATCATCCCGAAAACCGTTCCGAAAAGTCCGACCATCGGAGCCACGGTGCCAATCAGATGACATCCCTCTGCTCGCCGCATCAGGTCCAGTCCCTGTTCCCGCAGACTGTCCGCCGCTGCCTCCCGTACCAGCCCGAAGTCAAACCCCTTTTTTCTGTTTTGGGACAAAGCCCACAGAATTGCCCGGCCCAAAAAGTCCGGACTGCCCTTGAGACGTGCCTCTAACCCGAGCAATCCATATTGGCCCGCCAGGGCGGCTATCTGGCCCGCACGACTGTTCGGCAGCAAAACCTTCCGGCGGAGACGAAAGCCCAAATCCAACCCTAAAGCAAGCATTGCGGCCGACATCGGCAGCAATACAAACCAGACTATCGGTCCGCCGGCCAGAAAAAACCGGTCAAACCACGACGGTGCTTCCATCACTCCCAACCCTGTCGTCATTTCAAATCCTCAATCCGATTTTCCGGCTCATAATCCACACAAGTAAAACTGCCTCCGCTTCGCTGGGCTATTATCTCCAAAACCTGACGGTCCATCGGAGATGCCCAGAAAGCAATCGTATGAATCACCGCCTGCGGAGCCAGTTTCCTCCTCAATTCCTCTGCCTGTTCCGCAAGGCTGGCGGTTCCTTCCTTATCCAAATCAAAACCGTCCGTCAGAAAATAAATTAAATCCGGACCTCGCCCATCCGATGTCCGCAGCGACATAGCTCTGGCCAAGGCCGACAAGGCATCTGTTCGACCTTCCGGCCGAACAGACTCCGCCAGCTGAATCGCATCTTGTTTAGCGGCCGGCACTGCACGCAGCAGCTCACCCCTGCCGAGCTCCAAAATCCTCCCGTTTCCTCCAAAAAAAAGAACGGAAAAGAACTGGTCTGGAGTCAGACGCGACACAGCTTCCGCAAGCTGCCTGCGCACCAGCCCCATCCTTCCAAACATACTTCCGGAACAGTCCACAACAAAACAGATGCGTCCGGCTGCACTGCGATTCCCGAAAAAATTGACCAAAGGCCTAACCAACTCTTCCGAAAGGTGAGACG